>KL569451.1:8579-15243 GCA_000715685.1 Streptomyces lilacinus
GCGGGCGGCCGCCTCGGCGGCCAGGTCGGCCGCCCAGGAGTCGTAGGAGTCGACGAGCCGGTGGCCCAGGAAATGCCGGGTGACGATCTCCTCGGCGCCTTCGACGGCACTGCGCGGGGTGACGAGCACGACGCGGGCGGCGGCGTCGCCCAGCCAGTCCTGCAGCGGGCGGCGCCGCAGGGGACGGCGGGAGAAGAGAAGGACGTTCTTCATGCGGTCGGGTCCTTGGTGCGTGCGGGGCCGGGTGGTTCGTGGGATCTGGGTGGTTCGTGGGATCGGGGGGATCAGTGGTTCACGGGTGGGCGGGCACGGGGGCGCCGACGGCGTGCAGGGCCCCGTGCAGATGGACGAGGCTGTCCCCGGGCGCCCCGTGCTCGGCGTGCTCGACGGAGGCGATGACCAGGTGGTGATCACCCACCCGGACCAGCTCGTGGCGCGAGCAGACGAGCCGGGCGAGGCAGCCCTCCAGGAGGGGGACGCCGTGGGGGCCCGGCCGCCAACGGGTGGGCGGGGCGAACCGTGCGGCGCCCTTGGTGGCGAACCTCTCCGCCAGGCCGGCCTGATCCCCGCTCAGCACATGGACGCCGTACCACCGGGTGTCGGCGATCTGCGCCCAGGTCGAGGAGGTGGTGGCCAGGGCGAAGGACACCAGGGCGGGCTCGGCGCTCAGGGAGCCGAACGAGGTGATGGTGACCCCGGCGGGCCCCGCCGGGCCGGCGGCCGTGAGGACGGCCACGCCCGACGCGTGGGCCCGCAGCACCGAGCGCAGGGTCGCGGCGTCCACGGTCACGACGGGTCGCCGGTGGGGGCGAAGTCCGGGCGGGGGAGCCCGAGGTGGTCGCGCAGGGTGGTGCCTTCGTAGTCGGTGCGGAACAGCCCCCGCCGCTGGAGCTCGGGCACCACGAGGTCGACGATGTCGTCGAGCCCGTCGGGCAGGTAGCCCGGCATGATGTTGAAGCCGTCCGCCCCGCCCTGGGTGAACCAGGACTCCAGCTCGTCGGCGATGGTCTGCGGCGTGCCCAGCAGGAAGCGGTGCCCGCGTCCGCCCGCGACGGACAGGAACAGCTCACGTATGGTCAGGCCCTGGCTGCGGGCCTGTTCGTAGACGAGCTGCTGGCGGCTGGTGCTGCCCTCGGTGGGCGGCAGTTCGGGCAGCGGGCCGTCGAGCGGCAGATGGGAGATGTCGATGTCGCCGAGGAGCCCGGTGAGCAGGCCGAGCCCCACGACGGGGTCGACGAGGTCTTGCAGTACGGCGTACTTGTCCTCGGCCTCGGCCTGGCTGGACCCGGCGATGATGAAGACACCGGGCATGACCTTGACGTGTTCGGGATCGCGGCCGTGACCGGCGATGCGGTCCTTGATGTCCTTGTAGAAGACCTGCGCCTGGTCGAGGCTCTGCTGGGCGGTGAAGACGACCTCGGCCCAGCGGGCGGCGAAGTCCATGCCGTCACCGGAGGAACCCGCCTGGACGAGGACCGGATGGCCCTGCGGGGGGCGCGCGACGTTCAGCGGCCCGCGCACGCGGAAGTGCTCGCCCTGGTGGTCGAGGATGTGGAGCCTGCGCGGGTCGAAGTAGCGGCCGGACTCCTTGTCGTAGAGGAAGGCGTCGTCTTCCCAGGAGTCCCACAGACCGGTGACGACCTCCATGAACTCGCGGGCGCGCTGGTAGCGGGCGGCATGCGGGGGCTGCCGGTCGAGGTTGAAGTTCCGGGCCTCCGCGTCCGTCACGGACGTCACGACGTTCCATCCGGCGCGGCCCGCACTGAGGTGGTCGAGCGAGGCGAACTTCCGCGCGATGTGGAAGGGCTCGTTGTAGGTCGTGGAGGCCGTCGCCGTAAGACCGATGTGCGTGGTGTGCACGGCGAGAGCGGACAGCAGGGTCAGCGGCTCGAAGTGAACCATGCGGCCCTGGCGGCTGAGTTCGTCGGCGTCCTTGTAGTGGGTGCGGATACCCGCGCCGTCGGAGAGGAAGATCATGTCGAACTTGCCGCGCTCGGCGGTCTGTACCAGGGAGCGATAGTAGGCGAAGTCCAGGCCCCCGTCGGGGCGGGCGTTGGGGTGCCGCCAGGCGGCCACGTGGTGTCCGGGCGCCGGCAGGAAGGCACCGAGGTTCATCATGCGACGGTTTGTGCTCACAGAGTCCTCCGGCGGGAACGGGTGGGCGGTGGGAGGGACGGCCCGGTGCGTGCGAGGGCGGGACGGCCCGTCGGTGACAAGGGAGTTCAGCCGAGGAGGCGGACGGGCGAGCCCGCCAGGAAGGCTTGGATGTCCTCGACGGCCTGGCCGTAGTACCTCTCGTAGTTGGCGCGGGTGACATAGCCCAGGTGCGGGGTGGCCAGCAGGCGGGGCGCGGTGCGCATGGGGTGGTCCGCGGGCAGCGGTTCGGTGTCGAAGACATCGACCCCCGCGCCGGCGATGGTCCCGGCGTGCAGGGCGGACAGCAGGGCGTCCTGGTCGACGATGGCGGCCCGTGAGGTGTTGACCAGGTAGGCGGTCGGGCGCATCCGGGCGAGCTCGGCGGCGCCGACCAGGCCGCGGGTGCGGTCGCCCAGGGCGAGGTGGACGGAGACGAAGTCGCTGCTCTCCAGCAGCTCTTCCTTCGACGCCGCGAGCGCGGTGCCGACCTCGTCCGTGCGTTCCTTGGTGAGGTTCTGGCTCCAGGCGATGACGTCCATGCCGAAGGCCAGGCCCACCTGGGCCACCCGGCTGCCGATCTTGCCCAGCCCCAGCAGGCCCAGGCGGCGGCCGTGCAGGTCCGCTCCGACAGTGGACTGCCAACGGCCGCCTTCCCGGACGGCTTCGGCCTCGGGCACGATGCCCCGAGCCAGACCCAGCAGCAACGCCCAGGTCAGCTCCACCGGCGGAGTCGAAGAACTGGCCGTACCGCACACCGTCACCCCCTGCGCCCTCGCCGCGGCGTAGTCGATGACCGAGTTGCGCATCCCCGAGGCGACCAGCAGCCGCAGCCGTGGCAGACGGGCGAGCAAGGACGCGGGGAAGGGCACCCGCTCCCGCAGGGTGACCACGATGTCGAACTCCGCCAGGGCGGCGGCCAGTTCGTCCTCGCTGCCGAAGTGGTCGGGGAAGGTGACGACATCGACCTTCCCGGCCAGCGGCGACCAGTCGGCGACGGTGGTCGCCACGGACTGGAAGTCGTCAAGCACGGCGCAACGCAGTGTCATGGCTGTTCCTCTCCATCGGTTCCATCGGTGGTGTCGGGTGCGGCCGGGGTCACCCCGAGACCGGGGCCGTCGGGTAGCGTGAGCCTTCCGCGGTCGATCCGGAGCCCGCGGAAGGGGTCGTCGACGAGGTCGACATGACCGTCGAGGTCGAGATGGTCGGCGAGCGGGGCGAGCTGGGCCATGGCGGTGACGCCGAGCGCGCTCTCGACCTTGCAGCCGAGCATGACCCGCAGGCCGGCCTGCCGGGCGAGGGTGATGGCCTCCTGGGCGCGACGCAGGCCGCCGCACTTGATGAGCTTGATGTTGACGCCGGTGACGCAGCCCCGCAGGCGCAGGACGTCCTCGGGGCCGGCGCAGTCCTCGTCCGCGACGATGGGCAGGGGCGCGTTCTCGTGCACATGGCGGAGGCGGTCGGCGGGGCCCGGCGGGACGGGCTGTTCCAGCATCTCGACGCCGTGGCGGTGCAACTCGCGGGCGACGGTGACGGCTTGCTCGGGGCTCCAGGAGCCGTTGCCGTCCACCCAGATGCGGCCGTCGTAGACCTCGCGCAGGACCCCGGCCCGGCTTCCGTCGTCCTGCGGGGTCAGCTTGAGCTTGAGCACCGGCCAGTGGGCCAGTTCGCGGCCGCGCCGGCGCAGTTCGTCGTCGGTGCCCGCGCCCAGGGAGAGGGCCGTGGGGCCGGCCGGCAGCCCGTCCAGGCCCAGCAGCTTGTGCAGGGGCAGTTGGGCCCGTTTCCCCAGCAGGTCGTGCAGGGCCATGTCGACCGCGCCGAGCACGGGGGCGCGGACGCCCGCCGAGCGGAGCCGGTCCAGGGTGCGGACGAGCTCCAGCGGCCCGGCGTCCTCCAGCAGGGGCAGCGCGGCGTCGAGCTCGTCGGCGCCGGTGGCCAGGGCGGTGCCGTAACCGGTCAGGCCCTCCCAGCGCAGGACCAGCAGCCTCTGCTCGACATGCGTGGTCACGCCGGTGTTGCTGGTGAACGGCTCGGCCAGGGCCACCGAGAACGGCCGGTGCGATGCCTTCAGTGGAGTTCTCACGCGTTGGCCACCTCCTCGAAGGCGGCCACCATCGCGGACGCTTGACGGAACGTCATCTCCCGAAACCCTTCTGGCTGGACTGGTGTTGACGGCTCACGGAGGATTCCGTCGTGCGGGACCCCGCTGCCGTCACGGAATCTGCCGCGCAGGTAGCCGGAGAATTTCCCGCCGTGCTCGCCGAGCCAGCCGAGCGCGGTGGGGTAGGCGTCGTCCGGGTCCGCCGCGCGCACGGTGCGGAAGAGCGCGGCGAGCAACTCCGCGTCGCGTGGGTCGGTGTCGGCGGGACAGAGCATGAACACCGGGGCCGGGAGCAGTACCACGCACAGCGGCGCGGCCTCCGGAAAGGCGGTGGTCAGGGCCGAGGCGATGGCCCGCATGCCGCGCACGGTGGTCCTGCTGGAGAAGTAGCCGCCGCGCCGCGGCGGGCAGCCGGCCGTCGCCCGCGCTCCCCAGTGCAGGTGGGTGATGTACGGTTCGATGCCGTCGCCCGGGGGCCCGTCCGGGTGGTGGGTGCCGAAGAGGCCGGTCAGGACGCTGGTCAGCAGATGTGAGACCACCGGCAGCACGGGCGGCAACGCGCCGATGCGGGAGGGCAGTTCCTGGGGGTCGGTCAGGGCGCGGAAGGGTTCGAGGGCGGCCTCGGCCAGGGCGTCGGCCGAGCCGTAGAGGTGGCCGTCGAGACGGAATCCACGGCCCTCCGGGAGCAGCTCGCAGCGGCCGACCAGCCCGTCCGGCCGGACGGCATGACTGACCAGATTGCTCAGGGCGGGGCGCGGGTTGGGCCGGGCGGCCGCCTCCTGGAGGAGATGGCCGAGCATGGCGGTGAACGCCTCGGCGTGCGCCATGACGGCGGACGCCTCGAGGGCGAAGCGGTATCCGGCGACGGTGCCCATGCGCCGCCAGTGCAGTTCCACCAGCGGGACCAGGCCGCCGTCGATCTCGGTGGCGACGAACGGACAGAACAGCGGGCGACTGCGGTCGCGGCGGACGAACGCCCGGCCGTCCCAGGTGTACAGGGGCAGTACGCGCCGGTCGCCCCGGTCGACGAGGGACCCGGGCAGGTAGACGGTGTCGCCTTCGGCCGCGGTCTCCCCCCGGGCCTCGGTCTCGGTCCGGGTGAACCCGTAGATCAGCGGATACCCGTACCCGCCGCCGCAGATGGCGGCGTTGAAATCCATCGGGCCGGAGCGGCCGAGGGCGATGTCCTCCCAGTTGCCCAGGTGTCCGGTGCGCGGGGGCAGCAGGGCGGCGTCGCCGTGGACGAGGTCGAGCAGGGTGCCGATGGGCACGTCCCGGGTGCCCAGGTGGACGGAGGCGAAGGACAGGCTACGGGCGCTCAGCGCATCGGTGTCGACGGCGTCGAGCAGGCCCAGCCCGGCGAGGACGCGCCCGCTCATGCGCCGCCCTCCCGCGCGCCGGCGTCGAGGCGGCCGAGCAGGTACGGCAGGGTGCCTCCCGCGAGGAGGACGTCCCATTCCCCGGCCGACTGCACATCGGCGCGCACGGTCCAGGCGGTACCGTCGGCCACCACCCGCACGGACCCGGTCTCGCGCATCCGGTCCAGGCCCTCCAGCGCGAACTCCTCGTGGCCGGTGAGGCCCAGGCCGGACCAGCTGGTCCCCTCCGGCAGCAGCAGCGGCAGGATGCCCATCGCGCACAGGTTGGTGCGGTGGATGCGCTCGAAGCTCTCGGCCAGAACGGCGCGGACGCCGAGCAGCCAGGGGCCCTTGGCGGCCCAGTCGCGCGAGGAACCCTTGCCGTAGTTGCGTCCGGCCAGGACCAGCAGGGGCGTGGCGTCGGCCGCGTACCGCCGGGCGGCCTCGTGGACGGGCAGCACCTCGCCGGTCGGCAGATGAAGCGTCATACCGCCGCTGCCACCCGGGCCGGCGAGGTGGTTGCGCAGGCGCGGGTTGGAGAAGGTGCCGCGGGCCATCACCTCGTGGTTGCCGCGGCGTGAGCCGTAGGAGTTGAAGTCGGTCACGCCGCGCCGACGTAGGTGGAGTCCGGCGGGGGAGTCCGGCGGGATGGCGCCGACCGGGGAGATGTGGTCGGTGCTGACGTCGTCGCCCAGGGCCAGCAGCACCCGGGCGCCGCGCACCGGGGTGTCGGCGGGCCGGGCCGTTCCGACGAAGGAAGGCGGCCGGATGTAGGTGGAGTCCTCGTCCCAGGCGTAGACGGGACCCGGCTGGGCGGGCAGGGCGTCCCAGACCGGATCGGCCGCGGGGGCGGAGGTGAAGAGCTCGGGCTTGATGAACTCACCTTCCAGCTCGGCGAGTTCTTCACCATCGGGCCAGATATCGGCGAGCATCACGGGTTCGCCGCCGCTGAAGCCCAGCGGTTCCTTCTCCAGGTCCCTGCGGACGTCCCCGGCCAGGGCGAGGGCGACGACGAGCGCGGGTGAGGCCAGGTAGCCGGCCCGTGCCTGGCCGTGGACGCGAGCCTCGAAGT
>KL569451.1:15536-16049 GCA_000715685.1 Streptomyces lilacinus
GAGCCTCGAAGTTGCGGTTGCCGCTGAGGACGGCGGCCACGTTCAGCCCATGCGCGTCGACGGCCTCGCCGATGCCCTTGTTGAGCGGGCCGCTGCCGCCGTTGCAGGTCATGCAGCCGTAGCCGGCCACATGGAAGCCCAGCTTCTCCAGATAGGGCAGCAGTCCGGCGTCCCTCAGATACCGCGTGACGGCACGGGATCCGGGCGACATGCTGGTCTTGACCCGCTCCGGGACGCTCAGGCCACGCTCCACCGCCCGCCGCGCCAGGAGGCCGGCGGCCAGCATGGCCTGCGGGTTGGAGGTGCTGGTGCACGAGGTGATGGAGGCGATCACGATGTCGCCGTCGGACAGCCCGTCGGCGGTGCGCACCGGACCGCCGTGGAAACGGGCGAAGGAGGCGGGCAGACCGGCCAGCGCGATGCGCTGGTCCGGCTGGCTGGGGCCGGCCAGGCTCGGCCGCACGGCGGCGAGGTCGAAGCGGATCTCCCGGCCGAAGCACGGCTCCGGAGCGT
>KL569451.1:16294-19134 GCA_000715685.1 Streptomyces lilacinus
TGTGTATAAGAGACAGACCTCGGCCAGGGCGATGTCCTCGGCGCGGCGTCCGGTCTGCCGCAGGTAGCGCAGGGTCTCCGTGTCCACCGGGAAGTAGGCGGCCATGGCCCCGTACTCCGGGGCCATGTTGGCGATGGTGCACCGGTCGGCCGCGGTCAGGGCGTCGACACCGGATCCGGTGAACTCGACGAGCAGGCCGCGGACGTTCTCCTCGCGCAGTCGCTGGGTAAGGGTGAGCACCACGTCGGTCGGTGAGACGCCGGGCCGGACCGCGCCGGTGAGGCGGATTCCGACGATCGGCGGAATGCGGATGGGCTGGGCGAGGCCCAGCATCAAAGCTTCCGCCTCCAGCCCGCCCGTGCCCCAGCCGAGCACGCCCAGTCCGTTGACCATGGTGGTGTGGCTGTCGGTGCCGATGACGGTGTCGGGCAGCAGCAGCCCGTCGGCGCCCGAAGCGACGACCGTGGCGAGCCGTTCCAGGTTTACCTGGTGGACGATGCCCTGACCCGGAGGGATGACCCGCAGTCCGTCGAAGGCGCCCTGGGCCCACTTGAGGAAGGCGTAGCGCTCTGCGTTGCGGGCGTGTTCGAGCGCTTCGTTGTGCGCCTGCGCGTCCGGGCGCCCGGCCAGGTCGGCCTGTACGGAGTGGTCCACGACAACGTCGACAGGTAGCACCGGGTTGACGCGCCCGGGCCGGTCCACGCGGTCGCGCAGGGCGGCAAGGTCGACCAGCAGCGGAATGCCCGTGTAGTCCTGCATGACGATGCGGGCCGGGCGGAAGGCCATCTCCAGCTCCGCGTCCCGGCCCGCGGCCAGCCGCGCGGCGAGGGTGACGGCCGTTCCGGTATCGCCCACGCGCAGCAGTGATTCCAGCAGGAGATGTGTATAAGAGACAGCCCTGGTGATCATGTGGCAGTCACTTCCTTCTCGTCCCCCGGTGTCGCGTCACATGCCTTGTTCTCGCCCGCGTCGGCCGGTGCCCCGCCGTGCTGTGCGACGGCCCCCGCCACGAGCAGGTAGGCGGCCACGACCTCCAGGCGGGAGACCACCGGCACCAGGGCGGCCGAGAAGCCGGCCGTGACCATGTTGCGGGCGTTGCCGATCCGGCCGCGTACGGCCCGTCCGGCCCGCAGCTGCAGCGTCGTGGTCACCGTCGTCCACGACAGGGTGTTGCAGGCGCCCCGGAGCAACGCAAGGCCGACGTCGGCCGGGCCGCCGAGCCCGGCCGCCATGGCTGCGAAGCACAGAACCTGCCCGGCCAGCCCGATCCGCACCGCGCCGGCGGCGCCCAGCCGGGCACCGACCGGGCCGACAGCGGGCGCGACGCAGATCGCGCCGACGGCGAAGGCGCAGTCCATCGCCGACAGCCAGTAGGCGCTGCTGCCGAAGTCCCGGGCGACGACGGCGAACAGCAACAGATTGAACAGCACGACGGCGATGTTGTCCGCCGTGGCCAGGAACAAATGGCGGGCGAAGCCGCGCTCTGTGCGCAGCAGGGCGATGACCGGGCCCCAGCCGGAGCCGGCCTTGTGCTCCCGCTCGGGGCGGGGCATTCGGGCGGCGGTGATGGCCAGGCCCGACATGAGGAAGCCGAGCCCGGTGACCAGGAAGCAGCCCGAGGCGCTCCAGCACTGGATGATCACACCGGCGATGGCGCCGCCGAGCAGCGCGCCGCCCTGCTGGGCGGTGCTGGAGTAGGCGTTGAAGGAACCCAGTGCCGCGCCGGGCACGGCCGTCGGGGCCAGCGAGAACATCGCACCGCGGTAGAACGGCTGGCCCGCCTTGATGCACAGTGACATCGCCATGATCCAGCCCAGCGGGCTGGGCCCGGTCAGCATCACCGCGCCGATGGCCATCAGTGCGGTGCCACGTATCAGCTCGATGGCGGTGCAGATACGCCGGGGGTCGCCGCGGTCCACCCACGGCCCCGCGATCAGCGGGACGGTGAAGGTGAGGACCTGTTCGACGATCAGCACGATGCCGAATGCGGAGATCGAGCCGGTCCGGTCGTACAGCAGCTTTCCGGCGGCCAGTGTCTGCATGCCGCCGCCGACGCTGGTTGCAAGGGTCCCGCCGAGCAGCCACCAGCCGGCCCGGCCCGGGCTCACCCTACGCATGTCACCACGAATCTCAGTTTTTCGGCCGCCGCCCGGCTGCGCTCGACGGCCTCGGCGGCCGACGCCCCGGTGGCGATGACACAAGCGGCCCTGCCCTGGCCGGTGAGCGGGGTAGTGAGGATCGCGCCCGGCCCCTGGAGCTCCTCGACAGTGACGACGCCGGGCAGGGCCGCGGCCTCGTCCGTGCCGTGCGTCCCGTTCAGGACACCCGCGGCGGCCGGGGTCACGAACCTCACGGCGGCTGAACGGGACGCCTCGACGACGAGGCCGGGCAACACGGGCTCCCCTGTCACCTGGCGGATCCACATGGTATCCAGGTCGATGCCGAAGGCGAGCTCGACGAGCTCGACGATGTGGCCACCGCCCAGCCGCAGATGGGTCTCCACGACCCGCAGCCCTCCGTCCGTGGCGATGACCTCCGTGTGGGTCGGACCGTCCGTCACACCAAGCGCATCCAGCACACACTGCATGAACTCGTCAACTGCCACCCGCAGTTCATCGCCGACCGGGGCTGGAACGCAGTGCCCGGTCTCGACCAGGGTCGCCTCGTCGGTGAACTTCTGGGTGACGCACACCACCCGGTGCCGCCCCTTCTCCGACAAGGCCTCGACGCTGTACTCCGCGCCGTCCAGGAAACCCTCGGCGAGCATGCGGTAGTCCTCGGGCAGGCGCTCCGGCAGGTCCACGGCCGTGCGCACCACGGTCACGGCCACGCTGCCCCTG
>KL569451.1:19396-21001 GCA_000715685.1 Streptomyces lilacinus
AGAGATGTGTATAAGAGACAGGGATAGCCGTACTCCGCAGCGAAGGCGGCGACATCCTCACCGGTCGCGACCTGCCGGGCGGGCGTGGGGTCGACGCCCGCCGCATGCAGCGCCTCGCGCATCAGATGCTTGTTGCGGACGGTGCGCACCGTCCGCAGCGGGTGGTAGGGCAGGCCCAGCGCGTCGGCGATCACCGCTGCGAACTCCTGCGTCTCCTCGTTGAACCCGCCGATGGCGTCGACGGGGTCGTGCTCGTGCACCATGCGGGCCGCGGCGACCCACTCGGCCGCCCCGGCCGTGTCCGGCAGCGCCACGATCCGTTCGTACATCGACAGATCCCGCTGGCTGCGGACCCGCGAGAGCTCCGCGATGACGCTCAGCCGCAGGCCATAGGCGTGCGCTTTGGCGTGCATCTGCCGCGACCGGCCGATGCACAGCAGGTGCCGGCTCACGCGGCGCCTCCCGGGTAGGCACGGGTACGCGGGCCGTTGTAGCGGAGCAGAGGACGGATGAGCACGTTGTTGGCGTGCTGCTCGAGGACCTGCGCGACCCAGCCTGCGGTCCGCCCGACGACGAACAGGGGCACTGCCAGGTCGTCCGGCAGGCCGAGCAGACGGTAGGCGAGCCCGGCGTACAGATCCACATTGGGCGCGACACCGTGACGGGCGTACGGGCGCATGGCGGCGGCGACAGCGTCCAGGATGTCCAGGCCACGGGTGTCCCCGCGCTCCCGGCTCAATTCCACGACGCTGGCCCGCAGATGGCGCACCCGCGGGTCCTCGGTGCGGTATACCCGATGCCCGAAGCCCATGACCCGGTCACCACGGCCCTGTACCTCGCGCACATAGCGTCCGGCGTCCGCGGGCCCGTCCACCTCGTCGACCAGCCGGACAACGCGCTCGGCGGCACCGCCGTGCAGCGAACCGCTGAACGTGGCGATGGCGGCAGTGATCGCGGCGGTCATGCTCGCCCGGCTGCCGGTGGCGACACGGGCAGTGAACGCGGACGAGTTGGAACCGTGGTCCGCGTGGACGATCAAGCCCTTGTCCATGAACCGGATGGCGTCCGGGCTCGGCTCGGCACCCAGCAGGGCCGTCAGGAAACCCTCCGTGAACGGCACATCCTCGGACGGCAGAAGGGGCTCTCGGCCCTGGCGATAGGCATGGTGGGCGGCGATGAGCAGCGGAATGCGGGCCAGCAGTGCGATCCCCGCCTCCAATGCCTCCTCGTACGTCTCGTCTGTCGACGCGTCACGCCGTGGCTCATAGGCGCCCAGCGCCGAGACACAGGTCCGCAGCGCCTCCATCGGATGGGCACGGGCCAGGCCACGCGCAAGGGCCAGGACCTCGGGCGGCAGGGCACGCCGGGCGCGCAACTCCTTGTCGAATGCCTCCCGCTGGTACGCGTCCGGAAGTTGACCGTGCACCAGGAGGTGTGCCACCTCCGTGTACGAAGCGCGCTCGGCCAGGTCGTTGATGCTGTAGCCGCGGTACTCCAGTACGCCCTCGGCCCCGTCGATCCGGGTAATGGCGGTGTGGTCGAAGCTGACGCCCTCCAGACCCCGGCGGACGGCGTCCCCATACGGCCTGTCTCTTATACACATCT
>KL569451.1:21270-24788 GCA_000715685.1 Streptomyces lilacinus
GGCCGGGACGCCGCCGGCTCCGCCACACCCGCCGCATCCCCCTGCCGCCGCGCGGCGAACGCACGGATGGCCTCCACCGAACGCAGCTCCAGGGTGAGTTCATCGTCCAATGTGACGCCGTAGGCGTTCTCCAGCTCCACCATCAGCGCCACATGGCCGAGGGAGTCCCACTCCCTGATGGACTGGTATTCCAGGCCGGCGGTGACCCTGCCCTCGTCGATTCTGAGCGTGTGCGCGATCAGACGGTCGACGCTGTTCATATTCTTCCCCCTGGACTTGAGATGTGCTGGAGGTCAGACGGCCGCGGCGAGAGTGCCGAACCGGGAGCGCAGAGCCTGCCGGTCGGCCTTGCCATTGCCGTTGAGGGGCATCTGGTCGATGAGGTGCACGGCCCTGGGCACCATGTACGCGGGCAACCGGGCGCCGACGGCGTCGGCGAGACCGGCGGGGTCGTCCACGCCCGTGACGACGGCGACGAGGGCGTCCTCGTCGGGCAGGTGGAGGCAGACGGCCTCGGCGCAGCCGGCCCGGCGCAATGCCGCCTCGATCTCGCCGAGTTCGACGCGGTATCCACCGACCTTCACCTGCTGGTCGTCGCGCCCCAGGTGTACGTAGTGACCGTCCTGGAAGCGCACCATGTCCCCGGTGCGGTAGTACCTCCGGCCGTCGCGCTCGAAGAACCGCTCGGCCGTCAGGGCGGCATCCTGCCAGTAACCGGGCACCGTCTGCGGGCCCGCCATGCACAGCTCACCGGTCTCACCGGTGGCCACCGGCTTCAACCGCTCGTCCACGACCAACGGGTCCAGTCCTGGAAAGGGCAGCCCAATGGGGACGTTGCCGTGCACGCATGATGCGGCCCCGGCGACCGGATCCCAGCGGTGCGCGGTGCAGGCGATAGTGAGCTCGGTAGGACCGTACAGGTTTTCCACCACCGACCCCGGAGCTGCCGCTTGCCACGCCTCGGCGGCCTCCTGCGGCAGAGCCTCACCGCAGAAAAGGCTCCAACGCAGCGTCGGCATCCGGCCCGGCGTCAGCGAACCACGCCTGCGCAGTACGGCCGCGACCGATGGCACTGAGAACCAGACGGTGACCTCATGGCGCTCCAGATAACGAAAGGGCGCCAAAAGCTCGATGGGGTCCATCGCGCAGATCCGGGCGCCGTGCTCCCATGCCATGAAGAGGTCGAATACCGACAGGTCAAAGGTTTGGTCGAAGGTCTGGCTCAACCGGTCATCAGGCGTGATCCCGTACCGGGCCTGCGCCGCACGGAGGAAGGCCCGCACATTGCCATGGGTCACCGGGACACCCTTTGGGACACCGGTGCTACCGGAAGTGAACAACAGATACGCCAGCCCATCCTCCGGCACTGCCGCAGGCGCCACAAGCGGCACCGTGCTCGCAAGATCGCTCGCCGTATACACGCCCCGTGCCCCCGTCGTGACGATCTCTCCACGAACCGAGGCGTCGCTCTGCGGCAGCAGAACGATCGGCTTGCGCTCCATCCCCCGTAGTACTTCAGGGAGTTGAGGCAGTGATCCCTCGTCGACGATCAGCGCGTCCAGACCTGCACGGTCCGCCATCGCACGCGTACGGTCCACGGGAAACCGCCGGTTGAGCGGAACAAATGCCGCTCCGGCATACAGTGCCGCCAGAACCCCCAGGTACGAAACCTCACTACGGTGCGCAAGGATTCCGACGCGACGAGGCTGAGCCCCATTGGCGTCAACAATGAGGGCAGCCCACCGTAAAGCGGTTTCAGCAGCTTCCGCATAGGTGATGTCGCGCTTGCCCAGCGTAAGGGCGACCCCATCAGGCCGACGCCGCGCATGGTCAAGAAGTCCCGCGCCGAGAACGGCGCGTGGTGAGTCGTGTTTCATGTCTCCCCCGAGACCCGATGCCCCCAAGGCATTGATCGTCATCGCCATGCCATCGAGCCCGGCCGTTGGGCTCCCGGCGCACCCACGAGGTGATCTCAGACACATGGGAATGGAAAATAGACCGTTAGTGATTTCCTTATGCGCCATGCCCCCGAAGTGTGGACTGCGCATCGGTTTCACGAAATAACGGCTGCCGAGGATGGTAGATCCTGAGAAATGGGCGCCGTGCAAGTCAAGCAGCACAAGCTGTGGAGGTCTCGATCGGACCACTGAAGGTTCATTGCTCGGTGTCACACGCAGGCTGTGCTGATCATCATTGCGCGGCAATGATTGGGACTCGAAGCGCCTTCCTCAAGGCAGCGTTGAGCTTTTATATAAACGTCCGCAGGGGTATCCCATTCGGTGTCAGCCCCCATCTTGCGTTTACCTCGTGCAGCGGACGTGTCGCAGGGATCAAGAACCTGCGCGACCAGTCGTCATTGCCAGCTCAACCAGTAATTGATGGAGTGTCACGAAAGATTGAGGCCAGAGCATCCCTCGATGGCCGCAAACTGGAGTACGTCATTTCCCTGTGTGTCTGCATGGTTGTTGCTTCCCCCTTTGGGTAAGAGCCTCTACAAAGAGCCTTACCCGCCCTGTGCTTTTCCGGGTGTATCCGACTTGCCAGGCGCCAGACATCGAGTGCTTGATCGTTCATGCGGCAAGCGCGCACTGATTTCGATGGCTGTGGCAGCGTTCCACGCCGGAGATCGCTTCGCAACGGTGATGCTGGTCACAGCCTCTCGCCGGCATTCCATTTGGAGCGCCGGACGATCCGAGCGGACTCCCCCGTAGCGGGTTGCCCGCTCGCCAGAATGTCCCATGTGATCATCCATGTCGGTCATTGGTCTCAGTATTGCGATATGTCGCATCTGACCCTTATGTTCATGGCGTCAGGTGGGCTGGGTGGGCATTGACAAGATCGCAAGCCGTCCGGTAATTCCGTCCCCGACGGAATCGACTGCCTGAGGCGAAATGCCTGGGGCGAATAAATCTTTTGTTTGCACTGTTGTTTACTGCCTCGACGGCCTCACGGTTTGACGACACGCGGCCCGTCCGCCTTATCTGTCCGCGGTGCGGGTGGTCGAGGAGTGTAGGGCGAGGGCATTTCCTGTGTGAGTATCCAGGGGATCACTCCGCCGTCTCTCCTGAGACGGCTTCCGATTCCGGAAGAATATGACTCGGAAAACTGATATCTATCGGCTCTGCCGCAGGTCAGTCAGCGATCTGCGGATAGGCTTGAGAAAATGTCCACCAATGCGT
Source organism: Streptomyces lilacinus (assembly GCA_000715685.1). Lineage (GTDB taxonomy): Bacteria > Actinomycetota > Actinomycetes > Streptomycetales > Streptomycetaceae > Streptomyces > Streptomyces lilacinus. Next base: position 24,450 of record KL569451.1, read on the forward strand.
TTACTCAGGTTCTGATGATTGGCTGGTGTGCCCCGGCGTGCGTGGCACTGAACAATCATCAGGCCCGTGTGGCAGCCGTGATCTAGGCCAGGCGCCTGAGTGATGCCCAGGCTCATGCCCCGGACGGAACCTTCGTAGTCGTGCCTGACACCGGCGATGCCGAGCAAGTGCTGGCCGGCCTGGTCGGAGCCCGCGTCGCGCTCGATGGATTCGACGTCGTAAGAGCTGTGTCCCGATGAGTTGTCGTACCACTCAATGGTGGTGTTGGTCAGCATGATCAGTGGTGGGTAAACGCTCAACACGACACGGTGGGCCCGGTGTGGTCCGCGGAGGATGACC
>KL569452.1:0-5207 GCA_000715685.1 Streptomyces lilacinus
CGGCGGGGGCGGTCATCGTGTACGCCCTGGCCGCCGGTTCCCCGGCGCCGCCGGAGAGACCGCATGCCCGGGCCACGGCGACAGCGATGGCGCCGGTGCCGCTGCCACCGAGGTCCAAGCCGAGGCTGACCGCGTCCGCGGCGCCGACCGCGGCGCCCGCCCTGGTGGCCAAGCCCGTCACCCCCAGCCCCTCGCCGTCCCTCAGCGCCACGCCCTCGGCACGCCCCTCCGCCTCCCCCACAACCCCGCCGACCCAGGCGACGCCCGGACCGTCCGCGTCCCCCGCCCCGAGGCCCACGTCCCGACCCACGGCCCCTGCCACACCACCGACCGCACCGCCCAAGCCCGCTCCCCCGCGCCTCCCCGTCAGCACGTTCCAGCTCAACCACCTCGAATACGGCCGCCTCGGCGACGGTTCGAAGCCGGAGGTGCGCCTCGGTGCGGGCGGCTGGCTCTGGCAGCGGTACGACGAGCCGCGGATCGACGGCACGGCGTACCGCCACGGCGTGAGCATGCGCGCGTCCTCGGCCGTGACGATCGACCTGAACCGTTCCTGCACCTCCTACGACGCCCTCGCGGGCATCGACGACATGTCCCTCGGCCTCGGCGCGGTCGCCTTCTCCGTCTACGGGGACGACTCCCGCCTGTGGAGCTCGGGCCTGCTGCGCGCCGGGCGCCCGGCCGTGCCCGTGCACGTACCGCTGGCCGGGCGCAGGACCCTGCGGCTGGTGGTGGAGCCCCGGTCCTCGCTCGACCGCGTGGCCGTCGCCGACTGGGCCCTCGCCCGGATCACCTGCGGCTCCCAGAGCGACACCGGCCCCCGAGCGGGCTCCGCCGGCAGTCTCGTCCGCGACGCCCTCACCGGCTGGCACGCGGACTGGCGCACGGACTGACACTGGCTCGAAGGCCCACGGGTCACAGGCTCGGGCGCGGCACCACCCCGCCCGCCACCGCGCGCTGCCGCGGTGCCGCCGAGCCCGTCCAGCACGTACCGCGCCGGGCGATGAGGCGGCGCAGCCAGACCTCGGTCGCGACGAGCTCGGCGAGGCCGTCCAGGGGCAGGGGTTCGCCGCGCGCGGCCGCGCGGAGGGCGTCGCGGACGACGCCGGCTTCGATCAGGCCGGCGTCGGCGAGCAGGGGTGCCTCGAAGAGTTCCAGGAGCGGTCTCAGGGAGGCGTTGATGCCCTCGCGGACGGCTGCGGCGTGCGAGGCGTGGGACGGCGCGCCCCAGCCGGGGGGCAGGTCGCGGATGCCGGCGCCGGCGAGGACGGCGCGCAGGACGGAGGGGCGCGCTCCCGGTTGGACGCGGAGGGCCTCGGGGAGCGCGCGGCAGGCGCGGACGACCTGGTTGTCGAGGAAGGGAGCGTGCAGGCGCTGGCCGCGCACCTCGGCCGCCTGTTCGTAGACGCGGTGGTCCGCCGCGTGGCGGGTAAGGGCGGCGGCGGCGCGTCGCTCGCCGGGGCGCTGCGGCAGTGCCGAGGGGCGGACCGCGGCGCCCTGCAGGCGAACCGATACTTCGGCGAGTGCCTCGCCGGTGAGCCAGCGCGCGGCGGGCCCGGGCCGGCACCAGGTGAGGGCCGCCAGCGACGCGTCGACGGGGCCCGTCGTCCCCGGCGCGCCGTCGGACGGGTGGTGGGGGCCGGGGCGCAGGAGTGCGGCCGCGGCGTCCTCGAGCCCTTCCCGGTAGCTGGTGCGGGCCAGGCGGCGGGCGGCCCGGTAGACGGTGAAGGGGACGAAGAGGGAGTGGGTGGAGGTGCCGTCGGCGCGGGCGAGGGCGGAGACGGGCTTGAGGAGGTGGCGTCGCCGACGGTCCATCAGCAGGTCGGCGAGGCGGGCCGGGTGGGCGTCCAGGACCTGGCGGGCGCCGTGTCCGACGAGGTGGTCGGCGCTGCCGGCGGCCAGTCGGCCGCGGTGCCGGGCGGCGGAGGCGATGGCGGGACCGGGCTCGTCGGTCAGCGGGCCGTCGTGGAGGTGGGCGTAGGGCAGGGCCTCGGCGCCGGCGGCGACGATGACGTGGTGCAGCCGGGGGTTCGCGGCGATCGCGCGGGCGCGTTCGAGTTCGGCGTCGCGGGCGGGGCCGCCGCCGGTGACGAGGTCGTTGAAGGTGACGGCGAGCAGGCGCTCCCCCGCGGCTCCCGCGCCCAGTCCGATGGGGGTGCCGGGCAGTCCCGGCAGGCCCGCGGCGAGCAGGGCCAGGGTGCCGGAGGCGCTGCCGCCGGAGAGGTCGGCCCCGAGGCCGGGGGCCGGTCCGCCGCCGCGGGAGCCGTTCGCGTGGGCCGCGGGGCCGGGGGCGTACGAGGGCCCGTGCCCGTACGCGTACCCGGGCCCGTATGACGGCCCGCCCTCGTATGGAGACCCGTTGCCGTATGAAGACCCGTTGCCGTTCCCGTGTCCGTAGTCCATGGCGTGCCGCGGAGCGGTCAGGCGGGCGCGGACGGCTTCGACGAGGGCGTCGCGGACGGCGTCGACGGCTTGGCGGGCGTCGAGTTGGGGCGCGGCGACGGCGAGGGACGCGGTGGGTTCGTAGCCGGTGATGTCGCGGGCGCCGTCGCGGAGGACGAGGGCGTGGCCGGGGGGTACGCGGCGTACGCCGAGGTAGGGGGTGCCGTCGCCGAGGGCCTCGGGGGAGTCGGGGCAGGCGAGGAGCGCGGCGAGCCAGCCGATGTCGAGCTGGGCTTCGACGAGGTCGGCGAGCGGCAGGGCGGCGGTGGCGTAGGCGGTGCCGCCGGACCAGGCGGTGTGGAAGACGGGGCGGGCGCCGGCGAGGTCGCCGAGGACGGTGAGGCGGCGGCCGACCTGGGCGACGGCGGTGTAACTGCCGGGCCAGGCGGTGAGGTGGCGCAGGGCGCCGCCGCGGGCGGCGCGGAGGCCGGTGCGCAGGGCGTCGTCGCCGGCGGCGCAGCGGCCGAGGACGGCGAGGCGGGTGTCGGGGTCGGTGTGGACGAGGCGCACTTCGTCGGGGCGCCAGTCGCCGACGGCCCACAGGGGTGCGGGGCCGTCCCACAGGAGGCGGGCGCCGACGGGGTGGACGGCGGGGGCCGGACCGGCGTCCGCGGTGGTGCGGCTCCACCCCACCAACCAGCGCATCGCCGCCTCCACAGGCTGTGGACAACCAACAGGTCGCAGTGCAGTCAACAGGTCGAAGTCATCAGGTCACCGTCATCGGGTAGCAGTCATCATGCACAGCGAACCCACGGTTGCGAACATCTCACAGGCAACACATTGGTTGCGGCTTCGACGGCCAACTCACCTGACAACGGCGGACGGTGGCGTTCCGTCACGGTTCGCGCCGCATCGAACCCGTACGTCCATCCCGGCCGGCTCCGACTCCCGTTGCCCCCGGTCGTCGGGGTTCGCGCTGTCTTCTTCCGCCTCTCGCGACCGGTTCCGGCCAAAATCGGCGCATGCCGGTCGACGGGGGCGCGAGGAGGGCGGCGGCGGGGTTCCGGTCGGGGGTGCGGAGCGGGTGACGCGCACGGTCCGGGAGGCGCGAGCCGCCTCCCGGACCGTTCCGCCGCCCGCGGGGAATGAGGCGGCGGCTTCCCCCAGCCCACTGGACCCAGTGCAGTGGGCCAACCCACGCTCCTCCATGGAACCGTCACCGGTTTGGCGCGGACAGAGCGCACGGCGGGCGCACGGCCACACACAACCGGAGCACGTGCCCCTCAATGCACGCACATACGGACCAGAATCTCGCCATCCGGGACATCGCCTCTTAACGGTCGGGATGCGGCGAACTACGCTGGGTTTACGAATGCCTCGAGCCTATGCCGGGGCGCGCAGCGTGTTGTCGAGGGGTGCGCATGTCCAGGGAGCCACGCGGGCCGAATGAGAAGCTGGGCACTGTCCTCGCCCTCGCAGGGATCAGCAACGCCGGTCTCGCGCGCAGGGTCAACGACCTCGGTGCGCAGCGGGGATTGACGCTTCGGTACGACAAGACGTCGGTGGCGCGGTGGGTGTCCAAGGGCATGGTCCCGCAGGGCGCGGCGCCCCATCTGATCGCGGCCGCCATAGCGGCCAAGCTCGGCCGGCCGGTGCCGTTGCACGAGATCGGGCTGGCCGACGCCGATCCGGCGCCGGAGGTGGGGCTGGCGTTTCCGCGCGATGTCGGCCAGGCGGTGCGGTCGGCGACGGAGCTGTACCGGCTTGATTTCGCCGGTCGGCGCGGGGGCGGGGGCATCTGGCAGAGTCTGGCCGGTTCCTTTTCCGTCAGCGCCTACGCGACGCCGGCCTCGCGGTGGCTGATAACGCCCGCCGACAGCTCGGTCGCGCGGGAGCCGCAGCAGGCGGCGCGGGAGGCGGCCACGGCCGCGTCGGGGCCCGGTTCGTCCGGCCCCGACTGCGGTTTACCGCAGCGTGTCGGCCACAGCGATGTGACGAAGCTGCGGGAGGCCGCCGACGACGCCCGCCGCTGGGACTCCAAGTACGGTGGCGGCGACTGGCGTTCGTCGATGGTGCCCGAGTGCCTGCGGGTGGACGCGGCGCCGCTGCTGCTGGGGTCGTACAGCGACGAGGTGGGCCGGGCGCTGTTCGGGGCGACGGCCGAACTGACGCGGCTGGCGGGGTGGATGGCCTTCGACACCGGCCAGCAGGAGGCGGCCCAGCGCTACTACATCCAGGCGCTGCGGCTGGCGCGCGCGGCGGCGGACGTGCCGTTGGGCGGGTACGTGCTGGCGTCGATGAGCCTGCAGGCGACCTATCGCGGCTACGCGGACGAGGGCGTGGACCTCGCGCAGGCCGCGTCGGAGCGCAATCGGGGGCTGGCGACGGCCCGCACGATGAGCTTCTTCCGGCTGGTCGAGGCGCGGGCGCAGGCGAAGGCGGGGGACGCGCCGGCCTGCGGCGCGGCGCTCAAGGCGGCCGAGGGCTGGCTGGAGCGGGCCCGCCCGGGCGACCCCGACCCGTCCTGGCTCGACTTCTACACCCAGGAGCGGTTCGCGGCGGACGCCGCCGAGTGCTACCGGGACCTGCGGATGCCACGGCAGGTACAGCGCTTCACGGAGCAGGCGCTCGCGCGGCCGACGGAGGAGTTCGTGCGCTCGCACGGCCTGCGGCTGGTGGTCTCGGCGGTCGCGGAGCTCGAGTCGGGGAACCTCGACGCGGCGTGCGCGGCGGGCACCCGGGCGGTGGAGGTCGCCGGGCGGATCTCGTCGGCGCGTACGACGGAGTACGTACGCGATCTGCTGCACCGGCTGGAGCCGTACGGG
>KL569452.1:5452-13715 GCA_000715685.1 Streptomyces lilacinus
GGCTGGAGCCGTACGGGAACGAGCCGCGGGTCGCGGAGCTGCGCGAGCGGGCGCGGCCGCTGCTGGTCGCCCCGGCCTGAGGCCCCGCCGGGCACGCCGTGTCGGGGTTCGCCCGGCCCGCGCGCCCGCGGTTACCCGTGAGTGATCTCATCAGGCGCCTGATTGTCAGTGGTACAGGTCATCATGGGTGCGTGGGTGAGGCGCTGAGGACGCTGATCGGCCGGTCGGGCGGCCGGGGGTCGTGGCGGCGGCGTGGGTGCGGGGAGGTGATGTGATGGCGGCGTACGACTGCGATGTGCTGGTGGTCGGGGGCGGGATCGTGGGCCTGTCGACGGCGTACGCGATCACGCGGGCCGCGCCCGGCACGCGCGTCGTCGTACTGGAGAAGGAGAGCGCCCCGGCGCGCCATCAGACCGGGCGGAACAGCGGAGTGATCCACAGCGGGATCTACTACCGGCCGGGGTCGTTCAAGGCGCGGTTCGCGGTGCGGGGCGCGGCGGAGATGGTGAAGTTCTGCGCCGAGCACGGGCTGCCGCACGCGGTGACGGGCAAGTTGATCGTCGCCGTGGAGCGGTCCGAGCTGCCCCGGCTGCACGCCCTGGCCCAGCGCGGCCGGGAGAACGGCATACCGGTGCGGGAGCTGGGTCCCGCGCAGATCGCGGAGTACGAGCCGGCGGTGCGGGGCGTCGGCGCGATCCACGTCGGCACGACGGGCGTGTGCGACTTCGGCGCGGTGGCGGGGCGGCTGGCGCGGCTGACGGAGGACGCCGAGGGCTCGGTGCGGTACGGCGCGGAGGTGCGGCGGATCGGGCGGCGGGGCGCGACGGTCGCGGTGCGCACAGCCCGGGGCGAGGTGCTGCGGGCGCGGGCGCTGGTCAACTGCGCGGGGTTGTACAGCGACCGCGTGGCGCGGCTGGCGGGCGACGACCCCGGCATGCGGATCCTTCCGTTCCGGGGGGAGTACGCGGAGCTGGTGCCCTCGCGCGCGGGGCTGGTGCGCGGGTTGGTCTATCCGGTGCCCGACCCGGCGTTCCCGTTCCTGGGCGTCCACCTCACCCGGGGCATCGACGGCCGCGTGCACCTGGGGCCGAACGCGGTGCCGGCGCTCGCCCGCGAGGGGTACGGCCGGTGGACGGTGCGGCCGGGCGAGCTGGCGGAGACGGTCGCCTACCCGGGCGTGTGGCGGATGGCCCGGCGCCACTGGCGGTACGGGGCGGGCGAGATACGCCGGTCGCTGTCGCGCGGTGCCTTCACGGAGGCGGTGCGACGGCTGCTGCCGGAGGTGACGGAGGACGACCTCATACCGGCGCCGGCGGGGGTGCGGGCGCAGGCGGTGCTGCGCGACGGGACACTCGTGGACGACTTCCTCTTCGCGGAGTCGCCGCGCGTGGTCCACGTGCTGAACGCGCCCTCGCCGGCGGCGACGGCGTCCCTGCCGATCGGGCGGGAGGTCGCCCGCCGGGTGCTGGCGGGGCTGCGCTGACGGGACGGCGTACGGGGTGCCTCGGCGGAGTGACCAGCGGGCTGATCGCGGGGTGATCAGCGGCGTTCCGGGGCGTACACGCGGACGTAGTCGACCAGCATGGGGGCCGGGAAGGGGGTGGAGCGGTCCGGCGGGCCGGGCCAGTCGCCGCCCACGGCGAGGTTGAGCAGCAGGTAGTGGGGGTGGTCGAAGACCCACTTCTGGCCGCGCCGCAGCTGTGCGGCGCTCGCGCTGCCGTACGGCCTGCCGTCGACGTACCAGGTGATCTTTCCGGGCAGCCAGTCCACGCGGTAGGTGTGGAAGTCGTCGGCGAGGCTCCGCCCGCGGGCCGGCTCGGTGTGTCGCTCGATGCCCTGGGCGACGTAGCCGGGGCCGTGCACGGCGCCGTGCACGGTGGTGGGCTGACGACCGAGGGCCTCCATGACGTCGATCTCGCCGTTGGCGGGCCAGGCGACCCGGTCGGAGTCGGCGCCCATCATCCAGAAGGCGGGCCACGTCCCCTTCCCCCTGGGCACCTTGATCCGTGCCTCGAAGCGCCCGTAGGCCCGGGCGAAGCGGCCCTTGGTCTTGATCCGTCCCGAGGTGATGTCGCAGGGGCCGACGCCGCCGCACCGCATGCCGCGCAGGCGCTCGTGGCGGGCGGTGAGGGCGAGGTGCCCGTGGCCGTCGAGGGAGACGTTCTCGGGGCGGTCCGTGTAGTACTGCCACTCGTGGTTGCCCCACTGGGGCTCCCCGCCCCGGTCGAAGACCCACCTGGCCCCGTCGGGGCGCTGCCGGGCGGGGCCCTGGAACTCGTCGGACCAGACCAGCTTCCACGCGGCGGGGTCGGCCGCGGCCGCCCGGGCCCGTACGCCGTGCGCGGGCCGCTGCGATCCGAGGGCGGCACCGCCGCGTACGGCCGCGGGACCTGCCGGGGTCCCGGGCCCCGAGAGGCTCCCGATGTCCGAGAGGCTCCCGGTGCCGGCCGCGCGGAGGCCGGCACCGAGGGCCGTGACGTCCTCGCGGGCCGTCTCGGAGCCCGCGATCAGTACTGCGGCGGCGGCCAGCAGGGCCGCCACGCCGGGGAGCTTCGCGGTGAAGCGGCGCAGTCGCATGAGTCGTCGTCCCTCGAGATCTCGCCGTCCGGCCAGGGGGAAGCCAGGGAAAAGCCAGGGGGGATCGTATGGGCGCGCCCCGTACGCGGCCCGGCCACCACGCGCCGGCGCCGGCCGCCCACCGGATCGGCGGACACGCATTCGTCCGGTTGTCCCCCAGCGGTTGTCGTGTTCTCCACATCAGGGGTCCGGCGGGTCGCCCGTAGACTGGAGGAACTGTGTCCGAGAACCACGCCTCCACCGCTTCCGCCGCCCGCCCGGTCCCGGCCGTCCCGGCCCCCGCCCGCGCCCGGCGGGAACCGATGTTCCCCGAGGGCCCCGCGCCGGATCCGGCGGGCTCGCACCACGAGCGCCGCATCCGCTCCTTCCAGCCGCGCCGCAGCCGGGTCACGCCCGGCCAGGGCGACGCGCTGCGTCGTCTGTGGCCGAAGTGGGGCCTGGACATCGACGGGCTGAGCAAGCTGGACCTCGGCGAGCTCTTCGGCGACCCCGAACTGCCCGTCGTCCTGGAGATCGGCTTCGGCATGGGCGAGGCGACGGCCAAGATGGCGGCCGCCGACCCCGGCACCGGCATCCTCGCCTGCGACGTGCACACCCCCGGCCAGGGCAACCTGCTCAACCTCGCCGATCAGAACGGCCTCACCAACGTCCGGGTGGCCAACGGCGACGCGATCATCCTGCTCCGCGAGATGCTCGCCCCCGACGCCCTCGCCGGCATCCGCGTCTACTTCCCGGACCCGTGGCCGAAGAAGCGGCACCACAAGCGCCGGCTGATCCAGCCGGAGTTCCTGGCCCTGGCCGCCACGCGGCTCGCGCCGGGCGGGCTGCTGCACTGCGCGACGGACTGGGAGCCGTACGCCGAGCAGATGCTGGAGGTGCTCTCGGCCGCCCCGGACTTCGAGAACACCCAGCCCGACGGCGGCTACGCCCCGCGTCCGGACTTCCGTCCGCTGACCCGGTTCGAGGGTCAGGGCCTGGACAAGGGCCACGTGGTGCACGACCTGCTCTTCCGCCGCCGCGGCGCGTAGCGCCCGGCCGGGCACGGCCTCGCGGGCGGAAAACCGCCGTTGGCACGGTCGGCCCTTGGTTAGGGTCGTGGCGTGCATGCGCCCCTGCCCCTTCCGCAGTCCCAACCGCCCGTGCCGGCGATGCCGCCGATGCCCCCGGCATCGCCGGAGAGCCGGCACTACCGACCACGCCGCGCCCTGTGGGACACCCTCTGGGACAACAAGGCGGTGCGGGTCGGCGGAGTGTTCCTGCTGCTCGCCCTGTGCGGCCTGATCATCCTCGCGCTCGTCCGCGAGCAGACCGGCACCGAGGGCTTCCTGGTGGGCCTGGGCCTGGCCGTGCTGCCCGTGCCACTGCTCATAGCCGCGTTCCGCTGGATGGACCGCGTCGACCCCAAGCCCTGGCGGAGCCTGGTCTTCGCCTTCGCCTGGGGCGCCTGCGCGGCCACCCTCGTCGCCCTGCTGGCCAACGGCTACGCCACGAAGTGGCTGCTGACCAGCGTCGACGTCGCCCAGGGAGCCGACCCCTCCAGCTGGAGCGCCACCTTCGTGGCGCCCGTGGTGGAGGAGAGCGCCAAGGCAGCGGCGATCCTCCTGCTGTACCTCTTCCGGCGGCGCGACTTCAACGGCATCGTCGACGGCGTCGTCGTCGCGGGCATCACGGCCACGGGCTTCGCGTTCACCGAGAACATCCTCTACCTCGGCAACGCCTTCGCCTCGGACCAGAGCTTCGGCCACAGCGGTCTGCCGTCGACGACGGCCGCGACCTTCTTCATCCGCGTGCTGATGTCGCCGTTCGCGCACCCGCTCTTCACGTCGATGACGGGCCTCGGATTCGGCCTGGCCGCCACGCTCGCGGCCCGGCGGCGCGTCCTGCGGGTGGTCGTCCCCGTCGCCGCCCTGCTGACGGCCATGCTCCTGCACGCGCTGTGGAACGGCTCGGCGACGCTGCCGGGCATCGGCTTCCTGGCGGTCTACGCGCTGTTCATGGTGCCGGTGTTCGGGCTGCTGACCTGGCTGGTGATCTGGTCGCGGCAGAACGAGCTGCACACCCTGCGCGTGCACCTCCCCGCCTACCAGGCCGCGGGCTGGCTCACCCCGCCCGAGCCGCTGGCCCTGGCCTCCATGCGCGCCCGCGGCATCGCCCGCGACCTGGCCCGGCGCACCGGGGGCACGGCGGCGGCCCGCGCCGTCGCCGAGTACATATCCTTCGCGACCTCGCTGGCCTTCCTGCGCCACCGGGCGCACCGGGGCGCGCCGGATCCCGACTTCACGGCGCGCGAGCAGGAGCTCCTCCACCACCTCTGGCAGCGCAAGCACATAGCCCAACCGGCCCTGGCCCAGGCCACGGCGGCCGTCCCCCGCCCCTTCGCGCCGCCGGCCCAGCCGTGGGGCCACACCTGGCCGGGGGCGCCGGGGCAGTACCGCTAGGGGGTGCTTCACATGCCGGACGGGCTGACTTTGTCAGCCCGTCCGGCATTTATGGACCTACGCCGACGCCTCCGTCAGCTTCGCCAGCTCCGCATCCGTCAGGCGCAAATCCGTCACCGCCAGGAGCGGCGGCAGTTGCTCCACCGTGCGGGCGCTGGCCAGCGGCGTGGCGACGGTGGGCTGGGCGGCGAGCCAGGCCAGGGCGACGGTGGCGAGCTCGGCGTCGTGAGCGGCCGCGACCTCGTCGAGGGCGGCGAGGACCTTGCGGCCGCGCTCGGTGTCGACGTACTTGGCGGCGCCCCCCGAGCGGGCGCTGTCGACGGTGACGCCGGGGCGGTACTTGCCGGTGAGGAAGCCGGATGCCAGGGCGAAGTACGGGACGGCGGCCAGGCCGTGGGCCGCGGCGACCGACGCCAGGTCGCCCTCGTAGGTGTCGCGGGAGACCAGGCTGTAGTGGGGCTGGATCGCGACGTACTTGGCCAGGCCCGCAGTGTCGGAGAAGTCGAGGGAGGCCGCGAGGCGCTCGGCGCCGATGTTGGAGGCGGCGATCTCGCGGACCTTGCCCTCCTTCACCAGCCCGTCCAGGGTCGTGATGATGTCCTCCACCGGCACCGAGGTGTCGTCGACGTGGGTGTAGTAGAGGTCGATGTAGTCCGTGCGCAGGCGGCGCAGGGAGGCCTCGACGTCCGCCTTGATGGTGGCGGGGGCCAGGCCGCGGTACTCGGGGACGCCGTTGCCGACCTTGGTGGCGACGACGATGTCCGCGCGGTTGCCGCGGTCGGCCATCCAGTTGCCGATGATGGTCTCGGATTCGCCGCCCTCGTTTCCGGGGACCCAGGCGGAGTAGACGTCGGCGGTGTCGAGGAAATTGCCGCCGGCCTCGGCGTAGGCGTCGAGCACGGCGAAGGACTGCTTCTCGTCGGCCGTCCAGCCGAACACGTTGCCGCCGAGGGCCAGCGGGTGGACGGAGAGCGTGCCGATGGTGCGGTGATTGTCAGCCATACGACGTGTCAACACCCCTACCGGGCCCGTTATTCCGCGGGCGCCGGTGCCGGCAGGGGCTCGGGAGGGTGGACGGACAGAGGGGGCGCGATGTCCTCGAGGGAGCGGCCTTCCGCCCGTACGGCCAGGAACGCGGCGACGACTCCGCCCACGCACATCAGCCCTGCGCCGATGCCGAAGGCCAGGACCGTGTCGCCGACGTCGCCGCTGTGGGTCAGCGCGGAGAACAGCAGCGGGCCGCTGATGCCGCCCGCCGCCGTGCCCACCGCGTAGAAGAACGCGATGGCCATGGCCCGGGTCTCCATCGGGAAGATCTCGGAGACGGTGAGGTACGCGCTGCTCGCGCCGGCCGAGGCGAAGAAGAGGACGACCGCCCAGCAGGCGGTGAGGGTGACGGCGTTGAGCCGGCCGGTGCCGAAGAGCCAGGCCGTGCCGAAGAGCAGCAGGCCGGCCAGCAGATAGGTCGAGGTGATCATGATGCGCCGGCCGAGGGTGTCGAAGAGCTTGCCGAGGAAGAGCGGGCCGAGGAAATTGCCCACTGCTATGACGGCGAAGAAGTAGCCGGTGCGGGAGGTGGAGACGCTGAAGAAGCGGGTGAGGATGGCGCCGAAGCCGAAGGTGATGGCGTTGTAGAGGAACGCCTGTCCGATGAAGAGGGCGAGGCCGAGGACGGCCCGACGGCGGTAGTCGGAGAAGACGGTGCGGGCGATGTCGCGGAATCCGAAGCTCTTGCGCTGGCGAATCGTGAACCGGCCCTTGGCCGCGGGCAGCGGCACGCCCTTCTCGGCCTCGACCCGTTTCTCGATCGACGTGACCAGCCGTTCGGCCTCCTCGCTCCGGCCGTGGATGAACAACCAGCGTGGACTCTCGGGCACATGTCGTCGTACGAGCAGGATGACCAGGCCCAGGATGACGCCGAGCCCGAAGGTCAGCCGCCAGCCGACGTCCTTGGCGAAGATGCTCGTGTCGAGCATGAGGATCGACAGCAGCGAACCGGCAATCGCGCCGAGCCAGAAACTGCCGTTGATGATGAGGTCGACGCGACCCCGGTAGACGGCGGGGATGAGCTCGTCGATCGCGGAGTTGATGGCCGCGTACTCGCCTCCGATGCCGAATCCCGTCATGAAACGGAAAGCGAAGAACCACCAGGACGAGTACGACAGCGCGGTGAGCGCGGTCGCGGTCAGATAGACCGCGAGCGTCACCATGAAGAGCCTTTTGCGGCCGAAGAGATCGGTGAGCCGGCCGAAGAAGAGGGCGCCGGAACAGGCCCCCGCCACGTAGAGCGCGGCCGCGAAACCCGTCACTCCGCCGGAGGTGATCGGCAGGCCGCTGCCCTGCTCGGAGAGGCGACCGGCGATGTTGCCGACGACCGTGACCTCCAGGCCGTCCAGGACCCAGACGGTGCCGAGACCGATCACCACGGTCCAATGCCACCGGGACCAGGGAAGCCGGTCCAGGCGGGCGGGCACGGACGTGGTGATCGTCGCGGTGGTCGTCACATCCTCTGATTTCCCGATCGCTCGCAGAACATTCCCGGCAATCCGGATACGACCGCAGATCTACGCCGCTATGACCCGCCTGCCCTCCTGCGGTTGCGGTCCCGTCCCTACGGCTGCAGGCCCCTGCCGCGCAGCCAGGAGAGCGGGTCGACCGGACCGCCGCCGCCCGGCCGCACCTCGAGGTGCAGGTGGGGGCCGGTGACGTTGCCGGTCGCGCCGACCCGGCCGATGACCGTGCCGGGGCCGACCTTGCCGGAGGTGACCACCATCGACGACAGGTGGCAGTACCAGACCTGGGTGCCGTCGTCGAGGGTCAGCACGATCCGGTAGCCGTACGCGCCCGCCCAGCCGGCCTGGGTGACCGTGCCGCCGCCGACCGCCTTCACCGGGGTGCCGGTCGGCGCGGCGAAGTCCTCGCCGGTGTGGTGCGCGGACCACATGTTCCCCGCCTGGCCGAAGCCCGCGGTGAGGGTGTACGAGGCGATGGGGAGGGTGAACGTGCCGGCACGGGCGGGGCGGGCAGGGCGGGAGGGACGCGTGGGGGCCGACTGCCGCTCGTGGGCCCTGTCGGCAGCGCGCTCCTGGGCCTTCCCGAGCCCGGCCGCGGATGCCGCCGCGGACGCGGGGCCGGGCGCGGGCGCCGCTTCCTGCGCCGTGTCCGCCGCGGCGTCGGCCCCCGCGACGGCGTTCGCGGCCGCCTCGGCCGCCTGCGCGGCGCGCGCTTCGGCGGCCCGGGCCTGCTTC
>KL569452.1:13984-18499 GCA_000715685.1 Streptomyces lilacinus
AGCCGCCTGCTCCTGCGCCGCCGCCTCGGCGGCGTCCTGCTGGCGCTCCGCCTGCTGGAGGATGCGGGCCCGCAGCACCTCGCCGGCGTCGGCGGCGCCCTGGACGGCGGTCGCCGCGGGGGCGGCCTCGACGGGCGCCTCCGCCTCGGCCCGGGGGGCCTCGTCCGCGCCGCCCACGAGCGCGCCGATGCCGGGGAGCAGCTGGGCGGGGTCCGGCATGGATATGGGGGCCGCCGGGCGGTCCTGGGCGCTGGCCATGCCGCCCGCGCCGACCGCCGCGATCACGCCGACGCCGAGCACCGCGCCGCTGCGGGCCATCGTGCCGCCGCGCTGCTTGACGACGCGGTGCCGGCCGCGCACGGGCGGCGCGGCGGCGTCCTCGCCGGGGGCCCACTCGCCGGCGGGCGCGCCGGCCGAAGCCGACGCGGCGTCATCGTTTTCCGGTTCGTAGGGAGGAGCGTAGGCGGGGACGATCGGGGGGTCGTACGTGTACGAGCCGTGAGAACTGTCGTCGCTTGCGGGCCTGTTGGACGCCACGGGGGCGCACTCCTTCCGGTTCCGCCACGGGATTCGGCGAAGGCGCACGGCGCCGCCTCTTGCGGCGGTGGTGCCGACCGCGCAGCGTTATCGAACGTTAATAGACAGAGCGGCTGGATTCCAAGCTGAACGAGTGAATTTGCCCCGCTCTTGGCGACCGCACATTCTGACGGTTCGTCATTTGTTATCCGCCCGTCTGCGGACGGTGGGTGATCGGCGCGGTCCGCAGCCGGCCGTCCACGCGCCGGATCGCCAGCAGCGCCATGTCGTCGTTCGCCGGCCCGCCCGTGTGCCGGGCGACGTCCGCGGTGAGCGCGTCCAGGAGCGCCTCCGGACTCCTGAACTGCCGGCCGCCGAGGCGTGCGCGCGGGTCGTAGAAGGCGCCGGTCGCGTCCCGCGCCTCGGTGACACCGTCCGTGACCAGCAGCAGCGTCGTGCCCACCGGGAAGGCCCACTCCTCCACGAGGTCCGGCCAGCCGCCCAGCTCCCCCATGCCCAGCGGCAGGGCGGGCACCCGGGGGTACGCCTCGCCGATCGCGCCGTCGGGGCGGAGGAGGAGCGGGGGCGGGTGCCCGCGGTTCACGACGCGCAGGGCACCGGCGCCGGGCGGGATCTCGGCCAGGACGGCGGTGGTGAAGCCCTCGCTCTGATCGAGGTTCGCGCGCCGGGCGCCCTCCCTCTGCAGCGCGCGCTCCAACCGCGCGGCGAGCCCCTCCAGCGTGCGCTCCTGCTCCGCCGCCTCCCGGAACGCGCCGATCAGCACCGCGACCGCCTCCACCGCACCGAGCCCCTTGCCACGGACGTCGCCGACGATGACGCGCACGCCGTACGGGGTGTCCTGCACGGCGTACAGATCGCCCCCGATCCGGGCGTCCGCCTGCGCCGCGACGTAGCGCGCGGCCACGCGCAGGCCGCCGATGCGGGCCGGGGGCGGGGGCAGGACCGCCCGCTGGGCGGCCTCCGCGACGCCGCGCACGGACGCCAGCCTGCGGTCGCCGCGCCGCACGACGCGGTTGATGCCGAGGGAGAGCGCGCCGACGGTCACGACGGTGACGAGCTCCGTCACCGTCTCGCCCGACTCCGGCGGCCGCCGCCCGATCGCCAGCCCGACCACGGCCGCCAGCGCCGCCAGGGCGGCGAGCAGGGTGTCGCGGCGGGAGAGGACGGACGCGGCGACGAGGGGCGCGGAGACGAAGAAGGGGGCGGAGGAGTACTGGGGCGGGGTGAGGACGTCGAAGAGGACGCC
The DNA here is from genome assembly GCA_000715685.1 of Streptomyces lilacinus. Classification (GTDB taxonomy): domain Bacteria; phylum Actinomycetota; class Actinomycetes; order Streptomycetales; family Streptomycetaceae; genus Streptomyces; species Streptomyces lilacinus. The sequence goes on from KL569452.1 coordinate 15,768, forward strand.
GCCGGCGATCAGGAGCGCGGGGAGGCGGCGCACGGTCGCGGTGGGACCGTCTCGCCGCCGATTCCGCACGCTGTGCCTCCCGACCGGCCGCCGCGGTGCCCATGCCCTGGGCTTCCACCCTGGTGCCGGGGGCGTGCCGGGGCGACCGGGGTTGCGCCGGACGGGCTGATGTCAGCCCGCCCGGCCGCTACTCGGCGGTGGGACGGCGGCGGCGCGGGGGACGGGACTGGCCGCCCCGGCTGCCGCGACGCGAGCCCTGCGACCCCTGGGACTCCTGCGATCCCTCCGGCCGCGGCGACCGCTGCTGCGGCCGCCGCTGCGACCGCTGCTTCTGCTGCTGGGCCGCCGGCTGCTTCTTCTGCGGCTGGACCGGCGGGGCGATGACGACCGGCACACCGCTGGGGCGGCGGGCGCCCGTGATGCGGGCGAGCTCCTCGTCGTCCGGCTTGACGTCGGCGATCGACGGGTTGATCTGCGCGGTCGCCATCATCCGCTTCATCTCGCGCCGCTGCTCCGGCAGCACCAGCGTGACGACCGTGCCCGACTCGCCGGCGCGGGCCGTACGGCCGCCGCGGTGGAGGTAGTCCTTGTGGTCGACCGGCGGGTCGATGTTGACGACCAGGTCGAGGCCGTCGATGTGGATGCCGCGCGCGGCGACGTTCGTCGCGATCAGCGCGGTGACCTGATCGGTGCGGAACTGCTCGAGCACGCGGTTGCGCTGCGGCTGGCTCTTGCCGCCGTGCAGCGCGGCGGCGCGCACGCCCTCGGACAGCAGTCGCTTGACCAGGCGGTCGGCGCCGCGCTTGGTGTCCACGAACATGATCACGCGGCCCTCGCGCGCGGCGATGCGCGTGACGGTGGCCTTCTTCACGGTGTCGTCCGCGATGTGCAGCAGGTGGTGATCCATCGTCACCACGGCGCCCGCCGACGGGTCGACGGAGTGCGTGACCGGGTCGGTGAGGAAGCGGCGCACGAGCCGGTCGACGTTGCGGTCCAGGGTCGCGGAGAACAGCATCCGCTGGCCGTCCGGGGCGACCTGGTCGAGGAGGCGGGTGACCTGGGGCAGGAAGCCCATGTCGGCCATCTGGTCGGCCTCGTCCAGGACGGTGATCGTCACCTGGTCCAGCCGGCAGTCGCCGCGCTGGATGAGGTCCGCGAGCCGGCCCGGCGTCGCGACGAGCACCTCGGCGCCGCGCGCGAGGGTCTGCGCCTGCCGGCCGATCGACATGCCACCGACGACCGTGGCCATCCGCAGGTTGACGGCGGTGGCGTACGGGGCGAGGGAGTCGGTCACCTGCTGCGCCAGCTCGCGCGTGGGGACGAGGACGAGCGCGAGGGGACGGCCCGACTCGGCGCGCCGGCCGGCGGTGCGGGCCAGCAGCGCGAGCCCGAAGGCGAGGGTCTTGCCGGAGCCCGTGCGGCCGCGGCCGAGGACGTCGCGGCCGGCCAGGGAGTTGGGGAGGGTCGCCGCCTGGATCGGGAAGGGCTCGGTGACGCCTTCCCGGGTCAGCGTGGCCAGCAGGCCGGCGGGCATGTCCAGGGCGGCGAAGGAGTCGACGGCCGGCAGCGCCGGCGTCGTGCTCACCGGCACCTCGAACTCGCCCTGCGCGGCGGCGGGACGGCGGCGGGACGGGGCGGACGTCTGGTCGCCCTGAGGGCGCCGCGACCGGGACGGACGCGAGGACTGCCCGGAACGAGCGGCACCACCGGAACGGCCGGCACCGCCGGAACGAGCCGGGCGTGCGGGCCCGGCGGAGCGGGCGGCGGAGCGAGTCATGCGGGGACCTTCCCTCGGTGGGGAGCCAGGCCCCCGGTGTACGGACGTCCGGTGCGCGGCGACGTGACGCCGGTGCACGGACGTGACAATGGGGCCCGCACCCAGTGGTGCGGGCCCCATTGCGCGGTTCGTCAGATGGTGACGATGTTCTCCGCCTGCAGGCCCTTCTGGCCCTGCGCGACGTCGAAGGAAACCTTCTGGCCCTCGAGGAGCTCACGGAAGCCGTTGGAGGCGATGTTCGAGTAGTGGGCGAAGACGTCCGGGCCGCCGCCGTCCTGCTCGATGAAGCCGAAGCCCTTTTCCGAGTTGAACCACTTCACGGTGCCAGTAGCCATGTCTATCTCCTTTGAATGGGGTGGGCCCCAAAACCGGATAGACCGGCAGAAACAAAAATGCGCCTTCGGCTACAGAACCGAGGCGCACACAAGTTCATGGGTACCACAATTGCAACTGCGGTAGACCGTAGCACGAGGCCCGGCCCCGTGACTACCCCCTTTGCCACGCCCCTGCTCGCCGGCCGGCCCCGGTCGGCCCCCGGCGGGTCCCCCGTCCGCGCCCCGGCGGCCCTATAACTCCACCCCTTGGGCCCTGGCGTGCCGGTCGGCGGCGACCTCCGCCTCGGCCTCGTCGAGATACACCTCACAGACCAGCCGCCCGTCCGCCGTCATGTTGTGCTCCAGCTCCCAGAGGCTGACCTCGCCCCCGCCCTCGAGCAGGAAGGCGTGCTCGTAGAAGCGGCACCAGGTGGCGTCGCGGCCCGGGCCCCGGCGCCTGGGCTTGGTGATCAGCGCGATGTGGTGGCCGAGCGCCCCCTCGAGCAGCTCGCGCACCACCTCGCCGGGCCCGTCCGCGTTCTCCGCGCGGCGCAGCAGCCGGCGGGCGTGGTCGGGCGAGGCCTCCGCCACGTACTCCCGGCGGGGGCGGGTGGGGCCCATGGCCAGCAGCAGCTCCTCCG
>KL569452.1:18746-19050 GCA_000715685.1 Streptomyces lilacinus
AGCCAGGCCGGCAGCTCCTCGGCCTCGCTGCCCGGCCCGAGGCCCCCGCCGCCGATCCGGTCGTGGACCCGGCGCTCGGCGGCGTCGAGGGCGCCGTCGTCGGTGTAGAGCTCGTACTGGAAGCGCTCGTGCGGTCCGGTGTCGTGCTCCAGCTCGTACAGCACCAGGCTGCTGCCGTCGGCGAGCAGGAAGATGTGGCGGTAGGTGTTGCACCGCAGGGGGCGCCGGCCGTCGTTCCGCTGGCGGTAGGAGCGCAGCTCGGGCTGGTGCATCAGCGCCGTGCGCAGCCTGTCTCTTATACACA
>KL569452.1:19294-20667 GCA_000715685.1 Streptomyces lilacinus
CGCGCGCGAGCAGCTCCTCGACCTGCTCGGCCGGCGTCGTCTCGCGGCCGGCGAGACCGTCCGGCTCGACGCAGCGCCCGCTCTCGCCCTCGCCCCCGCCCGCTCGCGTCGTCTCCATGCCCGTCGACCTCCCGACTCCCCGGCCTCACCGCGCCCGGCGCGCGGGCCGCCGCCGCGCCGCCGCACACTCTGCGCACTTACCGTAGCGGCGCGAACACGGGACGGGGGCGGGGTTTTCACCAACTGGCGGGAGCCCGATGCCCGGCGCGGGGCCTACGGGCGCGCTCCCTGCCTCCCGTCCAGGCACCGGCCCGCCAGGGCCGTCGCCGCGAGCAGCAGTCCGGCGCCCACGAACGCCGCCGCCGGAGCGGCGTCCACGGCGAACGGCAGCAGCAGGGTTCCGGCCACCGAGGCCGTACGAACGGCTGTCTGGTCGACGTCAGGCTGTCTCTTATACACATCCAGGGCCCGCAGGGTGACCGCGCAGACGGGGAAGAGCAGGCCGGAGACGACGCACAGGACGATCACCGCCGGCATGGAGTCCGCGAGGCCGAGCCCGGCCAGCGCCAGCCCGGCCGCCGCCCAGGCCAGGCAGTACCCGCTCAGCCACGAGGGGTGGACGGGCAGGTGGCCGGTGAGCAGGTTGCCGGCGAGGCCGCCGGCCGCCGTCGCGGCGAGGGCGAGCCCGTATCCGGCGGCGCCCTGGCCGAAGCGGGAGACGAGGAGCGGGGGCAGGCCGACGGTGGAGACGGCCGAGGCGAACATGGCCACGGCGTGGACGGCGATCGCGACGCCGACGGCACGGTGCTCGCGCAGGAGGCGCCGGGCCCGTACGGCGGCGGGCCTGCGGACGGACCGCTCCTGCCCGGCGGGCCGCGCCGACCTCGCGGGCCCGGCCGCCTTCTGCGGCCTCGCCCTCGGCTTCCGTACGCGCGCCCGGCCGGGGCCGGACGTCGTCCCGCACCGGCCGAGCCAGGACAGTGCGGCGGCGGAGACGGCGAAGGTGAAGCCGTCGACGGCGAAGAGCTGGACCTCCGGCACGAGGAGCAGCAGCGCGCCGACGCTCCCCTGCCCGACCACGCCGGCGACCCGCGAGGTGAGGTCGAAGAGGCAGCTGGCCTGCGCGACCTCGTCCGCGGCGACGAGCTGCGGTATCAGCGTGCCGAGGTTGGGGTCGAAGAGGGCGCTGAGGGTGCCGAGCATCAGGACGAGCGCCAGGGTCACGGCGAAGCCGGTCGCGTCCGGGGACCACAGCACCGGTACGGCGACGGCGACGGCCGCGCGGCCCGCGTCGAGCCAGGCCAGCGAGCGCCAGTGGGAGAACCGCGCCAGCACCGGCCCGGCGCCGCCGAGGGCGATGTACGGCAGGGACT
>KL569452.1:20909-21707 GCA_000715685.1 Streptomyces lilacinus
GTGTATAAGAGACAGGGACTCGACGGCGGCCACCAGCCCCATCCGCGAGGTCGAGCCCGTGGCCTCGTAGACCACCCACATCGCCGCCAGCCCGTAGAGCCGGTCGCCCAGCACGGACAGCGTCATCGACAGCCACAGCACGCGGACGGACCGGCAGCGCAGCAGACGCATATGTCTCATGGCGCATGCCTCATGGCGCACATACCTCCGGCAATTCCGTTCCGGGGCCGCACACCCTAGGGCCGCTCGCGCGGGCGACCCCCGGCATTCCGCCGCAAACCGGGACGGGTACGGGCCCGGCGCCACCCGCACGTGTCGCGGCGTTCGCCCGGCGTCTCAGGAAGCGGACCGACGGCGTGCCGGCGGGGGCGGGGCACCCGCCCGGACGCCGGCCGTTCACCACTCGGCCATCCGGGGACGCGCCGCGCGCGATGAGCGCCCCCGACGACATAGAGTGACGGCAGAATTGCTCCGCGTATTTGCGGGACGCGAGGGATCGGCGGCCGCCGGCCTTCCTTCGTCCTGCTGAGGTGAATCAGGAGGTTCCCAGTGGCGAAGGCGAAGTTCGAGCGGACAAAGCCCCACGTCAACATCGGCACCATCGGTCACATCGACCACGGCAAGACGACGCTGACCGCGGCCATCACGAAGGTGCTCCACGACGCGTTCCCCGACCTCAACGAGGTCTCCGCGTTCGAGAACATCGACAAGGCGCCGGAGGAGCGGCAACGCGGCATCACCATCTCCATCGCGCACGTCGAGTACCAGACCGACGCGCGCCACTACGCCCACGTCGAC
>KL569453.1:0-792 GCA_000715685.1 Streptomyces lilacinus
CATATCGGATACGGCGGGAAGGGGCGGGTCAGGGGAAAACCCACCGCCCCCTCACCCCTCGTACAACTCCGCAATCTCCGCCGCGAAGTCGCGCACAATCGCATCCCGCCGCGGCCGCAACGTCGGCGTCAGGTGCCCACCAGCCACCGTGAACTGCCCCGGCAGCACCCCGAACCGCCGGATCAGCACCCCTGACGCACCCGCCTCGTCCACCACCCCCCGCAACTCCGCCAGGAGCCCCGCATCATGCACCAGCTCCTCCACCGGCACATCCTCCATGTCATGCATGCGCTGCCAGCGCGCCAGACCGACCTCGTCGAGCGTGATCAGCGCGACGAGGTGCGGCCGCCCGGCCCCGATGACCACGCACTGGCCCACCAGCGGATGGGCCCGCACCCGCTCCTCCAGCGGCTCCGGCGCGACCGCCGGCCCGCCGCCCGAGCCGGCGATGAGCGTCCGCTTCCGCCCGGCGAGCCCGAGGCGCCCCTCCGCGTCGAGCGCGCCGAGATCACCCGTCGCGAACCACTCCTCCCGCCGCACCGCCCCGCCCGCCGCCGCGTCCCAGTAGCCGGCGAAGACGTGCCCGCCGCGCAGCAGCACCTCGCCGTCGTCGGCGATGCGCACCGCGCCGCCCGGCAGGGGCCGGCCGAGGACGCCGGCGGCCACGGCCTCCGTGAGCCCGTACGTCTCGAGGACGTCGATGCCGGCCCCGGCCCAGAAGGCGGCGGCCCGGGGCCCGAGCGCGGACCCGCCGGTGATGACGTGGCGGACCCGCTGTCTCTTATACACATC
>KL569453.1:1066-1207 GCA_000715685.1 Streptomyces lilacinus
TGTGTATAAGAGACAGATCCGCTCCAGTACCTGCGGGTGGGCGAGCAGAAACGTCGGCCCGAAATCCGCCAGATCCGCACGGAGTTCGGCACCCCCGGTCGCCGTCGTGTGCCCGAGGCGGACGCCGGCCCGCAGGCAGCC
>KL569453.1:1480-1721 GCA_000715685.1 Streptomyces lilacinus
CCGACGACGGGCGGGAGCGGCGGGAAGAGCAGCGTGGCGGCGGGTCGTCCGCGCGGCGGCCGGAGGATCGGGCGCAGCAGCTCGACGGCGTTGTCGACGGCGGCGAAGACGTTGGCGTGGGTCAGCACGCAGCCCTTGGGCCGGCCGGTGGTCCCCGCGGTGTAGGCGAGGGTGGCGATGTCCTCCGGCGCCCGCCCGCCCCGCCGCTCGACCACCACCGCGTCCGGCAGCCCCCGACCGG
>KL569453.1:2025-3010 GCA_000715685.1 Streptomyces lilacinus
GGCAGGTCCCGCCGGGCGGCGGCGACGATCCGCAGCTGCTCCGCGCTCTCGACGACGCACGCGCTCGCGCCGGAGTCCCGAAGGATCCAGCGGACGTCGTGTGCGGAGGAGGTGGGGTGGACGGGTACGGTGACCAGGCCGGCGGCCCAGGCGGCGAGGTCCAGGAGCGTCCCCTCCCAGCGCGGGCCGGCCACGACGGCGAGCCGGTCGCCCGGCCGCAGGCCGTGGGCGATCAGGCCCTTGGCCGCGGCCCGCACCTCGGCGGCGAGGCGGGCCGCGTCGACGTCGCGCCACAGCCCGTCGGGCTCCTTGCGGGCGAGGACAACCCCCGTGGGGTCGGCGGCGGCGTTGGCGAACGGCAGGTCGCCGAGGGAGCCGTGGAAGAGGGGCGGGGCGAGCGCCGGGACGGCTGCGCCGCACGATGCGGCGCCGAACGGTAAGGGCACGGGCGGCTCCTTGCTCACCGGTGGAACCGTGGCCGTAAATGTACGCCCCGGGCTCGCCGCCCGACCAGACCTCCGGCGCCCCGACGGGCCCGGCCCCGGCTCACGGCCGGGTGGTGCGCGTCCACCGCCGCCCGGCCATCAGGTTCTCCAGCCCCACCCACGCGACGTTCATCAGCGTCGCCGCCGTCTCCTTCGCCGAAGGGACCGCGCCCGTACGGGTGTTGGCCCACCCGGCGAGCGACTCGGCGGCGCCCACCAGGGCGTGGGCGAGCCCGGACGCCTCGTGGCCGGCCGGGGGCACGGCGCCGGGGGCGCGGGAGGCGGCGTCCTCGCAGGTGTCCTCGATGAGCCGGGTGACGATGTCGATGATCTCCTGCCGCAGCTCGGCCACCACGGGGGCGAAGGGCTCGCCGTGCGTACGGGCCTGGCAGCTCAGCACCGCCCAGCCGGCGGGATGTTCGGCGGTGTGCGCGAAGAAGGCGCGCAGCCCGTTCCAGAGCCTGCTGTCGGCGGGGGCGTCCGGCTCGACGGCCGCGCGC
>KL569453.1:3284-7631 GCA_000715685.1 Streptomyces lilacinus
GCGCCCCGCCGCCATCAGCGCGTCGGCCTCGCGCCGGATGCACGCGCTGAAGAGCTCTTCCTTCGAGTTGAGATAGAGGTAGACCAACGGCTTGGAGGCCCCGGCCAGTTCGGCGATCTCGTCCATGGACGCGGCGCGGTAGCCGCGCCGGGCGAAGATCTCCACGGCGGCGTCGAGCATCTGCCGCTCCCGCACCTCCCGGGGCATCCGCCTGACCTTGCCCCCGCCCCGCCGGGGCTTGGCGCCCCCGGGGGCAGGCGCGGCCTGTCCGAGCTGTGCGTCACTCACGACCGTCATGACAACAATCCCTCCTCCCCCCGTCACGCTACCGGCAGGTAATATCACAGGAGGGAGCGGCGTCAAGGGTGGAGATCAAGCCGGTCACGACAACGCCCCCGCTTCCGGGGCCGGAAGCGGGGGCGCGGCGGGGACCCTAGATGTCGCCGACGACGAGGGTGGCGGGTGCGTGGGCCTCCGCAGGCAGGTAGCGGTCGCTGCCGTCGAAACGGGCGTTGTAGCCGTTGACGGTCTCGTTGACGAGCTCGGTGGGCGCGGCCAGGGGCGCGTCGCAGGTGGCGTCGCCGTGGGTGTCGGTGACCCGCTGGCACAGCAGGGCATGGCCGGGGGTGTACATGCGGATGTAGGCGCCGGAGATCGGGTTGCCGTGGTCGTCGGTCAGGTGGGCGCGCAGGATCTGATGGGTGTGGAGCAGGGACTGCTTGCTCATGTACAGGTCGAGAACGGTGGCCTTGGCGGTGTGGTGCTCCGCCTGGGCCGCCGCCGACCCGGTCAGGGTGAGGGCGGCGGCCGCGCAGACCACGGCAAGGGTGCGCTGTAGACGGTTCGACATCAGGGGTCCTCCTCGAGCAGGTGGTCGACATGGAGAGTCGCCATGTCTGCGGGAGGAACGCGGGCCCACGAGAAGAGTTACGTATTGTCGTGCAATTACACCGCTGAGTGTTCGCCGAAGCGCGTGTGTTCGTAGCGACGCGCCACGTATATGCCACGTAGTCGTGCCACGCATATGAAGCGTCCCCGACCTCCGAGGAGATCAGGGACGCCCATGCTTCTTTCGACTGTGCCGGCGAGAACTACGCGGCGACCGGCACCGGAGCCGGCTCCCGCTCGACGTCCAGCTTCGAGCCGTCGGCGGTGTCGTACGCCGCGCGGTCCAGGATCTTCTCCCGGGAGGCGACGATGATCGGGATCACCGACTGGCCGGCGACGTTCGTAGCTGCCCACTGAGTATGTACGTTCGACCATGGGCAGCTGATGGAGGGGACAGCCGGTCATGGCCAAGCCGAAACGCGTAGGCATCTACGTTCGCATCAGTAAGGACCGCAAGGGGCAGGAACTCGGCATCCAGCGCCAGGAGAAGGCGTGCCGGGAGCTGTGCGAGCGGCTCGGGTGGGGGGTACTCAAGGTCTACCCGGAGAACGACACGTCGGCGTCGACGACGAGCAAGAGGAAGCGGCCGGTCTACACACAGATGCTCCGCGACGCCCGCGAGGGGCTGATCGACGGCATCGTCGTCTACTCGATCGACCGTCTGACGCGGCGCATCGCCGAGTTAACGCACTTCCTGGAGGTGCAGAAGGAACACGGATTCTCGTTCGCCACGACGGAGGGCGAGGACACGGCGACCGCCAACGGGCGCATGATCCTGACGATCAAGGGGGCTGTGGCTCAGCAGGAGACCGAGCGCATGTCGGAGCGCATCAACGGCTCGCTGTTGCAGCGCCGGGAGAAGGGGAAGCCGCACGCGGGCGGTAGCCGGCTGTTCGGCTTCAAGGAGGGCTCGAACCTCCAGAAGCTCGAGCCCAAAGAGGCTGACGCGATCCGGCTCGGGGCACGGATGCTCACGGACGAGCAGAAGACGCCCGGTGACGTGGCCCGCGCGTGGAACGAGGAGGGCCTACGCACGCCGGAGGCGGGAACCGCCTGGGACATCCAGAAGGTCAAACGGGTGTACCGCTCCGAGCGCATTGGCGGCATCGTCACCTACAAGGGCCAGGACATCGGGGACAGCATCTACCCGCACCCGCTCACACGGCAGGAGTGGGAGAACGTCCAGGCCGCTCTCGATGCTCGCTCCCGACCCGCCGGGAAAGGGGCGGGGAAGCGCAAGCATCTGTACTCGGGCTTCCTGAAGTGCGGGCACTGCCAGTCGACCATGCGAATCCAGTGGGCCACCATCCAGGGCCGCACCTTCCGCCGAACGTTCTGCCATTCCGGCCAGGTCGGAGCCGGCGGAGAACGAGGGTGCGGCAAGGTCAACCGCCGGTACGACTGGATCGAGGAGCGCCTGAACGCGGTGGTGAAAGCGGCATTGATGAAGCGCCGGCCGCAGCCCCAGACCGCCCCGGCCGAAGACGTTTCCGAGGAGATCAAGGTCTTGGAGGAGCGGATCCGGGGCCTGCGCGGCCGGTGGAAGGAAGGCGGCTTGGAGGACGAGGACTACTTCGACTCGCTCACCCATCTGCGCAGCGACCTGCAAACGCTGCGGGCTCGCGAAGCAGCGGCAGTAGTAAGGGAGTCCCGCACCGAGACGGACGCCCTTGCGGTGTGGAGGGATGAGGACATGCAGAACCTCGAACGCCGCCGGGCCATCGTGGCCAGCGTGATCAGCAGCGTGGACGTCTACAGCGTAGGCAGGGGACGCAAGAAGCCCCCTGAGCCGGACTCGATCACCATCTGGCCGGTGGGCGCCGAGCGGGACGCATCAGGGGCGTGACCTCCAGACCTCGATCAGCCAGGTAGCCGTCCACCACGGCCGACAGGCGGGCGTCGTAGTCCTCGGGCGGCACCCAGCGATCAAGCACTTCGGTAATCCACTCCGGGAGCGGGTGAGCATCGGCGTCTGTCACAGGCGCTCCTCCCGCTCCCGGAGTGCTTCCCGGGCGGCTTCACGGCTCACTGCAAGGTCCTGAGCGACGGCAGCGGCAAGGAGGGCAGCGCCGGGGGTGTGACCGGAGCCGACGTATCGCCATTGCGCGTTGGACGCCGCGGCAATGTGGCCGGGGAGCTGGGGTTCGTTGCGTTCGTGTGCGGCGCGGGCGGTGCGCAGGGCGGCGTAAGTGGTGGAGTAGGCGCGGGATTTGGTGAGGATGTGGCCCCGGTAGCCGAGGGTGTGGGTCCAGGTGCGGAGGTGTAAGGGCTGGAGTTCGGGGAGGTCGCCGAGGCGCCAGCAGGTGCGCATGAGGGTGCGGACGTGCGGGGGGACGACGGCCGTTTCGATGTCGTCTGCGCCGGCGACGCGGTAGTTGGTGCCGCTGGCTGAACCGGTGTCTTGAGCGCTCTTGGTGACGTACTTGGCGATGTAGGCCGCTATCGCGTCGTCTGTGGCGCCGCCCGGGGTGTCCGGGGTGAGGAGGGGGCGGACGTCGAGCTGGGTGCCCCAGCGGAGGGTGTGTTCGCCGATGGCAGGGCTGAATGGGGTCCGGACGGAGACGCGGTGCGCAGCGGCGCGTACGGCGTCAGTGAGGAGGGTCGAACTACCCCAGTGCGGGGGAGCTTCGTAGGGGCCGTTGGGGCCGTCGAGACGGATGACGCAGTGAATGTGGACGGCGCCGCGTCGCTGGTACTCCGCGACCTTGGCGAAGGAAAGCCTCGCGTGTCGGGTGAAGTCGGCCTGCGTGATGCCTGCGGTGGTGGCGAGGTGGCGCCGGGTTGCTCGGGTGAAGCGGGACCAGAGTTCTCCGGCGTGGGCGTGCCAGAGGATGTGGGCGGTGTAGTCGTAGCAGCTCGGGCAGAGCGGCTGCCCCACGGTCTGGTCGTTCGGCTCGTGGGTCAGGTGGCAGGCAAGCGGGCGGTCGTGGGGGCAGCACGTGGTGCTGCGGCGGGGTCGGCAGCGCTTGCCGTCGGCGGTGGTTCGGTGGACGCGGCCGAAGCTGGGTGCGGTGAGGGTGACGAAGAGCCGAGGGTGGTTGCGGACCTCGGGAGGGACCGTCTTGCCGCCGGCGAGGCCGGCCCGGACGAGGTGGTAGGTGTCCCCGGCGTGGAGGCGGGAGCAGGGCGGGCAGACGCTGGCGCGGCGGTTGCGGCAGCGGACGAGGAGGCGTTCGCCGGGTTCGTTGCGGGTGTCGTAGTGGTGCAGGATCTCGCCGGTCACCGCGTTGCGGGTGGTGGTGTGGCCGGCGAGGTGGATGGGGTGTGCGCAGCCGCCGGTGGCGGTGACTTGCTCGAGCCAGCGGGGGAAGAACGGATCGTTGGCGAGCCGTATGACGTCTTGATCGATTTCGGGGAGTTGGCGCAGGCGCGCCGCGCGGTCGAGGACGGCGCGCCTGTCAGCTGACGTGGTGGTGCGGATGGTGGGGACCTCCCGGGGTCTGTCTCTTATACACATCT
>KL569453.1:7860-16114 GCA_000715685.1 Streptomyces lilacinus
GGGGTGGGTGGGTGGTGGGCCGGTGTCGTCCATGGCGTGCGCTCCTTGCGGGCTCGAGTAGCGGGTTGGTCGGGGTGGTTAGCGGATGGTTCCGGTGCCGTGGCAGCAGCGGCAGCGCTTCCAGCGGCCGGTACGGGTCTTGCGGCGGCGCTCCCCTTTGCAGACGGGGCAGCGGACCGGGTGCATGGGCATGTGCGCGTTCTCTCTAAGAGGGCGAGAAGGCGGAGATGAGCCAGGTCAGAAGGCCGTTGATCGTGAAAATCGCCGGGGTCTGGCCGAGGTAGACGCCGAAGAGCGCGATGAGGATCGCTTCCCAGGCCTTGACGTCGCGGGAGCGGACGAGGAGGACGGTGATGATCCCGAAGACCACCACGAGGGGCAGCGCCGCAGCCTCACTCATCCCAGCCACCTTCCGCAGCCAGCAGAGCCTGCTGGACCCTGCGAAGGGTGGGGGTGCGCTCCGCGTAGGTCACCGCGATCTTTTGCGCGTCCTCGGTCGTCATCTTGTGCGACCGGGCGCGGCTCCAGTGGCCGTCGGCATCGGTGCAGATAGCGACGCCCTTTTCTTCGGTGGTGATGGACTGGGCAGCGGCAACGGCGTCCTTGTTGAGGTCGCCGAGTGTCATTTCGGCGGTGCCGCCGTCGTTGACGCGGTGGCAGGCGCGGCCGGAGAGCTGGGCGCGTAGGGCCGTGACGCCGGGGCCGAGTTCGGAGCCGATGCGCTGGCCGGCCACGATCACATGCAGGCCCAGAGCGGCACCGAGTTGTGTGATGCGCAGGAGAAAGGTTCCGCACTGCTCCGCCTGGTGCTTTCCTTCGCGGGTGCCGTCGGAGAGGTAGAGCTCCGCGAGTTCGTCGACAGCGACCACGATCGGCACCGGCCGCATCTTCTCTGGGAGCTCCCAGATCGAGCGCACCCCCGCAGCGCGGCAGGTGGCCATCCGCTCATACATCTCGATGCACAGAGCGCTGAGGACGGCAACGGCCTCACGTCGGTTGGTGGTCAGAGCGGATAGGCGTGGCTCGAAGAGCCCGAGCTCCATGCCGCCCTTGCAGTCGATCCCGATCAGAGCAACGTCTTGTGGCGCGAGCTCCGAGATGAAGCGGGCGAGCAGGGTGCTCTTCCCGGACTGGGTGGCGCCGCTGATCAGCCAGTGCGGGACCTGCCTCAAGTTCATCACCCACGCGACCCCACTCTCGAGGATCCCGACCACCGCTGAGAGGTGGGCAGATGGAGCGTGCGCGAGAGCCGGCCGCTCGAGCGGATCACTGGCCGTCGCGAGCAGGTGAACAATGCCGCGCTCAGGCGAGGTGACACGCACCGCGTGAACCTGCCACGCATGCGCCAGAGCATCGGACGCGGCGATGAATGGGTCCGGAGTCTGCCCCGGATGCAGCTTCACGACCACGCTCACACCGGTGCGGGTGGCCTTCGGGAACGAGATCCGTGGCGCCACCGGCCGCAGTGCCTGGCCCCGCACGATCAGGTCACCGAGCAGGGTGCGAGCCGGGCGGGGGGAGACGGCGAGGTCGTTGAGGACACAGAGCTTGTGCCAGGTGCGGATGATCCGTAACGCCGTAACCGGGTAGCCGGTCACGTACCAGAACCACACCGGCCGCAGCTCCTTCAGCCGGGCGAAGACGGCCAGGCTCAAGCACAGGGTGGCGAGGGCGAACGCCAGGGCGAAGGGGTTCATCAGGCACCAGCCTTGCCCGCGACCGGGGCCGGGGCGGAGGTGGTGACGGGGGTGATGGCGGCAGCGCGGAAGCTGATGCCGTGCCGATCCCCCATGGCCCAGGAGAACGCCTCCAGACCGGTCACCCGGACCTCGACACCCTCGTCCACGCCCTTCGGCTCCCCGGCCACAGCGATCTCGATCACGGAGACCCGTCGGGCTTCCTGCCTGACCATGACGGCCACGGTGTAGATCGTGTTGCCGTCCCGATCCTTCTTCACCTCCTTCGTTTCCAGACCAGAGAGCTTGGGCTCAGGCGCAACCGCGCACCGCAGTACACCGAGCCGAGTCGTGTCCACAGGAATGGACCGCATGTGTGGTGGCCTCCTTGGCCTTCGGCGCCAACCAGACGGGCTGACGTCACTCGTGCTTACGAGTGACGACTATGCATCTGTTGGTCAGTGAGCGCAACCACTTATGCTGACGAGTGATGTGAGACGGCCCGACGAGACGGGAGACCCTTGTGGGAGAGATTCAGCGGCCCGGTGCCCTGTACCAGCAGGTCGCAGCCGAGATCCGTAACGCCATCGCGGCAGGCGAGTTCCCGCCCGGGGCCGCACTCCCCTCGGAAGCCCAGCTCATCGACCGCTACAAGGTGAGCCGGCCCACCGTCCGCAACGCCATCTCCGCCCTTCGCTCGGAGGGGCTGATCGAGGTCATCCACGGCAAGGGCAGCTTCGTGCGCGCCGTCCCGGCGCCGGCGGTCACCATCGACCGATCGTCGGTGTTCGCCGCCGCGTGGTCACCGGTGGAGAAGCCGACCATCTACCGCACCACAGCCACCTCCGAGACCGGCCCCAGCCTGGGACTCGAGGAAGGGGAGGCACTCTTCGGCTGTGACTGGCTACTGGCCGACCCCTCGACCGGTACACGCTGCATGCACCGGGTGTTGATCCCGTTCGCCACCGCCGAAGGCACCGTGCTGGCCGACGAGCCGGACCGCCAACCGGCCGACATCTACGCCGCCCTGACCGACGCAGGCCACGCCTTGTGGTGGTCGGAGATCGTCGGCGCGCGCATGCCCCAGCCCGACGAGCGCACCGTCCTCGACATCCCCGAGGCCACGCCGATCATCCACGCCGTCCGGATCACTCACGGCAACGCCGACGCGCCCCTGATCCGGGAAGAGCTCCGCGCCAGCGCCAGCCGGGCCCAACTGGCCTACCGCATCCCCGCAAGCGAACCCCACGCCCAACGAGCCGCCTCCATCTGACCGCGCCGGGGCCGTGGTCGGTCCAAACTTTCTTCACTTACTCAAGGGCGCACCTGCGGTGCGCCGGGCGGCCCGGGCGCCCCGGCGGGCTGCGGCCTGACGGCCGGTCCCGCCGGACGCCCCACCGCCCCGACCAGCCCGCCACCGAAGGATGTGAGCCGCCCCCGCCGCGGGCTGAAAACGGCATCCCTGAGCGGTTCACATGACGGGTGCTCCGCCGACTACCACTCTCGCTGTTGCGCGCGTGACCACGGCTGGCAGCGAGGGGACAGGTGGGGGGCGCGGGCCCGGTGACCGGTCAGTGAGGCCGACGGAAGCTGGGCGCCGTACTCTCGCCGTCACACATGCAGGCGCGCAAGGAGACCGCACCCACCGGCCGTGGCTGAGGGGGAGCTGGCAGCTACCGCGATGTGGCCGAGCCCGGTGGGGGCGCTCCGCTCAGCGCGCGCATCATCGTGGTTCAGCGTTCGGTGCTCGATACTGACGTGAATCAGCAGAGAGAGGAAGAGCAGCAGCTATGGACTACACCCCCATGGCGGGCCTGCATTTTGAAGTGCTGAAGGAGCCGCGGCCGGTCGACGTACCCGCAGGGACGATCGAGATTGTCGAGTTCTTCTGGTACGGATGCCCGCACAGTTATGCGATGGCCCCCCTCGTGGATGCGTGGATGAAGCGGCAGGTCAACGTGTCCTTCACACGCGTGGCTGCCAACCTCCGCGACGGCTTCCTCCCACACACCGCCATGTTCTACGCCCTCGCGGAACTCGGAGTGTTGGACAAACTACACCTGGAAATATTCCGGGCCATAAACGTCGACAGGAATCTCCTGGTCGCCCCGGATGTTCAGGCCGAATTCGCGGCAGCGCACGGGGTCGATAAGGATGAATACCTTGACGCGTACAATTCATCCCACGTCCAGAACGAGAGCAAACAAGCGCGCCTGAAGGTCGAGTCTTACGCCATTGAAGCATTTCCCACCTATGTTGTGCATGGGCAGTGGCGGATTAAACCCACTCACTTCCAACTGCCGGAGAACACCATGGAGGTCCTTGACTACCTCCTCACGCAGACAGCCTGATCGCAAGAGCGTGGGACAGTCAGCTGTCCCGCGTTGGGTGACGCGGGCTGGCGAAGCCGGTAACGGCCTACAGGGACCGGCGAAGCTTGCGGGCGAAGCGGCGAACGGCAAGTTCTCGAACAACGGCAGGCCCGAGGTAATGAGTCAGGACCAGGGCAACGCCAGCCGCGAGAGTGAGCCAGGGCCCAACGAGAGCGTCACCCACGAGCACCCCGCCCACCAGCAGGAGTAAACCTATGGCGACTGCGAGGTCCTGGTCCTGGTCGCGCTGCATCATCTACCTCCCCTTGATCGTGAGAGGTACCGACAGTAGCGAGGGCAACTGACGTCAGCAGTCGGGTTTTTGGTGCAGGAGAGTCTGCTGTCCAATGTCCCGGCAGCAATCGGCGCTCACCCGCAGACGGGATCAGCACCTCCTTATCCCGCCTTCCGCAGAGCGCCACGGCGTACCAACTCCGCAACCTGCTGGACGGTCTCAGCCGGCCACAACAGACGCACGACCCCGGCGCCGTCGGCTTGAGTCTGAGCCGTTGCCCTGAGACTCCCTGTCTCCACGCCAGCGGCATCAAGCGCGTCAGTCAGCGCCTCAGCGGCCTCCCTGGCCTGACGCCAACCGCCGAGGTAGTCCACTCCGCGCACCCACAGGGCCGCCTCAGGGTCGAACCCCGGGTCGGTCATCTCGAATCGGTCGTTGTCCGGCCCGGACATCGTCACGTCACCCCTTGATCTTTGGCTGGTTACAGATCTTGTGTGGGGCGCATCGCATGAGCGCACAGCGACGGCCCCGATACCATCGGCACCGGGGTCCGCGTGATCCCTGCCGGACCACCCCAGGGCCCGCCAAGGAACGGGGTGGTCCGGTTTTGCTGTGTGATCGGTTGACGCGGTCCGGTTGCTCAGCCGCATTTGGGGAGAGCTGAGAACCGGACCGCGCCAGGCGGCACGGAGGGTGGCCGCCATCCCTTCTGACGCAGTGAGCCGTGCCGCCCAACAGCTGCGCAGGACGGACGCCGCTCATGGGCGTTCGCGTCAGAAGGGAGTCAAAGGGGAGGAGCGGCTACCCCGGACGCGGGGCACCGGCTCTTCCGATCACCGGTTCTTTGGTCGGCGACGAGGCCGCCAGAAGGGCGTGAGCTCAAGCCTCTCGTTGGGATGGACGCGTAGAGGTCGGCCCTCTTTGAAGATCACTACGACGTCGCCGTTCACGTCCTCACGGAGAGCCTTGACGTCGTAAGCCTCTTTCCCAACCACCACCTGATCGCCGGGCCGCAGAAGGCGCGCTTCCAGCCGCATCACAGCCACCTTTCGCCCGGAGCCGTCACAATGGCCCACACCGACTTACCGATACCGCGTCGCGTCCGCACGCCCCAACGTGCTGAGTACGCCTTAACCAGGGTCAGCCCCCGGCCGCCCGCGTCGTCATGTGCCCGCATCGTGGGCGGCGTCTCGTCCGCGTCGTCCACCGCGATGCGCACACCTCCGGCCCCGCGACAGAAGGACGTCTCGATCTCCTCCCGGCCCGCAGGGGTCTGAGCGTGCACGACAGCGTTCGTGACCAGCTCCGACAGCACCGCCACAGCCGGCTCCTCTACCGTCTGCAGTCCCCAGTCGTTCAGGGCCGACCGCAGCGCAGCGCGCGCCATACGCACCGACTGCGGGTGACAGGGCCACTGCTGAACTCGTCGCGTGTCGGCATCGCATAGTCTCGGCAAGCTCTTAGTACCGCTCACAGGTCTCGACCGTCCTTCGAGAGCACGGGTAAGTGACTCGAGTGACGGTAGGGCTCCAAACGGCGGTGGACCCGGAAAAAAATTCCGGGTCCGAGGAAGTCGCCTGTCTGAGCCGCTACTTGACGGCCCCAAGCTTCACGGCAAGGTCGTGGACGCTCCGCTGACGCGTCTTCTTCGCAAGACGCCGGGCAAGATCACGTGCCATGTCGTGAGCGCGCATCTGCTCAGGCGCAGTCGTGTAAGCCCGCTTGAGGTACTTCACCGCGTCCTCGACCTGGTTGCTCTCACCATAGGCACGCGCCATGTCCAGATTTAGGCGTGCCTGACGCTCAGGAGGCAGACCGGCTGCCAGGCGATCGGCCTTCGCCTGTGAGGCAAGATCAACTGCAGCGTCAATGCGTTCGAACTCGAGAGCGGTGGCCAACCGGTGGATCTGGACGTTTGCCGGACCGAACGAAGTCCACATCTCGTTCTCATCGCTGCCCAGTCGATCGGCAGCCTCCTGGGCTTTGCTCAGCATCCGTTGAGTCAAGCGTTCGTCACGCATACGGGCGGCCGCTACGGCGCCGTTGAGAAATAGCGTGCCATAGACGGACAAGGCAGCCGGCGACGATGTCCACCAGCTCGCGGCAACATCATCTGCCGCATCCAGGGTGACGCTTACGGCATCCTCGGCATGTCCAGCCCCTAGCTGGACGTGGGCAACACCGCGTCGCAGGGACAGTGTCACTTCCGGGTCGCCGAGCTCACTCGCAACGATGTCGCCCTGGTCGACGGCGGCCCACGCCAAATTCGTCTCGCCGAGCTTCCGGAGAAAAACGGCCGCTAGGTGCAGAGCCAAGGCGAACTGCCTCTGAGCCCGTGTTCTTGCAAGGCCTGTCTCGTGGCTGTGCACCGCCAGGCGCGCGTCAGCCAGTAGGCCAGGAAGCACCTCACCTAGCCGTGCGTACTCAGATGCTTGATAGGTGTTCCATGCTCGATCGACTTCCACCTCAAGCCGCTCAAGGCGAGGTACGTCCCGGTTGTCGAATAAGCGGCCGGACAGCCTTCGCGACTGCATGAGCGCGACGCGGATCGCCGGCACGCTGCCGCGAGAGTCACCCTGATCAGCAAGCAGCGTCGGCGAGCCCTGCAGATCTTCCAGGTGGACGCGCAGGGCGTCTGCAAGGTCGGTCTGAGTCTTGATCGAGTTCACCGGAATGCGGTCTGACTCCACCCTGTACACCCAGTCTTCCGACCGGTTCAGCAGCTGTCCCAGCTCCCGTTGGAGCAGCCCCCGCCGCTCCCGATAGAACCGGACGCGCTGACCAAACGTCAGATGATCGGTCATCCCGCGCATCGTCGCCCTCCCCTGGCTACGTCATGTCGAGTGTCACACGGCATGTGGGGCGACGATAGGCGAGACCAGGTGTCAGCTCGCGGTCCACCCTTCGTAGGCTCGGGGCATGACCGAGACCGAGCAGGAACGCCGGATGGCCCGCCCGCGCATGGCAGCAGGCGCAGTGTTCTTCAACGAACAGGGACACGTGCTGTTGGTCCGCCCGTCGTACAAGCCAAAGTGGGAGATTCCCGGCGGGTACATCGAGGTAGGCGAGTCTCCCCTTGCCGCCTGCATGCGCGAGGTCCAAGAAGAACTGGGCATCTCTCCCAATATCGGCCCCCTCCTAGTCGTCGACTGGGCCCCGAACCCCGCTGAGGGTGACAAGGTTCTTTACGTCTTTGACGGTGGCGAGCTGAGCCCGGAAGAGACTGCCTCGATCAACCTTGCAGCGGATGAACTGTTGGCGGCGGAGTTCCACCGGGCTGACGCCATTGATGAACTCCTCATCCCCCGGCTTGCACGAAGGGTGAAGCGTGCGATCAAGGCTCGAGCCGAAGCCCACCCGCAGTACCTCGAGCAGGGAGAGCCCGTATAGCCGAAGGCCTCGAGGAAGCGGGCAGAGCTTGGGGGCCACAGCCGGGACGTACCCTGTCCGCATGGCGAATCAGTACGTAGAAGGGGCGCGCCAGCGCCCCTGCGGGGTGGCCGGCCCTGCCGCCCCGGGAGTCGCCGCGAGGGACGAGTCGAGGACGATCGGAGCGCATCAGTGAACGAGTTTCCGCAGGTCAGCGCCAAACGACCCTATGCGTATGAAGCTCCGGCATCGTAGACGGAGCAGTGGCCCCGTGCGGCCGCAGAAGCAAAAGGAAGCCCCCGAACTCCGAGGAGTTCGGGGGCACATGCTCGTAGCCTTACGCGGCAGCCAAGGCTGGCTGCGGCTCGTTCTCAGCCTCGAGCTTCGAACCGTCCGCCGTCCTGTACTTGTCGCGGTCGAGGATTCCCTCTTGTGCCGCCACCAGCAACGTGCATACTGATTGTCCAGCAACGTTCGTCGCGGTCCTCATCATGTCCACGATCGGGTCGATGGCCAGCAGCAGACCCACGCCGGCCATCGGCAGGCCCAGCGTCGACAGGGTCAGGGTCAGCATGACCGTGGCGCCTGTCTCTTATACACAT
>KL569453.1:16298-20335 GCA_000715685.1 Streptomyces lilacinus
GATGTGTATAAGAGACAGACCGAGACGAACGCGATCAGGATGTAGTCGCGGACGCTCAGCGGCACGTCGAAGACCTGCGCGACGAAGATCGCGGCGATGGCCGGGTAGATCGACGCGCAGCCGTCCATCTTGGTCGTCGAGCCGAAGGGAACGGCGAACGACGCGTACTCCTTCGGCACGCCGAGCCGCTCGGTGACCTTCTGCGTCAGCGGCATCGTGCCCACCGAGGAGCGGGAGACGAAGGCCAGCTGGATCGCGGGCCAGGCGCCCTTGAAGAAGCGCAGCGGGTTGACCTTGGCGACCGTGGCGAGCAGCACGGGGTAGACGACGAACAGCACCAGGGCGCAGCCGACGTAGATGTCGGCGGTGAACGTCGCGTACTTGCCGATCAGGTCCCAGCCGTACTTGTAGATCGCCTTGCCGACCAGGCCGAGGCTGCCCAGCGGGGCGAGGCGGATGACCCACCACAGCACCTTCTGCAGCAGCTCGAGCACGGACTCGCTGAAGGTGAGCAGCGGGCGGGCCTTCTCGCCGACCTGGAGGACGGCGACACCGGCGACGGCGGCCATGAAGACGATCTGCAGGACGTTCAGCTGGGTGAACGGCGTGATGACGTCGGTCGGAATGATCCCGGTGAGGAAGTCCAGCCACGACCCCTTCTTCTTGGGGTCGCCGCCGTCGGCGGCGGTGAGGCCGGTGCCGGCGCCCGGGTCGGTGAGCAGGCCGATGACGAGGCCGATGACGACCGCGATCAGCGACGTGATCATGAACCAGAGCAGGGTGCGGGTGGCCAGCCGGGCGGCGTTGGAGACGTTCCGCAGGTTGGTGATCGACACCAAGATGGCGAAGAACACCAGCGGGGCCACGACGACCATCAGCAGCTGGACGAAGAGGTCGCCGGTCTTGGCGAGCGTCGTCTGCAGCCAGCCGATGTCACCGCTGCGGGCGGCCCAGCCGAGCAGGGCGCCCAGCACGAGGCCGAGCAGGATCTGGGCCCAGAAGGGGACGTTGAGGATGCGCGATATGCGCCCGCGCTGAGCGGACGCCGGGTTGGACGGGGGCGTCGACATGCCGATTACCGTAACACCAATGCTTTGAGCAACCCAAAGGACAACTTTGAGGCGCGCGCAAAACAAAACGCGCCTGCGGCCCATCACAGAGCGGTTGTTCCGCCGTATTCCGTGATGCCGCGCAGGCGCGCTGTGAGGAGAGTTACACGAAAAGGGGTGATTTGCCCCCAACCGGCGAGCTAGTCCTCCTGGCCGGCGCTCGCCGCGAAGCGGGTCTTCGCACGGTCGACGCGGTCGACGATCTGCTCCGACATGGCGTCCCGCTGCTTGCGCAGCAGGACCCAGCTCAGCGGCGCGGACAGGACCAGCGCGAGCAGCACCATCCAGAAGACGTTCGAGGCCCCGACGCCCAGCGGGATCACGTGCGCCCAGCACAGCACCCACACCACGGCGAAGCAGGCGACGAGCAGGCCGATACGCAGGGCGGTGTAGCGGAGCGACGCGTACTTCTGGCTACTCACGGACGGGACCTTCTTCTCGACGACGACCAGGGGGGTGCATTCAGTACAGCACGACCCGAAGTGGATCTCAGAGGCGCATCGCCTGCGGCGTCTCGCGCAGCGAGGCGTCCGGGCCGGGGTACTCGCGGATGACCTCGTAACGGGTGTTGCGCTCGACCGGACGGAAGCCGGCGTCGCGGATGAGCTCCAGGAGGTCGTCGCGGGTGAGCTTGTTGGGCGTGCCGTAGTTGTCCGCGTCGTGCGTGATCTTGTACTCGACGACCGAGCCGTCCATGTCGTCCGCGCCGTGCTGCAGCGCGAGCTGGGCGGTCTGCACGCCGTGCATGACCCAGAAGACCTTGACGTGGGGGACGTTGTCGAAGAGCAGCCGGGAGACCGCGAAGGTCTTCAGCGCCTCGGCGCCCGTCGCCATCGTCGTCCGCGCCTGCAGCCGGTTGCGGATCTTGCCGTCCTTCATGTCCACGAAGTCGTGCTGGTAGCGCAGCGGGATGAAGACGTGGAAGCCGCCGGTCTCGTCCTGCAGCTCGCGCAGCCGCAGCACGTGGTCCACGCGGTGGCGCGGCTCCTCGATGTGGCCGTAGAGCATCGTGCAGGGGCCCTTGAGGCCCTTGGAGTGCGCGAGGCGGTGGATGCGCGACCAGTCCTCCCAGTGGGTGTCGTGGTCGACGATGTGCTGCCGGACCTCCCAGTCGAAGATCTCCGCACCGCCGCCGGTCAGCGACTCCAGACCGGCGTCGATCAGCTCGTCGAGGATCTCGTCGGCGGGCAGGCCGGAGATCTTCTCGAAGTGCTGGATCTCGGTGGCGGTGAAGGCCTTCAGGGAGACGTTCGGCAGCGCCTCCTTGAGCGCCTTGAGGGAGCGCGGGTAGTAGCGCCAGGGCAGCGTGGGGTGCAGGCCGTTGACGATGTGCAGCTCGGTGAGGTTCTCGCTCTCCATCGCCTTGGCGAGGCGGACGGCCTCCTCGATGCGCATGGTGTACGCGTCCTTCTCGCCCGGCTTGCGCTGGAACGAGCAGTACGCGCACGACGCCGTGCACACGTTCGTCATGTTGAGGTGGCGGTTGACGTTGAAGTGGACGACGTCGCCGTTCTTCTTCGTCCGGACGTGGTGCGCGAGTCCGCCCAGCCAGGCCAGGTCGTCGGACTCGTACAGCGCGATGCCGTCCTCGCGGGTGAGCCGCTCCCCGGCGAAGACCTTCTCCTCCAGCTCGCGCTTGAGCCCAGCGTCCATGGGTTGCGCCCGCCTCTCCTGATGCTCCGGATGACCGCTTCGAGCGTACTCCCCCGCTTTCACACGTCCTCGGGCAGCTCACCCACCCGGTTCTCCCACTTGGTGGAGAGCACGATCGTGGTGCGGGTGCGGCTGACGCCCTTGGTGCCGGACAGCCGGCGGATGGTGCGCTCGAGGCCGTCCACGTCGCTGACGCGGACCTTGAGCATGTAGGAGTCGTCGCCGGCGATGAACCAGCAGTCCTCGATCTCCTCCAGGTCCCGCAGCCGCCGCGCCACGTCCTCGTGGTCGGCGGCGTCGGAGAGCTGGATGCCGATCAGGGCCGTGACGCCGAGGCCGAGCGACGCGGAGTTCACGGTCGCGCGGTAGCCCGTGATGACGCCGGCCGCCTCCAGGCGGTTGATCCGGTCCGTGACGCTCGGCCCGGACAGGCCCACCAGCCTGCCCAGCTCGGCGTACGAGGCCCGGCCGTTCTCCCGCAGCGCCTGGATGAGCTGCCTGTCCACCGCGTCCATAGCCTGGAACCTTTCAAATATTCAGCGAACTCGCCGGTTTACGTGTAGAATCTAAGGCGTACGGGGCGCCAGACCCCGTAAATCTTTCACCAGATCAGCGAATCAACGACGATCCTTCGATCCTCAGGAGTGAAGCACCCGTGTACTCGATCGAGATGGCCTACGCCCGTATGCGCGAGCTGCAGGACCTGGCCAACCGCTCGCGTGCCCACCAGTCCCCCGAGCCGCGCCGCACCGCCGCGAAGATCCGCGTCGCGCGCGCGAAGAAGCGCTAACCCTCCCCACGAGGACCGCTCGCACCACCGAGCTCTCCTTCCCATCGGCGGTAGAGCCGGTGCGGCACCCCTGCCGCGTCCAGCACCCGCCCGGCGACGAAGTCCACCAGATCCTGGATGTGCGTCGCCCCCGCGTAGAACGCCGGCGAGGCGGGCAGCACCACGGCTCCCGCTTCGTCGAGCGCCACGAGCTGCCGGAGCGTCTGACCGCCGAGCGGTGTCTCCCGCACCGCGACGATCAACGGTCGGCGCTCCTTCAGCGTCACGCTCGCCGCCCGCTGCAGCAGATCCTTCGAGAGCCCGAGCGCCACTCCGGCCACGCTCGCCGTGCTCGCCGGCACGATCAACATCCCCCGCACGGGGTACGACCCCGACGACGGACCGGCCGCCAGATCGCCGGCCGGCCAGTACGCGACGCCGGACACGTCCACGTCGAAGTGCGGCTTGCCGTCCGCGCCCAGCGCCAGCCAGCTCCGCAGGTCCTC
>KL569453.1:20565-24177 GCA_000715685.1 Streptomyces lilacinus
CGCCAGCCAGCTCCGCAGGTCCTCCCGCCAGTGCGCGTCCCGGAACCGGATGCCGGTCTCGTCCAGCAGCGTCAGCCGCGCGGCCCGGCTGACGACCAGGTCCACCGCCTCCCCGGCCGCCAGCAGTCCGCGCACCACGGCCGCGGCGTACGGCGTCCCGGACGCGCCGGAGACACCGACCACCCACGGTCGGCGCTGCGTTGTGTGTTCGTACGGCTCCACACCCCCGAGCCTATCCGGAGGCATCCGCCCCGGCCCGGGCCAGGCGACGCGGGCGGGTGCAGCGGGCGGGTGACGCCCCGGCGTCCGCCGCTGTCGTACCCCCCTGTCAGGATGTCGTGAAACACCTTTGACACGATCGATCACTTTCCACTTAAGTGATGTTTTGTCAACAACCGTCTACGGGGGAGCGCACCATCCACACGCGAAAAGCTCTTGTCGCCGCCGGCATCGTGGCCCTGGTCGCCGCGGGATCCACGGCCTGCGACCCGAGCAACAGCCTCAGCACGGCCGCCAAGGTCAAGCAGGCCTTCGACAAGCTCGGCGAGCAGAAGTCGCTCACCACGGAGATCGGCTTCGACGGCACCGCCGACCAGATCTTCGCGTCCATGAAGGACGCCGACGACTTCACGCGCGAAGACGCCGACATGCTCGCGGCCCTGCGCCTGACCTACGCGTTCGGCACCGACAAGCCGCTCAAGGACGCCAAGGCCGACGACAAGGCCTTCACCTACGACATGCGGCTCGCGCGCAAGGACGCCAAGCCGGTGTTCGAGGCCCGCCAGGTCGACGGCAAGAGCTACATCCGCCTCGACGTCAAGGCGATAGCCGGCTTCGCCGAGCGCCACGGCAAGGACAAGGGCAAGAGCAAGGCCGGCGGTCCGCAGGACCAGGCCATGGAGAAGCTCCTCAAGCAGGCCGACGAGCTCCCCCCGTCCCTGGGCAGCGTCAAGAACGTGCTCAAGGGCGAGTGGATCAGCATCGACCCGGCGGCCTTCGAAGAGTTCGCCAAGTCCATGAACAAGGGCGGCGGCGACAGCAAGACCCCCAAGCCGGACCCGGAGACCCAGAAGAAGGTCTACGAGGTCCTGCAGCGCGCGCTGACCGACAACGCCCAGGTCAAGGACGCGGGCAAGAAGGACGGCATCGAGCACGTCACGGCCACCGTTCCCTCGAAGAAGGTCGCCAAGGACATCGTCGAGGGGCTCAAGCCGCTGAAGGACAAGCTCGGCGACAAGTCCGGCAAGCTCGACAAGGTGACCAAGGACCTCGACGAGGCCTCGGACAAGAACGTCACCTTCGACCTGGCGATCAAGGACGGCATGCTCGCCGGCGTGACCTTCGACGTCGCGCAGTTCAACGACGACTCCAAGGCCAAGGTCAAGGGCAAGCCCAAGGGCCCGCTGCCGCTCAGCATCGGCTTCAAGAAGGGCGGCGGCGACAACCTCAAGGCCCCCGCAGGCGCCCTGGAGTTCAAGCCCCAGGACCTGATGGGCGCGGCCATGTTCGCCATGGGCGGCGGCAAGAACGACAGCGCGGGCATCTGACGCGCGAACCGCTCGACCGTACGCGAAAGGGCGGCGACCACCGGAAGGTGGTCGCCGCCCTTTCGTATCCCTGGCTTCAGACCGTCAGTCCCCGCACCAGCAGGTCGAGCAGCGCGCACACGAACAGCGCGATCCCGATGAAACCGTTGACGGTGAAGAACGCGCGGTTCAGCCTCGACAGGTCGTGCGGCTTGACGATCGTGTGCTCGTAGAGGAACGCCACCGCCACCACCACGAGCCCCGTCCAGAAGAACACGCCCGCGTGCGTCGCCAGCGCGTACCAGACCAGCAGCGCCGTCGTCACGGCGTGGCACGCCCGCGCGCCGTACAGCGCGGCCGGGATGCCGAAGCGGGCCGGGGTGGACTTCACGCCGTGGGCACGGTCGGCGGCCTGTCTCTTATCCCCCGTCACCGCCAGCCACGCCCCGACCGGGCCCATCGCCTGCGCGAGGCCCAGGATGGCGTGCGGGAAGTTGGTGAAGCGCTTGCCGTACGGATAGACCACCATCGGGACGACCGCGATGGGCGCCAGCGCCAGGCACAGCGGGTTGAGCAGCGCGGCCGCGCCGAGGAAGAAGACGACGGCGATGCCCGCGCCCGTCCACGCCGACCGCACCGAGACCGCGCCGGTGACCAGCTCGCGGCCGGCGGTGCGGGGGTTACGGGCGTCGATCTCGCGGTCGATGATGCGGTTGCAGGCCATCGCGAAGGTGCGCAGGCCCACCATCGCGATGGTGACGAGCAGCAGCCTGGCCCAGTGGATGGTGCCGTCCAGCCGGAACATGGCGGTGAGCGAGGCGATGTAGGCGAAGGGCAGCGCGAAGACCGAGTGCTCGATCATGACCAGACGCAGGAAGGCCTTGGTCCGGCCCGGCTGGGGGACAGCTGCGGCAGCGGAAGTCACAGTCCGTATTCCTTCCAGCGGCGGTCGACCTTCGCGGCCGTCTCCGGATCCGACTCGACCATCTGCGGCCACCCGCCATCGCGCGTGTAGCCCTCCTCGGGCCACTTCGCGGTCGCGTCGATGCCCGCCTTGCCGCCCCAGAACTGCTGGTAGGAGGCGTGGTCGAGGTGGTCGACCGGGCCCTCGACGACGGTGAGGTCGCGGGCGTAGTCGGTGTTGCCCAGGGCCCGCCAGGACACCTCGTGCAGGTCGTGGACGTCGCAGTCGGAGTCGACGACGATGATCAGCTTGGTCAGCGACATCATGTGCGCGCCCCAGATGGCGTGCATGACCTTCTGCGCGTGCTTGGGGTACTTCTTGTCGATCGAGACGATCGCGCAGTTGTGGAAGCCGCCGGACTCCGGCAGGTGGTAGTCCACGATGTCCGGCACGATCACCTTGAGCAGTGGTAGGAAGAACCGCTCGGTGGCCCGGCCCAGCGGCCCGTCCTCCGTCGGCGGGCGGCCGACGACGATCGACTGCAGGAGCGGGCGGCGCCGCATCGTGACGCAGTCGATGGTGAGCGCCGGGAAGTCCTCCTGCGGCGTGTAGAAGCCGGTGTGGTCGCCGAACGGCCCCTCCGGCAGCATCTTCCCCGGCTCGAGCCAGCCCTCGACGACGACTTCCGCGTTGGCGGGGACCTGCAGGGGGACGGTCTTGCAATCGACCATCTCGATGCGCTTGCCCTGGATGAAGCCGGCGAAGAGGTACTCGTCGATGTCGCCGGGCAGCGGCGCGGTGGATGCGTACGTCACCGCGGGCGGGCAGCCGAAGGCGATGGCGACCGGGAGGCGCTCGCCGCGCTTGGCGGCCACCTGGTAGTGGTTGCGGCTGTCCTTGTGGATCTGCCAGTGCATGCCGATGGTGCGCTTGTCGTGGCGCTGGAGGCGGTAGAGGCCCAGGTTGCGCACGCCGGTCTCGGGGTGCTTGGTGTGGGTGAGGCCCAGGTTGAAGAAGGAGCCGCCGTCCTCGGGCCAGGTGAAGAGCGCGGGCAGCTGCTCCAGGTCCACCTCGTCGCCGGTGAGGACGACCTCCTGGACCGGGGCGTCCTTGACCTTCTTCGGCGGCACGTGCGCCATCGCGCCGAGCTTGCCGAAGGCCTCGCGGATGCCGACGAAACCG
>KL569453.1:24449-25494 GCA_000715685.1 Streptomyces lilacinus
GCTCCGGCTTGAGCAGCCCGCCGATCTTCTCGCCGATCTCCTCGTACGACTTCAGGCCGAGGGCCTTGAGCAGCCGGCGGTCGGTGCCGAAGACGTTCATGGCGAGCGGCATGGCCGCGCCCTTGACGTTCTCGAAGAGCAGCGCGGGACCGCCCGCCTTGTTCACTCTGTCGACGATCTCCCCGATTTCCAGGTACGGGTCGACTTCGGCCTTGATGCGCTTGAGATCGCCATCGCGCTCCAGTGCCCGGAGGAACGAGCGAAGATCGTCGTAAGCCATGCGTTCCAGTATCGAGCACGCACTAGGCTGGACCCGTCACCGGGTCGCCGTGAGCGACCCGAAACGTTCCGATTCGGGGGGCGCCTCCATGCTCCGGTATCTGCCGTTCCTGCTGATCCTGGCGCTGTGGATCTATGCCTTCATCGACTGCCTGAACACCCCGGAGAACGAGGTGCGGGGCCTGCCGAAGCTGGCGTGGGTCTTCGTCATCCTGCTCTTCGGCGAGGTGCTCGTGGGCCCGGTGGCCTGGCTGGTCGCGGGTCGCCCGAGGCGGGCCGCGGCGACGGGCGGGCAGCGGCGCTGGGTGGCGCCCGACGACAACCCCGAGTTCCTGCGCTCGCTCAAGCGCGACGACGACCCGGGCCGCGAGGGCCCGCGCGGCTAGCGCTCCCCGCCCCCGCCGCGCGCGTAGCGCTCGCGCAGCTCGCGCCAGCGGTCCATCGTCCACTGCGACCAGTCCGCCGGACGCCCGCCGAGGGCCTGCAGCAGGTACTCGAAGTGGTGGTGCCAGCCGGCCAGGCAGTCCAGGCGCACGTCCTCGGGCCCGCTCAGCTCGTTGGTGAAGTGCAGCAGCGTCCCACCGACGCCCAGCGGCCCGGGCTCCAGCTCGAAGCGCACGCGTCCGTGGATGTCGACGGTGTACTCCACGAGCTTCTTCGGCTGCCACGCCGTCACCCGCCCCGGCGCCACCGTGGCATGCCCCTGGGCGTCGGTGTTCTGCCACCGCAGCGTGATCGCCCCGCCCTCCCTGTCTCTTATACACAT
>KL569453.1:25794-27558 GCA_000715685.1 Streptomyces lilacinus
GCCCCTCGGGCGTGGCCACGGCGTCCCACACCTCGTCGACGGGGTACGGGATCGACAGCTCGTAGCGCAGGACGTGGATGTCGCCCTTGGTCTCGGACGCGCCGTAGGGGGAGGGGATCTCCATGGGGTCAGGTCTAACACGGCCGATCGCGGCTCGCGCGTCGGTCGCGGGGCCAGTCGGACGTGTCGATGGTGACCTTGGGGTGCGGGAGGGTGAACGTGGTCCCGAAGGCGTAGCCCGCCTCGTCGATGTACTTCCCTTCGCGCGGCTCGTGGTAGACGTGCACCAGGCCCGACATGGGGTCGGCGATCAGGTAGGTGGGCACACCGGCGGCGGCGTAGACCTTCAGCTTGGCGTCGTAGTCGTCGCGTCGGCTGCCCTTGGAGACGACTTCGGCGATGAATTCGACGTCGCGGTAGTCGTGGTTCCCGTTGTCGTCCTCCTCGGCATCATCCTTCACGAGTGCCACATCCGGCGCGTAACCGTTGAGAATGCCCGGGAAATCGATGCGGACATCCCAAAGGATGTTCGCGTCCCTGCCAAGCGTGTCCGCCAGAGCCATGGCCAGCCGTTGGATGATCCGAGAATGCACCTTGCGCTGCGGATTCATGACGATCTCCCCCTCGATGATCTCCACCCGGTAATCCGCAGGCAGATTGAGGTTCTCGATCTCCTCGAACATCGCGTCGAGCTCAGCCGAGTCCCGTACAGCCGCCATCCGGCACCTCCCCTTGTCGCGTTCGAGTCTATGGACGCATGCCATCCGCCGCTCGCACAAAGGCCCGCTTCCCCCGAACGAGGGAGCGGGCCTTTTGCGTGGCGCGGTAAAGCGGTCGGTCAGACCCCCGCGTACGAGTGCTTGCCGCTCAGCAGGATGTTCACGCCGTAGTAGTTGAAGAGGTAGCAGGCGAAGGCCAGCAGGGCCAGGTAGGCGGCCTTGCGGCCCTTCCAGCCGGCGGTGGCGCGGGCGTGGAGGAAGCAGGCGTAGGCGACCCAGGTGATGAAGGACCAGACCTCCTTGGGGTCCCAGCCCCAGTAGCGGCCCCAGGCGGCCTCGGCCCAGATCGCGCCGGCGACGATGGTGAACGTCCACAGCGGGAAGACGGTCGCGTTGATGCGGTAGCCGAACTTGTCGAGCGTCGCGGCCGAAGGCAGGCGGGAGAGGACGCTGTCGAAGCGGCCGGCGGGGCGGCCCTCCGCCAGGCGCTGCTCGTAGCCGTCGCGGAAGAGGTAGAAGAGCGTGGAGACGGCGGCGACGTACATCGCGGCGCCACAGAAGATCGCACAGGAGACGTGGATCCACAGCCAGTACGAGTGCAGCGCGGGCACCAGCTGGTCGCTGGCGGTGTAGAGCACCGAGACGGCGAGGCCGAGGTCGAGCAGGACCGTGGTGGTCAGCGGCAGGCCGAGCCAGCGGATGTTCTTCTTCGCGACGAGCAGGCCGAGGTAGACGCCGACGGCGACCATGGCGAACGTCGTGGAGAACTCGTACATGTTGCCCCACGGCGCCCGCTGCACGGACAGCGCGCGGGTGACCACGGCGCCCACGTGCAGGGCCCAGGCGAGCACGGTCAGCGAGATGGCGATGCGGCCGTAGAGGTCGCCCTTCTCGCTGGTGCCGGCCGCGCCGGGGCCGTCGGGGACGTCCCGGCTGCCGGGGGCGGCGCGGGTGACGACCTCGGGGCGCTCCAGCACGGCGGTGCCGCCGCCCCGCTCGCCCTTGACCGTGACGGTCACGGCGGAGCGGGCCGCCGCCTCGGCGG
>KL569453.1:27828-29204 GCA_000715685.1 Streptomyces lilacinus
CCGCGGCGGTGCGGCCGACGGCGCTGCGGCTGCCGAAGACCCACTCGGCGATGTGCGCCAGGAAGGCCAGGGTGTAGACGGCCATGGCCGAATAGATCAGCACATTGCTGATGTGGGCCAGGTTCTCGTTGGTTGCGGCGGCGAGTGTCACGCGCGCGCTCCTTCGGACGGGTCGGCCGGGTCTTCGGCCGGGTCGGCGGCTTCGGCGGGGGCAGTGTCCGCGTCGGCGTCCGCGGGGGACGCGTCGGCGACGGGCGGGGCGTCGGGCTGCAGGGCGACGGCGAGGGAGGCGAGCTCCTCGGGCAGCCGGGCGGACTCGCTGCGGCCCAGGCCGGCCAGCTCCACGACCGTACGGCCGTCCGGGCCGGCCACGGCCCGCACCCACACGCGGCGGCGCTGGACGAACAGCGAGCCGATCAGGCCCAGCAGCGCCGCGACGGCGCCCGCGAGGGCGAGTTCGTTGCCGGGCTTCTGGGAGACCTGGAAGGTCGCCCACTGCTTGATGCCGTCGAAGTGCAGGGTGCCCGCGCCGTCCGGCAGCGTCATGCTGTCGCCGACCCGGAGGAGCTTGGCGAACTTCGAGCCGTCCGCGTCCGCGTACTGCTTCATCCTGGACACGTCGAGCTGGTAGACGTTCTGCGGCGCGCCCGCGTCGAGGCCGAGGATGCCTCGGTAGGCGGTCAGCACGAGGGCCGGATTGTCCAGTGCCGGGAACTGCGACAGCATCGTCCCGGACCGCAGGTCCAGCGTGGGCACGAAGTTGCCCTTGAAGCCGAGGTCGGTCTCCTTGCCGTCCTTGTCCCGGGTGTCCGGCACCTTCAGGACGGAGGTCTCGGTGACGTTGCCGTCCAGCGGCAGCGAGGGCATGGCGCCGCGGAAGGTGATGTCGCCCTTGCCGTCGCGGAAGGTGACCATCGGGGCGTAGCCGTGGCCGATGAGGTAGACCTTCGAGCCGGCCGTCTGCAGCGGCTCGTTGACCTTGATCGTGGCCTTGCGCGGGGTGCCGCCGCCG
Source organism: Streptomyces lilacinus (assembly GCA_000715685.1). Taxonomy (GTDB): domain Bacteria; phylum Actinomycetota; class Actinomycetes; order Streptomycetales; family Streptomycetaceae; genus Streptomyces; species Streptomyces lilacinus. The sequence continues at coordinate 28,841 of KL569453.1, forward strand.
TCGGGGCCGTCCCAGTACGTGACGTGGGCGGCGTAGTCGCGCGGGGTGCCCTTCTCGGGGCCGGTGCGCGCGTACGTGCCGGAGAAGCTGTCGAGCCGGAAGCGGAACCGGTCGAGGTCGTCGGCCCCGAACAGCGAGCCGGCCTTGAAGTCGTCGTACTGCGTGAGCGTGTTGGAGAAGCCGTCGCCCTCGACGATCAGCTTGCCGCCCTCGGACTTCCACAGCTGGCCGGAGGCGAAGGCCACCAGCATCACGATCAGCGAGATGTGGAAGAGGAGGTTGCCGGCCTCGCGGAGGTAGCCCTTCTCGGCGCCGACGGCGTCGCCCGCGGCCTCGACGCGGAAGCGGCGGCGGCGCAGCAGCC
>KL569453.1:29426-31583 GCA_000715685.1 Streptomyces lilacinus
CGGCGCAGCAGCCTCTCCGCCGCGGCCAGCACCTTCTCCGGCGCGGCGTCGGTGCGCCAGGTGGCGTGGGCCGGCATCCGGGTCAGGTGGCGGGGCGCGGCCGGCGGGCGGCCGCGCAGCTGGCCGACGAACTGCCAGGTGCGCGGGACGATGCAGCCGATGAGGGAGACGAACAGCAGGATGTAGATCGCGGAGAACCACACCGAGCTGTAGACGTGGAAGAGCCCGAGCTTCTCGTAGATCGGGGTGAGGGTCTCGTGCTTGTCCTGCCACTGCTGGACCTTGACCGCGTCGACGGACGTCTGCGGCACGAGCGAGCCGGGGACCGTGGCCAGGGAGAGCAGGAACAGCAGGATCAGCGCGACCCGCATCGAGGTCAGCTGGCGCCAGAACCAGCGCGCCCAGCTGGCGCCCTCACGGACGGTCCAGGTCAGCCATCCCAGGGCGCCGGGCCTGCGCATGCCGCCGAAGGAGCCGGGCATCGCCTGGGCGCGGTCCTCGGCGGGGGCCGTGGACATCCGCGCGCCCGCGGCGCCGGCGTCCGTGTCGTCGGGCGCGGCTGCGGAGGTGCTGTCGGTCTTGGCCATCGCTCAGATCCCCGGGGTGAAGTTGCGCTGCGTCCATGTCTGCAGGTCGACGACCATGCTGTCCCACACCCCGGTGACGAGGAGCACGCCGACGACGACGAGCATCGCACCGCCGGCCCGCATGACCCACGCGTAGTGCCGCTTGACCCAGCCGAAGGCGCCGAGGGCGCGCCGGAAGGCCACGGCGGCCAGGACGAAGGGCAGGCCGAGGCCGACGCAGTAGGCGATCGTCAGCAGGGCCCCGCGGCCCGCGCTGGCCTCCTTGAACGACAGGGACTGCACGGCGGCGAGCGTCGGCCCGATGCACGGCGTCCAGCCGACGCCGAAGAGCACGCCGAGCAGCGGCGCCCCGGCCAGGCCCATGGCGGGCCGGGTGTGGAAGCGGAACTCGCGCTGCCCGAAGAGGTTGAGCGCGCCCATGAAGGCCAGCCCCATGACGATCGTCAGGGCGCCCAGCACGGTGGAGATCGTCTCCTTGTACTCCAGCAGGGTGGTGCCGAAGAAGCCGAAGAAGGCGCCCATGGAGACGAAGACGGCGCTGAAGCCGAGGACGAACAGCGAGGACCCGGCGACCATCCGGCCCCGCCGGGCCTCGGCCAGGTCGACGCCGCTGACGCCGGTGACGTAGGAGAGGTAGCCCGGCACGAGCGGCAGCACGCACGGGGAGAAGAAGGAGACGAGCCCGCCGAGCACGGCGACGGGCAGGGCCAGCAGCAGTGCCCCGGAGAGCACGGTCTGGTTCACCTCGCCGACGGCGGCGAGTGGGGTGAGGGCGCTCACGGGGTCACTTCTCCGCGACCAGCGGGTCGAGGGTCTTGCGCAGTTCCTCGTCGCTGAGCGCCTTGACGGCCCGCGCCGCGATCTTCCCGTCCCGGTCGATGAAGACGGTCGACGGGATGGACTGCGGGTTCAGGCTGCCCTTGGGGAAGCGCAGCAGGAGCTGGCCGGAGGAGTCGTGCAGGCTCGGGTAGGGAACCTTGAACTCCTTCTCGAAGGCGAGCGCCGGGGCGGGGTCGGGGTCGCGGGTGTCGAGCCCGACGAACTGCACGCCCTTGTCCTTGTAGTCGTTGGCGGCGGCCACGAGGTACTTGGCCTCGGCCCGGCACGGCGCGCACCAGGAGCCCCAGACGTTAAGGACGACGACCTTGCCCTTGTACTCCTCGGCGACGTCGAGCGCCTTGCCGTCGAGGGTCGTGCCGGACAGGTCCGGCGCGGCCTGCCGGGCGCCGCGGTCCTTGACGACGTCGACGCCGCCCGTGCCCTGCACGAACTGGGTCTGGCCCCCGCCGCCGGAGGTGTCGTTCGATCCGCAGGCGCTGAGCGTCAGCGCCGCGAGGGCGGCGCCGGTTGCCAGCACGGTGGTACGACGGCGTGAAGGGGTGCGTCGAAGGGCGCGGCAGGCACTCATGTGAAAAGTTTCGCATGGGCGGTTTAGGGATCTTCCGCACCCCCCTCGCTCTCGTCGGAGGACTCGCTCTCCCAGATGCGGGGCGAGGTCTTCTCCCAGGAGGGCGGCGTCGCCTTCTCCCGCCCGGCGGGCGGCGCGCTCGCGGCCGGCTTGGGCCGGCCC
>KL569453.1:31832-36453 GCA_000715685.1 Streptomyces lilacinus
CCCCCGCCGGCGCCGGCCTTCGGGTGCCACTTCTCGCCGACGTCGAGCGCGCACAGCTGCTTGAGGACCTCCGGGCGCTGCACGTCGAGCCAGTCGACGAACTGCCGGAAGGACACCAGCCGCACGTCGCGGCGCTTGTCGTCGGCGATGTACTTGAACGCCTCCTCCACGGCGTCCATGTAAATGCCGCCGTTCCACGTCTCGAAATGGTTGCCCACGAAGAACGGCGCCCGGTTCGTCTCGTACGCCCGGTTGAATCCGGCGATGTAGGACTCGGTGGCCTGCCGGCGCCAGGACGGATAGTGATCGGGAACGCCGCGCGTGGTGTTCTTCGACTGATTGGCGAGGATGTTGTAGTCCATGGAAAGGACCTCGAAAGAGTGACCCGGGAAGGGCATCTGCTGCAGCGGCAGGTCCCACAGCCCGCGTTTCTTCTTCGGCCACACCTGTTCCCCGCCCGAGGAACTCGCGTCGTAGCGCCAGCCGAGTTTCGCGGCGGTCGGCAGCAGGTTCTCCTGGTTGAGCAGGCACGGGGTGCGGCCGCCGACGAGTTCCTTGCGGTAGTCGAAGGGCAGCGGGGGCAGGTCGGTGAATCCGGTGTTCGTGCGCCACCGGGTCACGAAGGAGACGGCCTGGTCGATCTCCGAGGCCCAGTCCTCCGGCGTCCAGCGGGCGACCGAGCCGTGCCCGGTGCAGAAATGCCCGTTGAAATGCGTGCCGATCTCGTGGCCCTCCAGCCACGCCTCGCGGAGGTTCTTCAGCGTGACCTTGATGTGCTCGTCGGAGAGATAGCCGATGTCGGAGGCGCCGACGGAATTGTTCGGCGGCTCGTACAGCCGCTTCTTCGACTCGGGCAGCAGATAGATCCCGGAGAGGAAGAGCGTCATGGTGGCGCCGTGGTCCCGGGCGAGCTTCCGGAAGCGGGGGAAGAGGCCGTTGCCGACCTCGCCCGCGCCGTCCCAGGAGAAGATCACGAACTGCGGGGGCTTCTCCCCCGGCTCCAGCGGCACCGGCTTCGGCGGCTGGTTCGGCTGGGCCCCGGTGTCGGCCGTGGAGCCGTCGCCGATCAGGCGGGCCTTGGCCTTCGCCTCCGGGCTCGCCGGGCCGCCGGGCCGCCCGCNNNNGGCACCCGCGCCCACTCCCGCAACCGTCCCGAGCAGGCAACGTCGGCTGATGTCGCGCATGTCCGGCTCCATCCGTTTCGCGCCCCCATACCATACGCCGTCCATATAAATGGACATTGAGTATGAGGGCGCGTCGGATTACGACGGTTGCGCTGCTTTCCCGGTCTTTACGGGTGTTTTGGCGGACCGACAGGTGTAAGTCGTCCGCCGGCGGTCCCCGCCGCGCGGGGGCGCGGGGGCGCGCTCCCGCGCGGGGCGGCCCGCACTCCGCGGTCGGTGGTCCGGAGCTACGCCCCGAAGGCCTTCGAACCGCCCTTCACCGGCTTGGCACCCGCCAGCAGGTGCGCCGGCACCAGGTCCCGCGCCGGCTCGCTGTAGCCCACCGAGACGATGCGGTCCCCGCGGTACGTGAACGTCGTCAGGCTCGCCAGCGTGCACTGCCGCTTCCGCGGGTCGTGCCACAGCCGCCGCTTCTCCACGAAGCTCCGCACGATCCAGATCGGCAGCTGATGGCTCACCAGCACCGCCTCGTGACCCCGCGCCGCGTCCTTCGCCGCGTCCAGCGCGCCCATCATCCGCACGACCTGCTCGATGTAGGGCTCGCCCCACGAGGGCCGGAAGGGGTTCGTCAGGTGCCGCCAGTTCGCCGGCTTGCGCAGCGCGCCGTCGCCGACGCCGAAGGTCTTGCCCTCGAAGACGTTCGCCGCCTCGATCAGCCGCTCGTCCGTCGCCAGGTCCAGGCCGTGCGTCTTCGCGATCGGCGCCGCCGTCTCCTGCGCCCGCTCCAGCGGCGAGGCGACCACGTGCGTCACGTCCCGCTCGGCCAGGTGCTCCGCCACCCGGTCCGCCATCCGCCGACCCAGCTCCGACAGGTGATAGCCCGCCCGGCGCCCGTAGAGCACGCCGTCCGGGTTGTGCACCTCGCCGTGCCGCATCAGATGGACGACCGTGATGTCGCCGCCCTTGGCCGGCCCGCTGTCCTTGCCGCTCACTTCGTTCCCTCCACGGCCTCGGCCGCCGCGCGCGCCGCCGCCGGCAGCGCCGCCGCGATCCGCTCCACCGCCGCCGCGTCGTGCGCCGTCGAGACGAACCACGACTCGAACGCCGACGGCGGCAGGTACACGCCCTGCGACAGCATCGAGTGGAAGAACGCGTTGAAGCGGAACGACTCCTGCCGCCTGGCCTCGTCGTAGTTCGTCACCGCGGTGTCGGTGAAGAACACCGAGAACATGTTGCTCGCCGTCTGCAGACGGTGCGCCACGCCCTCCTTGGTCAGCGCCGCGCTCACCAGACCGCTGATCTCCGCCGAGACCGCGTCCACCTTCTCGTACGCCGCGTCGTCCAGCAGCCGCAGCTGCGCCAGACCGGCCGCCGTCGCCACCGGGTTCCCCGACAGCGTGCCCGCCTGGTACACCGGGCCCGCCGGCGCCAGGTGCGCCATCACGTCGGCCCGGCCACCGAAGGCCGCCGCCGGGAAGCCGCCGCCCATGACCTTGCCGAAGGTCATCAGGTCCGGCTTGACGCCGTCGACGCCGTACCAGCCGGCCTTCGAGACGCGGAAGCCCGTCATGACCTCGTCGGAGATGAACAGCGCACCGTTCTGCGCGCACGCCGTCTTCAAACCCTCGTTGAAGCCCGGCAGCGGCGGCACCACGCCCATGTTGCCCGGCGACGCCTCCGTGATCACACAGGCGATCTCGCCCGGGTGGGCGTGGAAGGCGGCGTGCACCGCCTCCAGGTCGTTGTACGGCAGCACGATCGTGTCCCCGGCCTGCGCACCGGTGACGCCCGGCGTGTCCGGCAGCCCGAACGTCGCCACGCCCGAGCCGGCCGCGGCCAGCAGGGCGTCCACGTGGCCGTGGTAGCAGCCGGCGAACTTGATCACCTTGGCGCGGCCCGTGAAACCGCGCGCCAGCCGGATCGCCGACATCGTCGCCTCGGTGCCGGACGACACCAGGCGCACCTGCTCCACCGGCTCGATCCGCGCGACGATCTCCTCCGCCAGCGCGACCTCGCCCTCACCGGGCGTCCCGAAGGACGTGCCGCGCGCCACGGCCTCCTGCACCGCCGCGATCACCTCGGGGTGGGAATGGCCGAGAATCATCGGTCCCCACGAACACACGAGGTCCACATATTCCCGACCATCCGCGTCCGTCAGGTACGGACCGGTGCCGGACACCATGAACCGGGGCGTACCGCCCACGGCGCGGAACGCGCGCACCGGAGAGTTCACGCCACCGGGCGTCACGACCGACGCGCGGTCGAAGAGCGTCTGCGAGACTGGGGCTTCATATGGGTAGCTCACGCTAGCCATGGTCTCAGAGCGCTCCGGCCGGTCGCGTCCGGGCGTTTCGCACGCCGCCCACGGGGGAGGTCTCTGAGACGATGATCGGGTTGCGCGGCGGGGGCTGTGCTGCCTAAATGTGCGGTCGGGTGGAGATATGCATCGCGGTGGCGGACTGGGCGAGGGCACCGATGACCTGGGGCCCGAGCGCGCCGAGCGGGCCCACAGGGGACGACACCGGCGCGAGGGGCGGCGCGAGGAGCGTCGCGAGGAACACAGCGCGAGCAGGAGTGGCCGGGTGGGGGTGACCTACAAGTACTTCGGAGCGCCGGACGGCGCGACCGCCGCCCGCGTCCCCATCTCCATGCGCCCCGAGGAGCTCGGCGGTGACGAGCTGGGCATGGGCGGCATGTTCACCAAGATCAAGCCGGAGACCGTGGCCGCCATGGTGCTCACCGGCATCGAGGGCATACCCCTGCACAAGGTCCCCCCGCTCGAACTGGTGGTTCTCCACCCCGACTACGCCGTCGTCAAGCTGCCCATGACCGTCGTCGACCCGCTGCGCGGCATTGGCGAGGAATCGGTGGGCGCCGCGGCGTTCATCTGGTCCACGGTCCCCGACCGCGGCGGCCCGCGCGACGCCTTCGACGTCTACCAGCTGCTCCACGAATGGCAGGACTTCTCCCACCGCCTGCACGAGGCCGGCCACCAGCCGTACTGCCTGGTCTGGCCCTAGCCCCGGCCCGGAAACGCCATGCTCGTCGCCCGCTCCGTCGCCCTCTTCGTCCTCGCCGCCCTCCTCGAGATCGGCGGCGCCTGGCTCGTCTGGCAGGGTGCCCGCGAGCACCGCGGCTGGGCCTGGATCGGCGCCGGGATCATCGCCCTCGGCGCGTACGGCTTCGTCGCCACGCTCCAGCCGGACGCCCACTTCGGCCGCATCCTCGCCGCCTACGGCGGCGTCTTCGTCGCCGGCTCCCTCGCCTGGGGCATGGTCGCCGACGGCTACCGCCCCGACCGCTACGACGTGACCGGCGCGCTCCTGTGCCTCGTCGGCGTCGCCGTGATCATGTACGCGCCCCGCGACTGACGTGCTGCGCGTCCTATGCTGCGCATAGATCCCGGCAGTCACAGGAGGCCCAGCATGAGCACCCGCACCGCAGTCATCACCGGCGCGAGCGGCGGCATCGGCGCCGCCACCGCCCGGCAGCTGGCC
>KL569453.1:36725-40201 GCA_000715685.1 Streptomyces lilacinus
CCGCCCGCCGCGAGGACCGCATCACCGCCCTCGCCGAGGAGCTCACCGCCGCCGGCCACGAGGCCGTCGCCCACGTCCTCGACGTCACCGACCGCGCCGCCGTCGACGCCTTCGCCGAGACCCTGGACCGGGTGGACGTCCTGGTCAACAACGCCGGCGGCGCCATCGGCACCGAACCCGTCGCCACGGCCGACCCCACCGACTGGCGCACGATGTACGAGACCAACGTCCTCGGCACCCTCCACGTGACCCAGGCCCTCCTCCCCCGCCTCACCGCGGCCGAGGGCACCGTGATCATCCTCTCCTCCACCGCCGGCCTCGCCACCTACGAGGGCGGCGGCGGCTACGTCGCCGCCAAGCACGGCGCCCACGTCATCGCCGAGACCCTCCGCCTCGAGCTGTGCGGCCGGCCCGTGCGCGTCATCGAGATCGCCCCCGGCATGGTGCGGACCGAGGAGTTCGCCCTCACCCGCTTCCGCGGCGACAAGGACAAGGCCGACGCCGTCTACGCCGGCGTCGCCGAGCCCCTCACCGCCGACGACGTCGCCGACACCATCACCTGGGCCGTCACCCGCCCGCCCCACGTCAACATCGACCTGCTCGTCGTCCGCCCCCGCGCCCAGGCCTCCAACTACAAGGTCCACCGCGAGGCCTGACCCGCACCGGGACCCCGGACCCGGGACCGAAGACCGATGCGCAAACGATCATGAACGGCTAGGTTCGTCCCCACAACCGATCGGCCACGAATCAGGGGGAACCCATGCGCGTCATCGCCTTCGACCACCTCGTCCTCAACGTCTCCGACGTCGAGCGCGCCCTCGCCTTCTACACCGGCCCGCTCGGCCTCGAGCCGGTCCGCGTCGACGAGTGGCGCGCGGGCAAGGTCTCCTTCCCCTCGGTCCGGGTCTCCCCCACCACGATCATCGACCTCGTGGCCCGCGAGCGCGGCGAGTCCAACGTCGACCACATCTGCCTCGTCGTCGAGCCCCTGGACTGGCAGGACGTCATCGCCGCCGGCACCTTCACCGTCGTCGACGGCCCCGGCCCCCGCTACGGCGCCCGCGGCACCGCCGAGTCCCTCTACGTCCTGGACCCGGACGGCAACACCGTCGAGCTGCGCTGGTACCCGCAGGACGCGTGAGCGGAAGCAGCGCGTACGCATAGCGGTGCGCTCGCCAGTTCGAGTGACGGGCCTTCGTTTCGAACCGGCGAGCGTCCGGGGCGGCCGACGATCAGGGCATGACGTTCATGGACCTCGAAGATCCGAGGTATGCGTACATGTTCGGCTTTCTGCAGGCCGACGGGCATCTGGCGTCAGGCCCCGGGCAGAAGGGACGCCTGACAGTCGAGATCAGCTATCGCGACATCGACATACTCCAGGCCTTCCAGGAACTGTGCCCCTACAACAGCACCATCAGCGAGCGCACCAGAGCCACAAACTTCTCGGCGAGCCACCGCTCGGCCATCTGGACCGTCTGCTCCCTGGAAGCCAGGAATCGCCTCGTCGAGCTGGGGATCCCCTACGGAAAGAAGTCCAGACGGATCCAGCCACCCCGCGTGCCGTGCTCCCGACGCGACTACCTGCGCGGAATCATCGATGCCGACGGCTCCGTGGGCTTCACCGCCCAGGCACTTCCCTTCGTCAGCCTCGCCACGACGAGCACCGCAATCGCCACCTACCTCTGTCGCTACACCAAGCTGGCGCTCGGCATTCCGCGCCTGCCCGGACGCAACGCCCGCGACGGGGCCTACAACATCATGTACATGCGCGAAGCAGGCGTGACCCTGGCCGATCACCTGTACTACCCAGGCAGTCTGGCGCTGGATCGCAAACGATCGGCCGCAGCCGATGTGAGTGCCTGGGTTCGACCGACCCACATGCGACCGCCTCGGCCACGACGCAGCTGGACACAGATGGAGGATCAAATCCTCCTCACGGCTACGAGCCTCGACGAGGCCGCCGAACAGCTGGGCCGGTCGAAGAACGCTTGCCAGACCCGCCGATGGCGGTTGCTTCAGAAGTAGTTCGCCTGCCTGTCAGCCCTTCACGCAGATGACCTGCTTGAGGTGAGCGACCACCTCGACGAGATCCCGCTGCTGCTCCATGACCTGCTCGATCGGCTTGTACGCGGCCGGGATCTCGTCGACCACGCCGAAGTCCTTGCGGCACTCGACGCCGCGCGTCTGATCGGCCAGGTCCTGGGCGGAGAACCGCTTCTTCGCCTGGTTGCGACTCATCCGCCGACCGGCACCGTGCGAGGCGGAGTTGAACGACGCCTCGTTGCCCAGGCCGCGCACGATGTACGAGCCCGTGCCCATCGAGCCAGGGATGATCCCGTACTCGCCGCCGCCCGCGCGGATCGCGCCCTTGCGGGTGACCAGCAGGTCCACTCCCTCGTAGGTCTCCTCGGCCACGTAGTTGTGGTGGCAGGAGATGACCTCGCTGAAGGTCACCCTGGCCTTCTTGAACTCCCTGCGCAGGACGTCCTGGGACAGCGCCATCATGATCTCGCGGTTGTGTCGGGCGTACTCCTGCGCCCAGAAGAGGTCGTGCCGGTAGGCAGCCATCTGCGGAGTGTCGGCCAGGAACACCGCCAGATCCCGATCGACCAGGTTCTGGTTGTGCGAGAGCTTCCGCGCCTGACCGATGTGGTACTCGGCCAGTTCCTTGCCGATGTTGCGGGAGCCGGAGTGAAGCATGACCCAAACCGAATTGTCCGAATCGAGGCATAGCTCCCAGAAGTGGTTGCCGCTTCCGAGCGTTCCCATCTGCTTCAGTGCCCGACTCTGACGGAACTTGACCGCGTCCGCGACCCCCTGGAACCGTCCCCAGAAGTCGTCCCATCCCGCCGTCGGCAGCCCGTGCAGCCGCACCGGGTCGACCGGGGAGTCGTGCATGGAGAAGCCGACCGGGATCGCCGCCTCGATCTTCGAGCGGAGGTGGGAGAGATCACCCGGCAGGTCGTTGGCCGTCAGGGAGGTCTTCACGGCCGACATGCCGCAGCCGATGTCGACGCCGACCGCCGCCGGGCACACCGCGCCGCGCATGGCGATCACGGAGCCGACCGTGGCGCCCTTGCCGAAGTGGACGTCCGGCATCACGGCCAGGCCCTGGATCCACGGCAGCGTGGAGACGTTGCGCAGCTGCTGCATGGCCTGCGCCTCGACCGTGGTCGGGTCGGCCCACATGCGGATCGGTACCCGGGCGCCGGGCACCTCGGTGTAGGACATATTGGTTCCATTCCCCCGAAAAAGGCAGATAAAGCAAACAAAGGACCTATTCACTGATACTCGACAGCGACCCGGCAGACGCGGCGGCCCTTGCGGTACACATTGTGTCCAGTCGCTACCCAGCGACGACAACCAGTTTTCGGGCGAGAGGGGCCACGGACAGTGCAGCGAAGGGCGTACGCACCGGCAGTCGCACTGGCCTCGGTGGCACTGCTGTCGGCCGGGCTCGCCGGGTGCGGCGGGGG
>KL569453.1:40558-41005 GCA_000715685.1 Streptomyces lilacinus
GGGGAAGTACCACAGCCTCCCCGAGCCGTGCGGCTACGTCAGCCCCGGCACCGTGCGGCGGATGCTGCCCGGCGCCGGCGAGGGCGACGAGGAGGAGGCCAAGCGGCTGCTGCGCGGCCAGGCGGCGATCACGTACGACACCGACCGTCGGGTCGGCTGCCGGTGGAAGCTGGAGACCCCGAACGGGACCCGGCACCTGTCGGTCGACTTCGAGCGCGTGGTGTCGTACCAGCCGGGCGTGAGCGACGAGAACCGCGCCCGTCAGCTGTACGCGCGCCAGGCCGCCGAGGCGCACATCCCGAACGCCGCGCCGACCGCCTCGGCCTCCGCGTCCCCGGGCGCGGCCTCTCCGAGCCCCGGCGGCGCCGGTCCGCAGCTGGCGGTTGCCTCGCCGGCGCCGACGGCGCCCTCGGCGCCGGGTTCGCCGTCCGCGCCGTCCGCCGATCC
>KL569453.1:41247-43527 GCA_000715685.1 Streptomyces lilacinus
CCGCCCGCCGATCCGCGGCTCGCGCCGCGCGTCCTGGACGACCTGGGGGACGACGCGTTCGTCGACGACCGGCTGGTGACGACGGGCTCGGGCGTGCACCGGGATGTGAAGGTCGTCTTCCGGTCCTCGAACGTCCTGGTCACGATCGCCTACGACCAGTGGACGACGGACGCCCTGCACGTCCCCGCCAGTCAGGACCTGCAGGGCAAGGCCCAGGGCCTGGCCCGTGAGCTCGACGCGGGGCACTTCGGCAATTAGCCCGATTGGCCAGGCCGGCGCGCCGCGTTGCGGCCGCCGCCGTCCGCGGGCCGCGTACCGTGCCCGTAGGCAGGCCCGCTGTCATGATCAGGCCCCGTCCCTACATTCGAATGAGCGAAGGACCCATGCACCGACGTACAGCCCCGCGACTCGCCCGACTCCTCGCCTGTGCCGCAGTTCCGGTGATGCTTGTCGCCACCGGCTGCGGAGGCGACGACTCCGGGTCCAAGAAGGAGACGAAGAAGCCGACGGCGTCGGCGAAGCCGAGTGCTTCCCCGTCGATGAAGGCGGCGACTTTCGCCAAGCTGCCGGAGGTGTGCAAGACGCTCTCCGAGAAGACCATCGACAAGTTGGTGCCGAAGGCGGAGAAGAAGGAGGGCAAGGCCCTTCCGGCGAGTGACACCAACGACTCGGCGTCGTGCATTTGGAGCGGTCTGAACGACGAGGACGTCAAGGACCTGCAATTCCGTACGCTCACCGTCTCGTTGAAGCGGTTCGCGTCGGACCCGACGCTGGGTTCGGGCGAGAAGCGGGCCGCGGACTTCGTGGAGAAGCAGACGAAAGCGGCGACCACGCAGGACGGTGCCAAGGACGCCAAGACGGAGAAGGCGGCCGGCGTCGGCGAGGAGGCGAACGTGGTCAGCACGGCCACGAAGAAGGGCGACAACGACTTCGTCAACGAGACGGTCGTGGCCCGGACGGCGAATGTCGTGGTCACCGTGAAGTACAGCGGCGCGGGCTACGAGGGCGCGAAGTCGCCCAGTGCGGACGACATGAAGAAGGACGCGCAGGAGGCGGCCAAGGAGGTCGTCGGCGCGGTCGCCGCGGCGAACAAGTAATCAGCCGAGTAATCAGCGAAACAAAAAGGGCCCCGCCCCGGTGATCACACCGGGGCGGGGCCCTTTCGCACAGGATTACGCGGACAGCAGCTTGCGCACCCGGTCCGCCCCGACCGCGAGCAGCAGCGTGGGCAGGCGGGGGCCGGTGTCGCGACCGACGAGCAGCTGGTAGAGCAGGGCGAAGAAGGCGCGCTGCTGGACCTTGAGCTCGGGGGTGGGCTTGGCGTCGGGCTCGAGCCCGGCCAGGACCTTGGGGACGCCGTAGACGAGCGTGGTGAGGCCGTCGAGCGACCAGTGCTCGTCGAGGCCCTCGAGGAGCAGGCGCAGGGAGGCGCGGGACTGCTCGTCGAGGCTCGCCAGCGTCTCGGTGTCGGGCTCGTCGCGGACGACGGTGCGGGACTCGGCGGGCACCTGGTTGTTGATCCAGTGCTCGGCCTTGTCGAGGCGCGGGCGGGTCTCGTCGAGCGACGTGACCGGGTTGGCCGGGTCGAGGTCGCTGAGGATGCGCAGGGTCTGCTCGTCGTGGCCGGCGGTGATGTCGACGACGGAGGCGAGGGTGCGGTACGGGAGCGGGCGCGGGGTGCGGCGCAGCTCGCCGGCGGCGGTGCGGACGGCGCGGCTGTGGGCGGCGGCGTCGGCGGGGAGGGCGGTGCCGTCGGCGACCTTGGCGTCGAGCTTGTCCCACTCGTCGTAGAGCCGCTGGATCTCCTGGTCGAAGGCGATCTTGAAGGACTGGTTGGGCTTGCGGCGGGCGTAGAGCCAGCGCAGCAGCGGGGCCTCCATGATCTGGAGGGCGTCGCCGGGGGTGGGGACGCCGCCCTTGGAGGAGGACATCTTGGCCATGCCGCTGATGCCGACGAAGGCGTACATGGGGCCGATGGGCTGCTCGCCACCGAAGATCGGGCCGACGATCTGGCCGCCGACCTGGAAGGAGGAGCCGGGCGAGGAGTGGTCGACGCCGGAGGGCTCGAAGATCACGCCTTCGAAGGCCCAGCGCATGGGCCAGTCGACCTTCCAGACGAGCTTGCCGTGGTCGAACTCCTTGAGGAGGACGGTCTCACCGTGGCCGCAGGCGCAGGTGTACGTGAGCTCGGTGGTCTCGTCGTCGTACGCCGTGACGGTGGTGAGGTCCTTGTTGCAGGCGGTGCAGTACGGCTTGTCTCTTATACACATCTAAGAGACA
>KL569453.1:43805-45668 GCA_000715685.1 Streptomyces lilacinus
CTGCCGTCGTCCTCGGCGGCGGCGCCGGAGCCCTCGGCGGCCTCGAGCTCGGCCTCGTCGACGGGCTTCTGCTGCTTCTTCGCGCCGGGCTTCTGCTTGGTGCGGTACTGGGCGAGGATCGCGTCGATGTCGCCGCGGTGCTTCATGGCGTGCAGGATCTGCTCGCGGTAGGCGCCGGCGGTGTACTGCTCGGTCTGGCTGATGCCGCGGTACTCGACGCCGAGCTCCTCGAGGGCCTCGATCATGGCGGCCTTGAAGTGCTCGGCCCAGCTGCCGTAGGGGCTGCCGGGCGGGGCCGGGACGGCGGTGAGCGGCTTGCCGATGTGCTCGGCCCAGGAGGGGTCGATGCCGGCGGGGACCTTGCGGTAGCGGTCGTAGTCGTCCCACGACAGTACGTGGACGCACTCGTGGCCGCGGCGGCGGATCTCGTCGGCGACCAGGTGCGGGGTCATGACCTCGCGGAGGTTGCCCAGGTGGATCGGGCCGGAGGGGGACAGGCCGGAGGCGACGACGATCGGTTTGCCCGGGGCGCGGCGCTCCCCCTCGGCGATGACCTCGTCGGCGAAACGGGAGACCCAGTCGGCCTCGGTGCTCTGAGCCTGAGCCACGGCACTTCCTTCCTTACGGTCCTGGCATGACCATTGTCCCAGACGGACGGGGTGGGTTTCGGGTTGCCCGTGCGGGCGCGAAATCCCGGTGGGGCCGTGGTACACGCATGGGATACTCGGGGTGTCGAAAACGCCGCCTACCGGAATGGCACCCATCCCATGGCTTCGGTTCCCTCCCTCGCTTCCACGCTCGACCGGCGCATCGCGGACGCTCTCTCGGCCGCCCTGCCGGAGGCCGGCGCCGCGGACCCGCTGCTGCGACGAAGCGACCGGGCCGATTTCCAGGCCAACGGGATGCTGGCGCTGGCGAAGAAGCTGAAGGGCAACCCGCGCGAGCTGGCGACGAAGGTCGTCGAGGGGCTGCCGACCGGTGACCTGATCCAGGAGATCGAGGTCTCGGGCCCGGGCTTCCTGAACATCACCGTCGCGGACAAGGCGATCACCGAGACGCTGGCGGCGCGTGCCGCGGACGAGCGGCTGGGCGTGCCCTTCGCCGAGAAGCCGGGCACGACGGTGATCGACTGGGCCCAGCCGAACGTGGCCAAGGAGATGCACGTCGGCCACCTGCGGTCGGCGGTCATCGGCGACGCGACGGTCAGGATCCTGGAGTTCACGGGCGAGAAGGTGGTCAGCCGCCACCACATCGGCGACTGGGGCACCCAGTTCGGCATGCTCATCCAGTACCTGATGGAGCACCCGCACGAGCTGGACCACAAGGCCGCCGAGGGTGACGAGACGGCCTCCGGCGAGGAGGCGATGTCGAACCTGAACCGTCTGTACAAGGCGGCGCGGGCGTTGTTCGACTCGGACGCGGAGTTCAAGGACCGTTCCCGGCGCCGTGTGGTGGACCTGCAGGCGGGTGACCCGGAGACGCTGGCCCTGTGGCAGCGCTTCGTCGACGAGTCGAAGATCTACTTCTACTCGGTCTTCGGCAAGCTCGACATGGACATCCGTGACGAGAACGTGGTCGGCGAGTCCGGCTACAACGACATGCTCGCGGAGACCTGCCGGCTGCTGGAGGAGTCGGGCGTCGCGGTGCGCTCGGAGGGTGCGCTGTGCGTGTTCTTCGACGACGTGAAGGGTCCGGACGGCCAGCCGGTGCCGCTGATCGTGCAGAAGTCGGACGGTGGTTACGGCTACGCGGCCACCGACCTGTCGGCGATCCGCGACCGGGTGCAGAACCTGAAGGCGGACACGCTGCTGTACGTGGTGGACGCCCGTCAGTCGCTGCACTTCAAGATCTGTCTCTTATACA
>KL569453.1:45935-52257 GCA_000715685.1 Streptomyces lilacinus
ATGGTCTTCGAGACGGCCCGCCGCATCGGCTGGCTGAACGACGACGTCCACGCCGTGCAGCTGGCGTTCGGCACCGTGCTGGGCAAGGACGGCAAGCCGTTCAAGACCCGTGAGGGCGAGACGGTGCGTCTGGTGGACCTGCTGGACGAGGCCATCGGCCGGGCGACGGACGTGGTGCGCGAGAAGGCCGAGAAGGTGGGCCTGAGCGAGCAGGAGATCGTCGAGAACGGCCGCTACGTCGGCATCGGCGCGGTGAAGTACGCGGACCTGTCCACGTCGGCGATCCGCGACTACAAGTTCGACCTGGACCAGATGGTGTCCCTGAACGGCGACACCTCCGTGTACCTGCAGTACGCGTACGCCCGTATCCGCTCGATCCTGCGCAAGGCGGGGGAGGCGAAGCCGGTCGCGCACCCGGAGCTGGCGCTGGCGCCGGCGGAGCGGGCGCTGGGCCTGCACCTGGACCAGTTCGGCGAGATGCTGCACGAGGTGGCCGGGGCGTACGAGCCGCACAAGCTGGCCGCGTATCTGTACCAGCTGTCGTCGCACTTCACGACGTTCTACGACCAGTGCCCGGTGCTCAAGGCGGAGGGCGAGGCGGCGGTGGAGAACCGCCTCTTCCTGTGCGACCTGACGGCGCGCACGCTCCACCAGGGCATGGCCCTGCTCGGCATCCGCACGCCCGAGCGGCTCTAGTGCCCGGCCGGCGCGGGGTGGCGCGCACCGCGCTCACCCCGTGCCGGCGCCGAGTTCGAACCAGATGAGCTTGCCGACCAGCCCCTGGGGCTGGTCGCGCAGGGCGAAGCCGCCCCAGCTGTCGGCGCACCACTGGACGAGCCCGAGTCCCCGGCCCTGCTCGGCTCCGCTGTCCTCGGTGTCGGGGAGGGCGACGCGGTCGAGCGCGGGCAGGCGGGGGTTGGTGTCCCACACGGCGACGCGCACCCGGTCGCCCTCGCGTTTGACGCGGACGGAGGCGGGGCCGTCGGAGTAGCGGTAGGCGTTGGTGACGAGCTCCGAGGTGAGGAGCTCGGCCGTGTCGGCAAGTTCGAGGAAGCCGTGCTCCTCGAAGATGGTGCGGAGGGTGCGTCGCGCGATGCACGGCGCCATGGGGTCCGAGGGGACTTGGAGCGTGTACTCCCAGTCGTCCGTCAGTTCGGGGTCATGGCTCATGCACGCCTCCGTAGGGTAAGCGACCTGACACACACGGTAGTCATGGTCCGAGTGCATACCCCGCCCCTCCGCGATTTCACCAAGACTCGACCTGTGTGGGTGACGATCGTGAACTATGCGCCCCGTCTTGCGTGAGCTGCGCAAACGCGACGGGCTCGCACGGCCGGACATGCCGATGGCGGCGTTTTCGGGGCCTTCCGCCGTAGGAGGGCCCGAAAACGCCGCCATCGCGCAGCGTCACGGCGGCCGCCCGGGGGCGGCCGTGGGGGCGCTAGAGCTGCCGGGCGACCTCCGTCGCCCAGTACGTGAGAATCATGTTCGCTCCCGCGCGCTTGACGCCGGTGAGGGTCTCCATGATGGCGCGGTCGCGGTCGATCCAGCCGTTGGCGGCGGCGGCCTCGACCATCGCGTACTCGCCGGAGATCTGGTAGGCCGCGACGGGCACGTCCACGCTCTCGGCGATCTTCGCGAGGACGTCGAGGCAGGGCAGGGCCGGCTTGACCATCACCATGTCGGCGCCCTCCTCGAGGTCGAGCGCGAGCTCGCGCATCGACTCGCGGAGGTTGGCCGGGTCCTGCTGGTACGTCTTGCGGTCGCCCTTGAGGGAGGAGCCGACGGCCTCGCGGAAGGGGCCGTAGAACGCCGAGGCGTACTTGGCGGTGTAGGCGAGGATCGACACGTTCTCGTGGCCGGTCTGGTCGAGGGCGTCGCGGATGACGCCGACCTGGCCGTCCATCATGCCGCTGGGGCCCACGACGTGGACGCCGGCGTCGGCCTGGACCTGGGCCATCTCGGCGTAGCGCTCGAGGGTCGCGTCGTTGTCGACGCGGCCCTCGGCGTCGAGGACGCCGCAGTGGCCGTGGTCGGTGTACTCGTCCAGGCACAGGTCGGACATGATGACGAGCTCGTCGCCGACCTCGGCCCGCACGTCGCGGATGGCGACCTGGAGGATGCCGTCGGGGTCGGTGCCGGCGGTGCCGAGGGCGTCCTTCTCGGCGTCCTCGGGCACGCCGAACAGCATGATCCCGGCGACGCCCGCCTCGAGGGCCTCGACGGCCGCCTTGCGGAGGGTGTCGCGGGTGTGCTGGACGACGCCCGGCATGGCCGAGATCGGCACCGGCTCGCTGACGCCCTCCCGCACGAAGGCGGGAAGGATCAGGTCGGCCGGGTGCAGTCGGTGCTCGGCGACCATGCGGCGCATGGCCGGGGTGGTGCGCAGCCGCCGGGGACGCGTCCCCGGGAAGCCGCCGTACGTGGTGCTCAACTCCGTGCCCTTCTACGCGATCCGGGCCGCCGCTCGCTCGGGCGGGTGACTCTGTCTCTTATACACATCGCCGGGCCGCGCCGAACTCCGCGAGCGCCTCGGCCAGCTTCTGCACCGAGGGCTCGGGCGACAGCACGTCCACCCGCAGGCCGTGCTCCTCCGCGGTCTTCGCGGTGGCGGGGCCGATGCAGGCGATGACGGTGACATTGTGGGGCTTGCCGGCGATGCCGACGAGGTTCCGCACGGTGGACGAGGAGGTGAACAGCACGGCGTCGAAGCCGCCGCCCTTGATCGCCTCGCGGGTCTCGGCCGGCGGCGGCGAGGCCCGTACGGTGCGGTAGGCGGTGACGTCGTCGACCTCCCAGCCCAGCTCGATGAGGCCGGCGACCAGGGTCTCGGTGGCGATGTCGGCGCGCGGCAGGAAGACGCGGTCGATCGGGTCGAAGACCGGGTCGTAGGGCGGCCAGTCCTCCAGCAGGCCGGCGGCGGACTGCTCGCCGGACGGCACGAGGTCGGGCTTCACACCGAACTCGACCAGGGACTTGGCGGTCTGCTCGCCCACGGCCGCGACCTTGATGCCGGCGAAGGCGCGGGCGTCGAGCCCGTACTCCTCGAACTTCTCGCGCACCGCCTTGACGGCGTTGACCGAGGTGAAGGCGATCCACTCGTAGCGGCCGGTGACCAGGCCCTTGACCGCGCGCTCCATCTGCTGCGGGGTGCGCGGCGGCTCGACGGCGATGGTCGGCACCTCGCTGGGCACGGCGCCGTAGGAGCGGAGCTGGTCGGAGAGCGCGGCGGACTGCTCCTTGGTGCGGGGCACCAGGACGTTCCAGCCGAAGAGCGGCTTGGACTCGAACCAGGAGAGGGGCTCGCGCCGTTCGGGGGCGCTGCGCTCGCCGACCACGGCTATGACGGGCTGGGCGCCGTCGGCGGACGGCAGCACCTTGGCGGCCTTGAGCACCTGCTGGAGCGTGCCGAGGGTGGCGGTCCAGGTGCGCTGGCGGGTGGTGGTGCCGGCGACGGTGACGCTCATCGGGGTGTCGGGCTTGCGCCCGGCGGACACCAGCTCGCCCGCGGCCGCGACGACCCGGTCGAGGGTGGTGGAGACCACGGCGGTCACCTCGCTGGCGCCGACCTCGGCCCAGCAGGTGGCGTCGGCGGTGCGGGCGTCGACGAAGCGGACGTCGCCGCCCCGCCCGTCGCGCAGCGGCACACCGGCGTACGCGGGCACGCCGACGGCCGTGGCGACGCCCGGCACCACCTCGAAGGTGATGCCCTCGCCGGCGCAGGCCAGCATCTCCTCGGCGGCGTCGCCGTCGAGGCCGGGGTCGCCGAGCACCGCACGGACGACCCGCTTGCCGCCGCGCGCGGCCGACATGACAAGATTGGCGGTGTCCCTGAGGACGGGCACGTCCGCGGTTTTTGACGCCTCGTCAGTGATCGCCGGCATGTCCACGGTGCCGCGGGCGTGCGTACGCACCACGTCGAGCACCTGCGGATCGGCGATCAGGACGTCCGCGGCCGCCAGTGCCTCCACGGCACGCAGCGTCAGCAGACCCGGGTCTCCCGGACCGGCACCCAGGAAGGTGACGTGCCCGTGCGCGGTGTGGTTCTGGGCGGTGGGGTTCAATGTGCTCGCTCCCCCATAAGACCGGCCGCACCCTTGTCGAGCATCTCGGCGGCGAGTTCGCGGCCGAGAGCAAGGGCGTCCTCCTCGGACGCGGGTACGGGACCGGTGGTGGACAGCTGCACCAGCGTGGTGCCGTCGGTCGTGCCGACGACGCCGCGCAGGCGCATTTCGGTGACAACCTGCCCCTCGACCAAGGGGTCGGCCAACGCGCCCACGGGCGCGCTGCAGCCGGCCTCCAGGGCGGCGAGCAGGGAACGCTCGGCGGTCACGGCGGCCCGGGTGTGCGGGTCGTCGAGCTCGGCGAGCTGTGCGGCGAGCGGTGCGTTGGTCGCGGCGCACTCGATCGCCAGCGCCCCCTGGCCGGGGGCGGGCAGAATCTGCTGGGTCGGCAGGAACTGGGTGACCTCGTCGATCCGGCCCAGCCGGGTCAGCCCGGCCGCGGCCAGCACCACGGCGTCCAGCTCGCCGCTCGCGACGAAGCCGAGCCGGGTGTCGACGTTGCCGCGCACGGGCACGGTCTCGATCTCCAGGCCCAGCTCGCGGGCCCAGGCGTTGAGCTGCGCCATGCGGCGCGGCGAACCGGTGCCGACGCGGGCGCCCTTCGGGAGTTCCTCGAAGGTGAGCCCGTCGCGGGCGACCAGCACGTCGCGCGGGTCCTCGCGCGGCGGGACCGCGGCCAGGACCAGCTCGGCGGGCTGGGTGGTGGGCAGGTCCTTCAGCGAGTGCACGGCGAAGTCGATCTCGCCCGCGAGCAGCGCGTCGCGCAGCGCGGAGACGAAGACGCCGGTGCCGCCGATCTGCGCGAGGGCCTCGCGCGAGACGTCGCCGTACGTAGTGATCTCGACCAGCTCCACCGGACGGCCGGTGAGCCGCCGGACCGCCTCGGCCACCTGCCCGGACTGGGCCATGGCGAGCTGACTGCGGCGGGTGCCCAGCCGCAGCGGGCGCTGCTCGGAAGGGGTGTCTTTCATGCCGGCTCCCGTGCTGTGGTGTGCCTGTCGGCACGCGTGTCCGCCCTGCTGACGGCGGCCACCGCCTGCGGGTCGAGGTCGAAGAGTTCCCGCAGGGCGTCGGCGTAGCCGGCGCCGCCCGGGGTGGAGGCCAGCTCCTTGACCCGCACGGTGGGCGCGTGCAGGAGCTTGTCGACGACGCGGCGCACGGTCTGGGTGATCTCCGCGCGCTGCTTGTCGTCGAGGTCGGGCAGGCGGCCGTTGAGGCGGGTCATCTCGCCCGCGACGACGTCCGCGGCCATGGTGCGCAGGGCGACCACGGTGGGCGTGATGTGCGCGGCGCGCTGCGCGGCGCCGAAGGCGGCGACCTCGTCGGAGACGATGGTGCGCACCTGGTCGACGTCGGCGGCCATCGGCGCGTCGGCGGAGGCCTCGGCGAGGGTCTCGATGTCGACGAGCCGGGCGCCGGCGTCCGCCAGGCGGTGGACGGCGGCGTCGATGTCGCGCGGCATGGCGAGGTCGAGCAGGTCGAGGGTGCCCGTACGACCGGTCAGCGCCTCGCGCACGGCGTCGACCGTCAGCACCAGGCCGGTGGCACCGGTGCAGGAGACGACGACGTCGGCGAGGGCCAGCTCGGCCGGCACGGCGGCCATCTCGACGGCGGAGGCCGTGAAGCCGGCGACACCCGGGGCGCCCGGCTCGGTGAGGATCTGCGCGAGCCGCTCCGCCCGCTCCAGGGTGCGGTTGGCGACGGCCACGTGGGCCACGCCGGCGCGCGCGAGCGTGGCCGCGGCGAGCGAGGACATCGAGCCCGCGCCGATGACGAGGGCGCGCTTGCCCGCCGCCCAGTCGGTGACGGGGCGGCCGTCCGCGAGCTGCTCGAGGCCGAAGGTGACCAGCGACTGGCCGGCCTTGTCGATGCCGGTCTCGCTGTGCGCGCGCTTGCCGACGCGCAGGGCCTGCTGGAAGAGGTCGTTCAGCAGGCGGCCGGCGGTGTGCAGCTCCTGGCCGAGGGCGAGCGCGTCCTTGATCTGGCCGAGGATCTGGCCCTCGCCGACGACCATCGAGTCCAGCCCGCAGGCCACCGAGAAGAGGTGGTGGACGGCCCGGTCCTCGTAGTGCACGTAGAGGTACGGGGTGAGCTCCTCCAGGCCGACGCCCGAGTGGTGGGCGAGCAGCGTGGACAGCTCGGCGACGCCGGCGTGGAACTTGTCCACGTCGGCGTAGAGCTCGATGCGGTTGCACGTGGCCAGCACCGCCGCCTCGGTGGCGGGCTCGGCGGCCAGCGTGTCGTGGACGAGCCGGGCC
>KL569453.1:52483-55075 GCA_000715685.1 Streptomyces lilacinus
GTCGTGGACGAGCCGGGCCCGCGTCTCGGGCGCGAGCGCGGCCCGCTCGAGCACGCTGACCGGCGCGCTGCGGTGGCTGAGGCCGACGACGAGAAGACTCATGCCGGCATCACGGCGGGGACGTCCCCGTCCGGTCCCTTCCTGCTGCCCGCACCCGCCGGCGCACCCGCGCCCGCGGCCGTACGGGACGGCGCGGCCGGCGTCGTCTTCGGCGCGATCGCCGGGGAGACCGCGGGGGTGGTCGCCGGGGTGGTCTCCTCGCCCGCCTTGCGCTGCTCGTGGAAGGCGAGGATCTGCAGCTCGATGGAGAGGTCGACCTTGCGCACGTCCACGCCGTCGGGCACGGACAGCACGGTCGGCGCGAAGTTGAGGATCGAGGTGATCCCGGCGGCGACGAGCCGGTCGCAGACCTGCTGGGCGGCGCCGGCCGGGGTCGCGATGACGCCGATGGAGACGCCGTTGTCACTGATGATCGACTCGAGCTCGTCGGTGTGGCGCACGGGCAGCCCGGCGACCGGCTTGCCGGCCATGGCGGGGTCGGCGTCGATCAGGGCCGCGACGCGGAAGCCGCGGGAGGCGAAGCCGCCGTAGTTGGCGAGGGCCGCGCCCAGGTTTCCGATGCCGACGATGACGACCGGCCAGTCCTGGGTCAGGCCCAGCTCGCGGGAGATCTGGTAGACGAGGTACTCGACGTCGTAGCCGACACCGCGGGTGCCGTAGGAGCCGAGGTAGCTGAAGTCCTTGCGCAGCTTGGCGGAGTTGACGCCCGCCGCGGCGGCCAGCTCCTCGGAGGAGACCGTGGGCACCGAGCGCTCGGAGAGCGCGGTCAGCGCACGCAGATACAGCGGTAGCCGGGCGACGGTGGCCTCGGGGATCCCTCGGCTTCGGGTCGCCGGTCGGTGAGTTCGGCCAGTTGCCACGGTGCTCCTGCGGGTAGAGCGGGGCTGCGGGCAGCGCCTTGTCCCAGAACCGCCCTGTTGAACGCAGGCTATGCCTTTGTGAACGCGTGCACAAAGATGGTGTCCGATTTGCCCGGCCAACGTGATGGGTGTCACGCGCCGATTCGGCCCGGTCCGGGAACCATCGCGCCGACCCCGGCGACCGTCGCACATCGACGGGGACACGGGCGCTCACTCCTCACCGCCATACCCCCGGACATCAACAAATCGCCCACCAGAGTAGTCGACTCAGGCACCCATTCCGGCCGCCGACGGGGGCTGGGGCCCTGCCCCAGGAAACGGTGAAGGGGCGGGACTGGGGAAACCCGACCCGCCGCAACGGCGCCCAGCCCCCACGGCGGCCCCCGGCGGTGCTCGGCCGCGCCCGGCACAATGGCCCGTATGAGCCCGCTCCTGCGCCGCAGCCCCCGCAAGAACCCCGCCGACAGCGTGGTCACACTGATCGGCAAGCCCGGCTGCCACCTGTGCGACGACGCCGAGGCCGTCATCGCCGAGGTCTGCGGCGAGCTCGGCGCCCGCTGGGAGAAGAAGGACATCACCCAGGACGAGGAGCTCCACCGCAAGTACTGGGAGCAGATCCCGGTCGTCCTCGTCGACGGCGCCCAGCACGACTTCTGGCGCGTGAACCCCGACCGCCTCCGCAAGGCCCTCGGCGGCTGACAACAAGCGCTGTGCGCGGCCCCGGCACGCGGTGGGTAACCGGACCGACGCGCAGAGTTCACGCCATCGCATCACTCCGGGCTCCGGTTACCCCGAACAAACTGGCTATGCTCGCGGCATGGCCGCACTCGGATGGCTCTCCCCCCGCAGGCGCTCCGCCACGGCACGCAGCGTGCTGGCAGGCGAAGCGGCGGCGGAGGCAGCCCGCAAGTCCGCGCAGGAGAACGAAGAGGCCCTGGCGACGGGTCCGGCCGGGCCCGAGGAGCCGGAGGAGCCGGCGTTCCCGGTCGCGGGCGACACGAGGGCCGCCGCCTTCTTCGACCTCGACAACACCGTCATGCAGGGCGCCGCCATCTTCCACTTCGGCCGCGGCCTCTACAAGCGCCACTTCTTCGGCAAGCGCGAGCTCGCGCGCTTCGCCTGGCAGCAGGCCTGGTTCCGGCTGGCCGGCTTCGAGGACCCCGAGCACATGCAGGAGGCGCGCGACAGCGTCCTGTCGATCGTGAAGGGGCACCGCGTCTCCGAGCTGATGACCATCGGCGAGGAGATCTACGACGAGTACATGGCCGAGCGCATCTGGCCCGGCACCCGCGCCCTCGCCCAGGCCCACCTCGACGCCGGGCAGAAGGTCTGGCTCGTCACCGCGGCCCCCGTGGAAACGGCCACGATCATCGCCCGCCGGCTGGGCCTGACCGGCGCCCTGGGCACGGTCGCCGAGTCGATCGGCGGCGTCTACACCGGCAAGCTCGTCGGCGAGCTGCTGCACGGCCCGGCCAAGGCCGAGGCGGTGCGCGCCCTGGCCGCCGCCGAGGGCCTGGACCTGGCCCGCTGCGCGGCGTACAGCGACTCCGCCAACGACATCCCGATGCTCTCCCTCGTCGGCCACCCCTACGCGGTCAATCCCGACACCCGGCTGCGCAAGCACGCCCGCGAGCACGGCTGGCGGCTGCGGGACTACCGCACGGGCCGCAAG
>KL569453.1:55334-57271 GCA_000715685.1 Streptomyces lilacinus
CATCGCCCTCCACCGCCGCCGGCGGTAGGCACCGGCGGCAAACGCGTAGGCGCCACACGGGACTCGCACGTCGAAGCGACCGGCGGTCCCCGCGGCCCCTCGCGTCCTCTTCCGTCCGCCCCTCACCGACCGTGCCACCCATCACCGGAACGGGCGACGCTTCGGCGCGCCTCCTCGCCACGGCGCGTAACCGGACTGATCGCACAGGCAATCCTTTTGTCATACCCCCACATGGCCCCCGGCACTCCTTGCGTGTCCGGATTGCCACAACACGCTGCCCAATCGGCCACACCATCGGCAAATCCGGTCAACTTCCGTTCGTAGTTCGATATTTGATCGGCCATGAACCGGACGGAGATCGAACGGAAACGATGATTTAGGCAACTCGGTGTAGCGCTGCCTGTACGAAGGGTTATTCTCCTCAAACGCAAGCCGGTACCCGCTTGTCCCTACGACGAGTGAACGGTCCCGCACTGCACGTGATGGAAGCTCTGCCTCTGGGAGTCCCGTGTACCCACACGTCGGGGTTGACGCCTCGGGCCTGGCTACGCTGCGCGCAGCGGTCCTCGACCGTCTGCGCGTCTTCGTCCCCACCGCGTATGCCGTCCCCGCCTTCGCCACGCTCGCCCCCGCAGCGGCGGGCGGCCCTGCCGGCCCCTGCTACGCGCTCGCCGAGAGCAGTGCGGCCGTCGGCAGACGAACCCGCCGGGGAGCCGGCGCCACCACCTCCACGACGACCCGCCGTCCCAGCGCCGACAGCGACAGCGCCCGCATGCTCGACCTGGTCGAGCGCGCCCAGGCCGGAGAGGCCGAGGCCTTCGGCCGGCTCTACGACCAGTACGCCGACACCGTCTACCGCTACATCTACTACCGCGTCGGCGGCCGGGCCACGGCCGAGGACCTGACCAGCGAGACGTTCCTGCGCGCCCTGCGCCGCATCGGCACCTTCACCTGGCAGGGCCGCGACTTCGGCGCCTGGCTCGTGACCATCGCCCGCAACCTGGTCGCCGACCACTTCAAGTCCTCGCGGTTCCGGCTCGAGGTGACCACCGGCGAGATGCTCGACGCCAACGAGGTCGAGCGCAGCCCGGAGGACTCCGTCCTCGAATCCCTCTCCAACGCCGCCCTGTTGGAGGCGGTCCGCAAGCTCAACCCGCAGCAGCAGGAGTGCGTCACGCTCCGCTTCCTGCAGGGCCTCTCGGTCGCCGAGACCGCCCGTGTCATGGGGAAGAACGAGGGCGCCATCAAGACCCTCCAGTACCGCGCCGTACGGACCCTGGCCCGGCTGCTGCCGGACGACGCCCGCTGATCCCCTCTCCCCGGTCGCGCCGCGCCCTCGCGGTGCCCTCCCGCGACGGCGGGCCGCGCCGCTCCGCCGGCCGCCTTCCGTCGGCTTCCGCGCCGACTTCAACCCGACGACGTCTGGATTCACTCACCAGCGGCCACCTCGCCCCCGCCGCGTAACCCGACTGCCGCGCCGCTCGTTGTCCGGGATGCAGACTTCCCCATGCCGCGTCATGCCCGTATTCACTCACTCGATCGAGTGGATGCTCTCACGGCGTGCAACCCTTCATGTGCCCAGGGGAGTCGACCGTCATGACGAGAGGAGGTGCCGCCTGTGATCGCGAACGTATCGGCGCACCGGCGGGCGAACGCCTTCGCCCAGGCCCTGGAGGACCAGGCAGTCCAGGGTGCTGCGGCCGCACAGTCCGGCCCACCGGCGGAAGACGCCGAGCAGGCAAAGCTGTTGGCCCTGGCGGGCGGGCTCGGCGCGCTGCCGGCGCCCGAGCTCGACCCCGAGGTCAAAACCGTGCAGCGGGCGCAGCTGATCGCCGCCATGGAGGCGCAGTTCGCGGGGGGCGCCTCCGTGCCCGAGCAGCGCGCCGGGCGGGGGACGCACCGGGCACTGTCTCTTATACACATCTCTGATGGCGCGA
>KL569453.1:57490-58221 GCA_000715685.1 Streptomyces lilacinus
GGTCCAAGGGGCTCGCGGCGGGAGGTCTCACGGTGGGCGTGGCGGCGGGCGCGTTCGGCGGCGTCGCCGCGGCGAGCACCAACGCCCTGCCCGGCGACACGCTCTACGGCCTCAAGCGCGGCATGGAGGACCTCAAGCTCGGCATGGCCGACGGCGACTCCGCCCGCGGCGGCCTGTTCCTCGACCAGGCGTCGACGCGGCTGCAGGAGGCCCACCGGCTGATGGAGCGCGGCCGCTCCGGCGAGCTCGACCACGAGTCGCTCACCGAGATCCGGCGGACGCTCTCCGGCATGCGCCACGACGTCGAGGAGGGCCACCGCCTCCTGCACGGCGTCTACCAGCGCGACGGCTCCCTCGGGGCGATCGAGCGACTGTCGGCCTTCACCTCGTCCCACCGCGCGGGCTGGAGCCGGCTGAGCCAGAAGCTCCCGGTGCAGCTCTCCGACGTCAGGGACCAGGTCTCCTCGGTCTTCGCCGCCATAGACGACGAGGTCGAGCCGCTGCGGTCGCTGCTCCCCGACGACCACGGCAGGCGCGGCGCCCCGGGCGGCCCGGGCGCCACCCGGCCGGGCTCCCCCGGCGCTGGCAAGGGCAACGCCGCGCCGTCCTCGAAGCCCTCCGCGGCCGACGGCAAGCACCCCGGCGGCAAGCCCTCGCAGTCCTCGCCGGGCGGCCACGACGAGCACGAGGGCCTCCTCGGCGGTACGGGGCTGCTCTTATACACATCTCTG
>KL569453.1:58458-59529 GCA_000715685.1 Streptomyces lilacinus
GGCTGCTGCAGCCCCCGTCCGACAGCGCCGGCCCCGACCGGCCGTCGCACGGCAAGGACGGCAAGCCGTCCAAGCAGCCGGACATCACCATCCCGCCGCTGCTGCCCGACATCCTGCCGGGGCTGGGCGTCCACGGGGAGGACGAGAAGTAGGCGGGTCCCTGCGGACCCGCCCGGGCGGTCGGTGCTTCTTCGGCCGTCGGTGTTCTTCAGAAGAACACCGGCTCAGAAGAACACCGACCGCCTTTGCACGAGCAGCTTGTAGAGCGTGTGCTGAATCGTTTCCCGGACCTGGTCCGTGAGGTTGAACATCAGCATCGGGTCGTCCGCCGCCTCCGGCGAGTAGCCGTCGGTCGGGATCGGCTCCCCGAACTGGATCGTCCACTTCGTCGGCAGGGGCACCAGCCCCAGCGGCCCCAGCCACGGGAAGGCCGGCGTCAGTGGGAAGTACGGGATACCGAACAGCCGCGCGAGTGTCTTGGAATTGCCGATCATCGGGTAGATCTCCTCGGCCCCGACGATCGAGCACGGCACGATCGGCGCCCCGGCACGCAGTGCCGTCTGGACGAAGCCGCCCCGCCCGAAGCGCTGCAGCTTGTACCGCTCCGAGAAGGGCTTCCCGATCCCCTTGAAGCCCTCCGGCATCACGCCCACCACCTCGCCGCGCTCCAGCAGCGTCTGGGCGTCCTCGGCGCAGGCCAGGGTGTGCCCGAGCTTGCGGGACAGCTCGTTGATCAGCGGCAGGACGAAGACGAGGTCCGCGGCGAGCATGCGGACGTTCCGCGCGGCCGGGTGGTGGTCGTGCACGGCTACCTGCAGCATCAGGCCGTCGACGGGCAGGGTGCCGGAGTGGTTGGCGACGATCAGCGCCGCGCCCTTCTCCGGGATGTTCTCGATGCCCTTCACCTCGACCCGGAAGTACTTCTCCTTGAAGGGCCGCAGGACGGACATGATCACCTGGTCGGTGAGCTCGGCGTCGTAGCCGAAGTCGTCGATCTCGTAGTCGCCCGTGATCCGCCGGCGCAGGAAGTTCAGCCCGTGGGCCACCTTCCGCTCCCAGCCGCCCCTGTCT
>KL569453.1:59824-64106 GCA_000715685.1 Streptomyces lilacinus
CCCGGCCGAGGCCCGCTCGGGCCCCTCGCCGGGGCCCGGGCCGGTCTGCGGGTGCCCGTCCTCGTCGCGCTGGACCGGCACGGGCGCGAGCGGCGCCGCGGGCCGGCTCGGGCGGCTGCGGCCCGTGCGCTTGGTCCGCCTCTTGGACCGGGGCTCGTCGCCGAACGGAATGACCTTCGCATCGGCCATGGTGCGTGCAGCTCCTCAGTTCTGGCCGCTGCCGGCAGGCATCAGCGCGGCTATCCGGTCGACGGTACGAGCGAGGGTCTCGGGCGGCAGCAGCCCCGCGCCACGGCTGCGGGCGAAGTCCGCGAAGGCCTCCGGGGTGGAGTATCTGGGATGGAAGCCCAGCGTCTCGCGCATCTGCGTGGTGTCGACGACACGGCCGTGGGTGAGCAGGCGGATCTGCTCGGGCGAGAAGTCGAGGGCGCCGACCGACCGCAGCGCGGAGCCGACCCAGGTGACCGTCGGCAGAAAGAAGGGGAGCGTGGGGCGCCCGAGGCGCCTGGCGGCCTGTGAGAGCAGCAAGACGCCGTCTCCCGCGATGTTGAAGGTGCCGCTGTTGAGCGTGGAGCGGGCGGGCTCGCCGGCGGCGATCCGCAGCACCTCGATCGCGTCGTCCTCGTGGACGAACTGCAGGCGCGGGTCGAAGCCGAGCACCGTGGGCAGCACGGGCAGCGAGAAGTACTCGGCGAGGGGCGAGTCCGCACAGGGCCCGAGCACGTTCGCGAAGCGCAGCACGCACACGGCCACGTCCGGCCGGCGCCGGGCGAAGCCGCGCACGTAGCCCTCGACCTCGACGACGTCCTTGGCGAAGCCACCGCTGGGCAGCGACTTGGGCGGCGTGGACTCGGTGAAGACCGCGGGATCGCGGGGCGCGGAACCGTACACGTTCGTGCTGGACTTGATCACCAGCCGCTTGACGGACGGCGTCTTCTGGCAGGCACCGAGCAGCTGCATGGTGCCGATGACGTTGGTCTCCTTGACCGTGGCCCGGCTGCCGCGCTTGCCCAGGGGGGTGCCGTTGACGTCCATGTGGACGACCGTGTCGACGCCCTGCTCGGCCAGCACCCGGCCGATCGTGGGGTGGCGGATGTCCGCCCGTAGGAAATCGGCCCCGCCGAGATGGTGCTCGGGTGGCACCGCGTCCACCCCGATGACGCGGTCGACGTCGGGCTCGCGCTGGACGCGGCGGACGAACCGACCGCCCAGCTGCCGTGCGACTCCGGTGACGAGCACGACCTTCCCCAAGATCAGCGCCTTTCTTCCCGCGACGGTTCACAGTCGAGCGGTGCAGTGCCGCGGCCACCGTAGCGGGTCGTTGTTGCACTGTGATGACCGCCGGTGGGAGCGGGCGTCATTTCAAGCCGTAGCGAAGGTTTCACTCACCGCGATGATGGCGGGGGTGGGCGCCAGGGGTGGGCCAGAGGCGCCCGGGCACGCACTGCAGCCCTTCCACCCAAGGGGTGGAAGGGCTGCAGGATGAGCACTGCGGCGGCGCCGCTTACTTCTTGTTGCGACGCTGAACGCGCGTGCGCTTGAGCAGCTTGCGGTGCTTCTTCTTGGCCATCCGCTTGCGCCGCTTCTTGATAACAGAGCCCACGACTACCCTCGCTTACATCGATTCACTCGGTGCGGGGCGTCCGAGCCCACACGACCTACATCGGGCCAGCGTACCCGCCACCGGGCGATCAGCGTAATCCGGGGCCCCCGTCAGGCTGTTTCCACCCCCACGTAGGACTCTCGGAGGTACTCGTGCACCGCTTGTTCTGGGACCCGGAACGACCTGCCCACCCGGATCGCCGGCAGATGACCGCTGTGCACCAACCGGTACACGGTCATCTTGGAGACTCGCATCACCGAGGCGACTTCCGCCACGGTCAGGAACACGACCTCGTTGAGAGGCCTTTCGCCAGCAGCCATGACACACCTGAACCTTCCGCACATGACGCGCACCGGCTTCCCCTCCGGTGACTCCTCGTCGCTGCGCGCTCACTCCCCAGGTTAGGGGCGTGTGATGCGAGTGGGGAAGAGGAGCAGCCATCGGCCGCCTACTGTGACAGACACGCTCGATTGAGTACATAGCGAGTAAGCGGTCGGTAGTAATCAGACCGCACAGTGTCATCAAGCGGAACGGCGACGGACACGCGACCCTCGGCCTCCCCGACGAACGGCGCGGGGTCGTCCGAGTCGGCCAGCCCGATGGCCTCAATGCCCAGCTGACCTGCCCCGCAGACCCATCCGTGGTCCCCGACGACCAGGGCCGGCAGCGGCCTCCCGGAGTCCGCCGCGGCGGCCAGCACGGTACGAACCGGGAGAGGTGAATGCGTATGCGCGCCCGGCTCACTCCCCGGTGCGCGCGCGCCGGGTTCGCGCACCATCGCGACTCCCTGGACGTAGTGAAGGTTGTAGGTGCGTACGCCGAACCGGGTCGTTATGTCGACACTTCGACCCTGCGCAGGGGTGAGGACATCGCATCCCGCCGCCGACAGACCGGCGGCCAAGGCGGCGTAGAAGCCCAGGAGTCGGTGCGGGTGACCGGTGCCGATGAGCACGGGCGCGCCGGTCGCCGCGACCGTGGCGAGACGATCGGCGAAGGCATCGAGTGCCACCAGTGTGCGATCGGGGTCGATCACATCCTGCCCGGAAGTGTGCTTGGGATCGGCCGAAACTCCACACCGTTGGCCCATCAGACGCAACAAGTCGGTGAAACGCCAGTCATATTCAGGCTCGAGACCGATCAGCACCCGGGGGTCCCGGGCCGCGAACAGCCGATAGCGACTCAGACTCCGTTCCCTGGAGGTGGCCACGGTGCCGGCGATGCCGGTGGCGACGAGGTGCGCACGGAGACGGTCGCGAGGCGTGGGACGAGGGGTCGGACGGGGGGTCGACACGAGCTGATGCTTGCGGACGAGCCAGGTTGACGACCGGCTTTCCGCGGGGTGTCCCACGCGCGGGCTAATGAGGGCGTGTCAGAGTGCTTGTGGTGAGGCCTCTGTGGCCCATGGCGTGCAGGTGAACTGCCTCGCCTACGGCAACAGCCCGTGGGCCGGGAAGACGGCGCGGCGGGTGGCGAGCACCGCCTGGTCGAGGCGGTTCGCCGGGTCGTAGCCCGAGTCCGTGAACGACCGCCACTCCGGCCGGCTGCGCCCGTCCGTCATCCGCAGAGGCCCCAACTGCTGGGTGCGTCGGAAGACTTCGCGCCGCCAGTCCTCCGGCACGGCCGACTCCGGATCCACGGGCCGCCCGGCGGCGACGGCGACCAGATGGGTCCACGAACGCGGCACCACATCCGCCACCGCGTACCCACCGCCCCCCAGAGCCACCCACCGCCCCTCGCTGTGCTCGTGCGCCAGATCGTGGCAGGCCTCGGCGACGAGACGCTGGGCGTCGAGGGAGACAGCGAGGTGTGCCAGCGGGTCCTCGAAGTGCGTGTCGGCCCCGTGCTGGGTCACCAGCACCTGGGGCCGGAAGGCCGCCAGGAGCTCCGGTACGACGGCGTGGAACGCCCGCAGCCACCCGGCGTCCCCGGTGCCCGCCGGCAGCGCCACGTTCACCGCGCCGCCCTCCGCACCCGGGCCCCCGGTCTCCTCGGGCCAGCCCGTCTGCGGGAAGAGCGTCCGCGGATGCTCGTGCAGCGAGATCGTCAGAACGCGGGGGTCGTCCCAGAACACCGCCTGGACGCCGTCCCCGTGGTGAACGTCCACGTCCACGTACGCGACCCGCTCGGCACCGAGCTCGAGCAGTCGGGCGACGGCGAGGGCGGCGTCGTTGTAGACGCAGAAGCCGGACGCGGCGCCGGGCATCGCGTGATGCAGGCCGCCGGCGAAGTTGACGGCGTGCAGGGCCTCCCCGCGCCACACGGCCTCGGCCGCGCCCACGGACTGCCCCGCGATCAGCGCGGCCGCCTCGTGCATCCCCGCGAACGCCGGGTCGTCCGGCGTGCCGAGCCCG
The DNA here is from genome assembly GCA_000715685.1 of Streptomyces lilacinus. Taxonomy (GTDB): domain Bacteria; phylum Actinomycetota; class Actinomycetes; order Streptomycetales; family Streptomycetaceae; genus Streptomyces; species Streptomyces lilacinus. The sequence continues at coordinate 63,779 of KL569453.1, forward strand.
TACGCGACGTCGGCGACGCCGGGGTCGGCGGACGCCGCTCGGACGGCGTCGATGTAGTCGGGGCGGTGGACGAGACGGAGAGTCGACTCGCCGGCCGCCGGCGCCGACACGACCCGGACCGCGCGATGCAGGTCGTACGCCTCGACCAGCCGCATGGTGAGGGCAAGGCGTACGGGGTCCATGGGGTGCCCCGGACCGAAGTCGTAGCCCGTTACCGCCTCGTCCCACATCACCTGTGCGCGCCCGCTCATGGGCGACACGCTATCCGGAGGCAAACGAGCCCACAATACAAAAAAGCCGTAGGCCCGAGTCAATGAATGACTCGGGC
>KL569454.1:0-220 GCA_000715685.1 Streptomyces lilacinus
GGATCGGGGAAGGACCCGTGCGCGCCGCCACCACCGTGGCCAGCACCGCCAACCCCGTCCCCACCAGCGGAAACCACCGCTCCCCCAGCACCGCGATCGCCGCACTCCCCGTTCCCCCGCCCGCCGCGATCCCGAGATACAGCGCACTGCTGTTCAGCGAGATCAGCAGCGGCGCGTTCGACGGATCGATCGACGCCAGCCGGTGCGGCAGGGGCACGCC
>KL569454.1:527-8780 GCA_000715685.1 Streptomyces lilacinus
GCCGGTGCGGCAGGGCCACGCCGATGGCCCACCCCGCGAGCGGCGCCACCGCCGCGTAGGCCAGAGCGCCCGGCATGTTGCGCCCGAGCCACGGCAGGGCCGTGAAGGCGACCGCGACCGCCACGCCGCCCGCCAGCAGCACCCGGTTCGCCCCCACCCGGTCCACGGCCCGGCCACCGGCCCAGCTGCCCGCCACGGACGCCACGCCCGACGCCAGCAGGACGACGCTCAGGCGGTCCGGGTCGCCCCCCGTGGCGCCCCGGACCGCCGTCGCCAGATAGACGTAGACGGCATTGATGGCGAGGAAGAAGAGGAACGTGGTGGCAGCGCCGCCCACCACGCGCCGGTCCCGCAGCGGCGCCAGCCGCTCGCGCAGCCCCAAGGCCGCGCCGGCGACCGGCAGTTCGCGGAGGAAAACGGCGAGTCCCGCGAAGGCCAGCACGCCGAGGGCCACGACGAGCCACATGGTCAGCCGCCAGTCCGCGCGCCCGATGTACGTGCCCAGCGGCACGCCCAGCGCCGTCGCGACGGTCATGCCGCCCATCACGGTGGCCAGCGCCCGGCCGCGCCGCTCGGGCGGCACGAGGGACGTGGCGGCCGCGTTGGCGGCCGGGGTGTAGAGCGCGGCACCCGCCGCGGCGAGCACGCGGGTGGCGAGCAGCAGCCCGTACGTGGGCGCGACGGCGCTCAGCGCGTTCGCCACCGTGAACAACGTGAGTGCCGTCAGGAGCAGCCGGCGCCGCGGCCCGCGGGCGGTGACCGCGGCGAGCACGGGCGCGAGCAGCGCGTAGGACAGCGCGAAGACCGTGACCATCTGGCCGGCGGCCGGGACGGAGACGCCCAGGTCGTGGGCGACGAGGCCGAGAATGCCGGCCATGACCATCGAATCCGTGCCCACGGCGAACGATCCGAGCGCGAGCAGGAGCAGACGTAAACGCAACAGGGCCCTCCCCCGGGCGAACCACTAAAGTTTGACGCACGCCAAACAATAGAGGTTGTTTGACAGGTGTCAAACAATTGCGAGGGAGGAACGATCCCGTGGAACCCGTCGAAGGCGAGTGGCTGCCCCAGCCCGCCGTCGAGGACATCGACCTGGCGAAGATCCTGCACGCGCTGGGCGACCCCGTCCGCCTGCGCCTCTTCGCGATCTACGCGTCCGGCGAGCAGTACAACTGCTCCTCGGAGCGCCTGGGCCTCGGCCACCTCCACAAGTCGACCGTCTCGCACCACATGCGCGTCCTGCGCGAGGCCGGGCTCACCTCGACCCGGGCCGTCGGCCGCAACCGCTACGTACGCCTGCGCCGCGACGACCTCGACGCCCGCTACCCCGGCCTGGTCGAGGCCCTGATCCGCAACGCGCCGGCGGACTAGGCGGACCAGGCGACCGGGCGACTAGACGACGGCCCGCCCCAGCCGCTCCGGCAGCGCCTCCGCGTGCACCACCGTCAGCCCCGACACCGCACGCGTCAGCGCCACGTACAGCCGCCGCAGGCCCGTGCGCTCGTCCGGCTCGCCGGCCACCACCGCCGCCGGCTCGTCGAGGACCACGTAGTCGTACTCCAGGCCCTTGGCGAGCGTCGCCGGCACCAGTGTCAGGCGGGCCTCGGCGCTCGTCTCCTCGCCCGGCGCGAGGTACGCGAGCCCGGCCGCGTCCAGCGCGCCCGCCAGCACGGGAATGCGCGCGTCCGCCGCGATCAGGCCGGTCGAGCCCTCGTGGGCGAGCGCCCGCCGGCACGCCTCGACGACCGCGTCGTCCAGCGCCTCCGGCGCGACCTCCCGGACCGCGAAGTCGCCCGGCGCCTCCCGCACCGACGTGGCCTCGGCGAGCCCCGGCGCGATCGCCGGCAGCAGCCGCGAGGCGTACGCGATCACCTCGCGCGGCACGCGGAAGCCCTGCGTCAGCTCCTCCACGACCGCGTCCGACTTGCCCAGGTGGACCAGCGCCTCCTCCCAACTGCGCGTCGCCCACGGCGTCGTGCCCTGCGCGATGTCCCCCAGGATCGTCGCCGAACCCGTCGTGCAGCGACGCCCCACCGCCCGGTACTGCATCGGCGACAGGTCCTGCGCCTCGTCCAGGACCACGTGCCCCAACGAGTGCGTGCGCGCCACGAGATCGGCCGCCTCGTCGATCAACACCGCGTCCGCCGCCGACCACTTGGCCGACTTCACCGACCGCGCCGGCTTCGCCCAGAGGATCTCCTCCTGCTCGCCCTCCTCCAGCACCCCCGCCGCGTGCTCCGCGAGGAACTCCGCGTCCGACAGCAGGCGCAGCACCAGCTTCGCCGGATCGACCGCCGGCCAGATCGCCTTGACCGCCGCCTTCACCGCCGCGTTGCGGGCCACCGCGTCCTGCACCCGGTCGTCGGGCGCCTCGCCCGCCTGCTCCATCCGGACGAGCACGGCGTGCGCGATGCGCTGCGGCAGCGCCTCGCGCGCGGCGCCGTAGCGGATGTCGCGCGCGAGCAGTTCGCGGACGATCTCCTCGATCTCGTACGCCGGCACCCGCCAGCGACGCGAGCCGCGCACCACGACCACCGGCTCGGTGGGCAGCGTCACCCCCGAGCGCACCGCGCGCCGCAGCACCTCGGCCATCCGCGCGTCGCCCTTGATCCGGGCGGCGGCCGCCGTGTCCGTGCCGCGCACCTCGACGTGGGCCACCAGGTCGTCGACGGTGGCCTGGGCGACGTTCAACTCGCCCAGCGCCGGGAGGACCTGCTCGATGTAGCGGAGGAAGGACCGGTTCGGCCCGATGACGAGCGTGCCGGTACGGGCGAGCCGCTCGCGGTGGGCGTAGAGCAGGTACGCGACCCGGTGCAGGCCCACCGCCGTCTTCCCCGTGCCGGGGGCGCCCTGCACGCACACCGTGCCGCCGATCCCGGCGCGCACGATCTCGTCCTGCTCGGGCTGGATGGTGGCGACGATGTCCCGCATGGGGCCGACGCGCGGCCGCTCGATCTCCGCCTGGAGCAGCGCGCTCGCCCGGTCGTCGCCGGCGGCGTCGGTGAGGTCCTCGTCCTCGTACGCCGTCAACTCGCCGCCCGTGTAACCGAAGCGGCGGCGCATCCGCACGTCCATCGGCTCCTTCTTGGAGGCCCGGTAGAACGGCTGCGACACCGGCGCACGCCAGTCGATCACCATCGGGTCGCCGTCCGCGTCGTGCACGTGCCGCCGCCCGATGTAGAACCGCTCGCCATCGGCGCCTTCCGCCTGGTCCGCGCCCGGCGCGTGGAGGTAGTCGAGACGGCCGAAGAAGAGCGGGGTGTGCGCGAGGTCGGCGAGGGCGGCGATGCGCTCCTCGATCTGCCGCTCGAGCACGGCGGCGTTCACCCAGTTGGCGGTGACGTCCTTGATGTCGAGGGCCTCGACGTCGGCCCGCATGGCGCGCAGCGCCGTCCGGGACGAACGGAGGTGGGCGCGCTCGCGCTCGAGGGGGTCGTTCGCGTCGGTCGTCACATGCTGCGCGGGCACGGCGGGGCCTCCAGGCGGTACGGCGGGATGAAGGATCGGCCGCCGGTTTCCGTCCGGTCGGCAGCACTCCCGGGAACGAGGCGGGAGGCGGCGGGAAGGGAGGATTGTAGTCAGCCGGGCAGGGGGCGCGCGAACGATTTTCCGCGCCCGCCGCGCGCCACCGGGGTTCCTACCGGGGTTCCTCTCGGGGTCGCCGTCCACCTTCCGTAGGGGACGCAGTGATCCTCGAGTCGTAGGCGCCGGTCAGCACGTTTACACCGGCAGGCCGATGCCCCGGACGCCGCGGAAACCCATCATGGAAGACATGACCACGACCTCCCTCGCCCCGGGCAGCGCCCCGGAATCCGCAGCCTCCCCCTCCGCCCTCGCCCACGCCCTCCGCGCGCTCAAGGTCTTCGCCGGCGCGGCCGTCAGCGTCGTGCTCCTGGGTCAGCACACGCAGGAGCGCCCCACCATCTGAGTACCTCCACCGGTACGGGATGAGTACCTCAGCCGTGTGCGGCCGCGCGGCCCGCTGATTGGCTGAGGACCATGAAGAACGCGAACTCCGCCGTCCACGGCTGGCCATCCCGCGCGGACCTGCCGCCGCTCGCCCGGCCGCAGGACCACGACTCCTGGGCGTGGGTCGTCCGCACCGTCATCAGTGTGGTGATGCTGCCGCTGCTGGGCATCGACTTCTTTTTCATCGGGCTGTCGCCCATGGCCACCGACAGCTGCGGCCCGGACCACTGCTCCGACGCGCTGAACGACGCCCTGCTCGCGGCGCCCGTCGTCTGGCTGGTCGCCCTGGTGCTGCTGATCGTCACCTGGGCCCTGCCGTCGCGCACCCGCTTCCGCGACGCCCGCCTGATCACCGCCCTCTTCTCGGTGGCGGGCGGCTTCGCGACGTTCTCCATCCTGGCCAACCTGCCGACGGGATGACGGGCTGGCGAGCAGGGCGGCGCGGGCTACCCCTCCGGCAGCAGCACGTCCGCGTCGTCGAAGATCCGCAGCACCACCAGCAGCAGCCGTCCCCGCGAGACCATGTACTCCGCCACGATCTGCGACGTCAGCCGCACCTCGCGGTCGTGCTCCCCCAGCCCGATCGGCCGGGAGAGCTCCGTGTACGGATCGCGCGCCAGGATCTCGACCGCCTTGTCGAACGACGCCCGCCGCACCGGGTCCAGACGATCACGGTCACGGGCCGCAGGCTCGGTGTACAGCACCTCGTAGATTTCCTGATGAGGCAAAGCCGTCCTCCTAGCCGTGCCGGCCACGCGCCGTACGCCCCGTACGCCGTGGCGTGAATTCACCCGCCAGCGTACCGAGTGCACCCGCGCACGCGCGGGCGGTCGAGAGGTTCAGAAACCCGTCTCCTCGTCCGCCGTCGCGTCGTCCTCAGCCGTCCACCCGCCGGCCGCCTTCTCACCGGCCGACTCCTCGCCCGCCAGCAGCGAGTCCGCGTCGACGATGCGGTAGGCGTAGCCCTGCTCGGCCAGGAAGCGCTGGCGGTGCGCCGCGAAGTCCTGGTCGACCGTGTCGCGGGCGACGACGGAGTAGAAGCGCGCCTCGTGCCCGTCGGCCTTCGGCCGCAGCACCCGGCCCAGCCGCTGCGCCTCCTCCTGCCGCGACCCGAACGTGCCGGACACCTGGATGGCGACCGTCGCCTCCGGCAGGTCGATGGAGAAGTTCGCGACCTTGGAGACGACCAGGACGGACAGCTCCCCGTTGCGGAAGGCGTCGAAGAGCTTCTCGCGCTGGGCATTGGACGTCTCGCCCTTGATGACGGGCGCGCCCAGGTGCTCGCCCAGCTCGTCGAGCTGGTCGATGTACTGCCCGATGACCAGCGTCTGCTCGCCCCGGTGCTTGCGCACCAGCGCCTCGGTGACCTTCCGCTTGGTGGCGGTGGTCGAGCAGTAGCGGTACTTGTCCTCCGTCTCGGCCGTGGCGTACGTGAGCCGCTCGGAGTCGGTGAGGTTGACGCGGACCTCGACGCAGTCGGCGGGCGCGATGTAGCCCTGGGCCTCGATCTCCTTCCAGGGCGCGTCGAAACGCTTGGGCCCGATGAGGGAGAAGACGTCGGACTCGCGCCCGTCCTCGCGCACGAGCGTCGCGGTCAGCCCGAGGCGCCGCCGGGCCTGCAGGTCGGCGGTGAACTTGAAGACGGGCGCGGGCAGCAGGTGCACCTCGTCGTAGACGACCAGGCCCCAGTCCCGGGAGTCGAACAGCTCCAGGTGGGGGTAGATGCCCTTCCGCTTGGTGGTCAGCACCTGGTACGTGGCGATGGTGACCGGGCGGATCTCCTTCTTCGTCCCGCTGTACTCGCCGATCTCGTCCTCGGTCAGCGAGGTCCGCTTGACCAGCTCGTGCTTCCACTGCCGGGCCGAGACGGTGTTGGTGACGAGGATCAGCGTCGTGGCCTTGGCCTGCGCCATCGCCCCCGCGCCGACGAGCGTCTTGCCGGCGCCGCACGGCAGCACGACCACGCCCGAGCCGCCGTGCCAGAAGCCCTCGACGGCCTGCCGCTGGTACGGCCGCAGGGCCCAGCCGTCCTCGCGCAGCTCGATCGGGTGCGCCTCGCCGTCCACGTACCCGGCCAGGTCCTCGGCCGGCCAGCCCAGCTTCAGCAGCGTCTGCTTGATCTGCCCCCGCTCGGAGGGGTGCACGGCGACGGTGTCGGGGTCGATGCGGGCCCCGACCAGCGGCTGGATCTTCTTCGACCGGAGGATCTCCTCCAGCACCGGCCGGTCGGTGCTCTCCAGCACCAGCCCGTGCGTGGGGTGCTTGACCAGCTTCAGCCGCCCGTAGCGCGCCATGGTCTCGGCGATGTCGACGAGCAGGGCGTGCGGCACGGGGTAGCGGGAGTACGACACGAGCGCGTCGACGACCTGCTCGGCGTCGTGCCCGGCGGCCCGGGCGTTCCACAGGCCGAGCGGGGTGACCCGGTACGTGTGGATGTGCTCGGGGGCACGCTCCAGCTCCGCGAAGGGGGCGATGGCCCGACGGCACGCGTCCGCCTGGTCGTGGTCCACCTCCAGCAGCAGGGTCTTGTCGCTCTGGACGATGAGGGGTCCGTTCACGCCTCGGCCTTCCACTCGTGCACGGGGGACAAGCTTCCAGTGTCCCTCATCCGGGCCGGATCACCGCCGGTCACGGCAATCCCGTACGCGCGCAGCAGCGTGTGCAGGCCCTCCAGGGTGTCCGCTTCCGTCGCCCCCTCCGTCAGCACCCCGGTCTCGCGCAGGGCGGGGACCGCCTCGTCGACGGCGGCCTGGGCCTCCTCGTGCCGGCCGGCGTCCACCAGGGCCGCGGCGAGGTTCACCAGCGCCAGGCCCTCGTGGTAGCGGTCGGCGCTCTCGCGGTAGCGGGCGACGGCCCGGGCGCAGGTGTCGACGGCCTCCGGGGCGCGGCCGGCGCCGCCGAGGGCGGAGCCGAGGTTGGTCAGGGCCATGCCCTCGCCGTTGGGGTCGGCCAGGTCGCGGTAGGCCTCGGCCGCGCGCTCGAGGGGGTCGACGGCCTGTTCGTACCGGCCCGACGCGATCAGGGCGAGCCCGAGGTTGCTGAGTGCCAGGGCCTCGCTGTGCGGGGCGTGGGAGGCGCGGAAGGCGTCGACGGCCCGGTTCTGGGCGTCGATCGACTCGTCGTACCGGCCCTGGCGGGCCAGGACGGTACCGAGGTTGGTGAGCGTCTGGCCCTCTCCGTGCACGTCGTCCAGCTCGCGGAAGCCGGCCCCGGCCCGGGCGAGGGTCACGGCCGCCTCGTCGAGCAGGCCCTCCTCCTTCAGGACGGAGCCGAGGTTGTTCAGGGCCAGTGCCTCGCCGCGGCGGTCACCGATGGCCTCGCATATGGCGACGTCCTTGCGGTACACCTCGGCGGCCTCGGCGAACCGGCGCAGGTTCTGGAGGACCAGGCCCAGGTTGGTGAGCGCGATGCCCTCGCCGCGGAGGTCGCCGACCTCCCGCTGGATCGCGAGCGCCTGCTCGAGGACGGGAAGGGCCTCGTCGAAGCGGCGCGTCTCGCACAGCACCAGGCCGAGGTTGCTCAGGGCACCGCCCTCGCCGTTCCGGTCGTCGATCTTCCGGTACAGGGCGGCGGCCACTTCGAGCACGTCGGTCGCCTCCTCGAATCGTCTCAGGTGGCGGAAGGGGGTGCTGAGGTTGTTGAGCACCTCCGCCTGGGCGAGCGGCCACTCGAGGGCCAGGGCCGCCGTCATGGCGGTGGCGCCCAGCAGGATCCAGTCGTCGAAGTGGCGCCGCAGGGAGAGGTACTCGCCGAGCGTCTCGAAGAGCAGCAGCGCCAGCTGGGGACTGCCCAGGGCAGGGGCCGCCACGGCGGTCGCCACGAGGTTGTCGAGCTCGGCGTCGAGCCAGGCCACGGCCTGTTCCCGCCCGGCGAAGCGCGGGTCGGGCTCGCCCTCGTGGGCCAAGTGGCCGGCGGCGGCGCCGGCGGTGGTCCCGTAGTGGTGCAGGAGCCTCCCGAGGGCCCGGCCCGGGTGGTCCGTCTCGCCGCGTTCCTCGCCCTGCTCGGCCGCGTACAGCCGCATCAGGTCGTGCATCCGCCAGCGCCCGTACACGGCACCGGGCTCGATCAGATGGCCGCGGGCCAGGGCCTGGAGCAGCTCCTCGGCGGTGTACGGGTCGACGTCGGCGAGCCGCGCGGCCGCGGCGGTGGACAGGTCCGGGCCGGGGTTGAGCGGGAGCAGGCGGAAGAGGCGGGCCTGCTCGGCGCCCAGGTGCGCGTACGAGAGCCCGAAGACCGCGCGCACCGTGTCGTGCTCGCGGGCCAGCCGGCCCAGCCGGCGGCGGC
>KL569454.1:9055-10938 GCA_000715685.1 Streptomyces lilacinus
GGTCGTACAGCAGCGCGGCGACGATCCGCAGGGCCAGCGGGAGGTGCCCGCACAGGCTCGCGAGCTCGGCGGCGGCGGCCGGGTCGTCGCGGACGCGCGTGTCGTCCTCTCCCCGGGCCTCGCGCAGCGCCTTGTCCAGGAGCTCCACGGAGGAGGATTCGTCCAGGACGGACAGGTCGAGCAGGCGGGCGCCGAGCCCGGCGAGGGTGTGTCGCGACGTGACGAGGGCGGGAATGCGGGGGTCGCCGGGGAGCAGAGGCTTGACCTGGTCGGCGGTGTCGGCGTTGTCCACGACGACGAGGACGCGGCGCCCCTGGTCGGCGTAGGCGGCCAGGACGGATCGGTAGAGCCGGGCACGGTCCTGCAGGTCGGCGGGGACGTGCTCGTCGGGGATGCCGAGGTCGCGCAGCAGGGAGGCGAGGGCGCGTTCGGGGGTGTATCGGAGCTTGGGGTCGTAGCCGAAGAGGTCGATGAACAGGATGCCGCCGGGGAACCAGCCGTCCTGGTTCAGGGCGCGGCGGGCGGCCTGCAGGACCAGCTCGGTCTTGCCGACGCCGGCCAGGCCGGCCACGGCGCAGAGGCGCGGCGCTCCCTCGGTGGGCGGGCCGGGGCGCAGCACCTCCGCGAGGAAGGCCAGGTCGGCGTCCCGTCCGGTGAAGGTGCCGGACGCGGGTGGGCATGTCGGCGGGGGCGGGGTGAACTCCCTCGGCAGTTGGAGGGTGATGTTCCGGCCCTGGGCGACGACGTTGAAGAAGACGCCGCCGGTGATGTCGTTGTGCGTGCCCGTCCCGTTGTGCGCGCCTGTCCCCACCCCGGATCCCCCTCCGCTCGCGTGCGTGTCGTCCACGGTAGAAGCCGGGGGCGGTCGGCGTGGGGGACTTCGACCGGAGGGGGTTTTTGCCCCGGAAAGGCGCCGGAAACGCCCCGGAAACGCCGTCGGGGCGGCACCCGCGTGAGGGCTGTCTCTTATGAGGGGGTGCCGCCCCGACGATCAGGACGGTCGATCAACCGGTGAGGTCGATCAGAAGTCCATGTCACCGCCCGGCATGCCGCCCGGAGCGGCCGCGGCGGCCTTCTCCGGCTTGTCGGCGATGACGGCCTCGGTGGTCAGGAACAGCGCGGCGATGGACGCGGCGTTCTGCAGGGCGGAACGGGTGACCTTCGCCGGGTCGATGATGCCCTCGGCGATCATGTCGACGTACTCGCCCGTGGCGGCGTTGAGGCCGTGGCCCACGGTCAGGTTGCGGACCTTCTCCACGACGACGCCGCCCTCGAGACCACCGTTGACGGCGATCTGCTTGAGCGGGGCCTCCAGGGCCAGCTTGACGGCGTTGGCACCGGTGGCCTCGTCGCCCTCGAGCTCGAGCTTCTCGAAGACCTGGGAGGCCTGCAGCAGGGCCACGCCACCACCGGCGACGATGCCCTCCTCGACGGCCGCCTTCGCGTTGCGAACGGCGTCCTCGATGCGGTGCTTGCGCTCCTTGAGCTCGACCTCGGTCGCGGCACCGGCCTTGATGACGGCCACGCCGCCGGCCAGCTTCGCCAGGCGCTCCTGCAGCTTCTCGCGGTCGTAGTCGGAGTCGCTGTTCTCGATCTCGGCGCGGATCTGGTTGACGCGGCCCTGGACCTGGTCGCTGTCACCGGCACCGTCGACGATGGTCGTCTCGTCCTTGGTGATGACGACCTTGCGGGCGCGGCCGAGCAGGTCGAGACCGGCGTTCTCCAGCTTGAGGCCGACCTCCTCGGAGATGACCGTGCCACCGGTGAGGATGGCGATGTCGCCGAGCATGGCCTTGCGACGGTCGCCGAAGCCCGGGGCCTTGACGGCGACGGACTTGAAGGTGCCGCGGATCTTGTTGACGACCAGGGTCGACAGGGCCTCG
>KL569454.1:11258-15607 GCA_000715685.1 Streptomyces lilacinus
CCGGACTGCATGACCTTCTCGAGGAGCGGCAGCAGGTCCTTGACCGAGGAGACCTTCGAGTTGACGATCAGGATGTACGGGTCGTCGAGGGACGCCTCCATACGCTCCATGTCGGTGGCGAAGTACGCCGAGATGTAGCCCTTGTCGAAGCGCATGCCCTCGGTGAGCTCGAGCTCCAGACCGAAGGTCTGGGACTCCTCGACCGTGATGACGCCTTCCTTGCCGACCTTGTCCATGGCCTCGGCGATGAGCTCGCCGATCTGGGTGTCGGCGGCGGAGATGGAGGCGGTGGAGGCGATCTGCTCCTTGGTCTCCACGTCCTTGGCCTGCTCGAGCAGGGCGGCGGAGACGGCCTCGACGGCCTTCTCGATGCCGCGCTTGAGGGCCATCGGGTTGGCGCCGGCGGCCACGTTGCGCAGACCCTCGCGGACCAGCGCCTGGGCGAGGACGGTCGCGGTCGTCGTGCCGTCACCGGCGACGTCGTCCGTCTTCTTCGCGACCTCCTTGACCAGCTCGGCGCCGATCTTCTCGTACGGGTCCTCGAGCTCGATCTCCTTGGCGATGGACACACCATCGTTGGTGATCGTGGGGGCGCCCCACTTCTTCTCGAGGACGACGTTCCGGCCCTTGGGGCCGAGGGTGACCTTGACGGCGTCGGCGAGCTGGTTCATCCCGCGCTCGAGACCGCGCCGTGCCTCCTCGTCGAACGCGATGATCTTGGCCATGTGAAGTGGTCCTCCCAGGACGGGGTGGAGACTGCTCGGGACCGCGTGGCGCCCGCGACGGACGGCCCCCGTGCCCTGCGGTTCCTTGCCCCGCTTGGCTCGCGGACCTCACCGACGGTCCAAATCTGTCACTCTCACCAGGAGAGTGCTAAGCCCAATGATTAGCACTCGACCCCTTCGAGTGCAAGCGCCTTCGGCGAGCCCGAGGGGGGAGCCCCGAGATGAGTCCGGGTGAGCCCAGGGCAGCCTGCCCCGCCACCCGGCCCGCCACACACGAAAGGGCCCGCGTCGGTGAGACGCGGGCCCCTCGGCGAGCTGAACCAGCTGAATGAGCCGATGGTCGATGCGCGGTGGTCAGACCGCCAACTTCACCATGTCCGCCTGCGGCCCCTTCTGGCCCTGCGAGATCTCGAACTCGACTCGCTGCCCCTCCTCGAGGGTGCGGTAGCCGTCCATCTGGATCGCGCTGTAGTGGACGAATACATCCGCACCACCGTCGACCGCGATGAAGCCGTACCCCTTCTCCGCGTTGAACCACTTGACGGTGCCCTGAGCCATGCCTAACTCCCCTATTACTGGCCCTTGCACAGGACCGCACTTCGCGGACCCGGGTCAGACCTCACCCCCAGACAGGTTGGAGGTGTGCGCCGGAACGCGTCGACCGCGGCTGAATGTATCTGCACGGATGCCGTCTGCAACAGGTCAGAGGGACGAGAAATCCGGCTGCGGCCGATCGGTTATTCGTACCGATTTCCGCAGCTTCTCGGGCAAGTCGGGCCGGGCATAACGCCACCAACCCGACACATCGCGCAGGCGTCGCGCGGACAACTTGACGGGTTCTCATACGGGCCCGGCGGTGACGCCGGAGGGAGATCGCCCCAACTGTAGCGCGGTTCAACAGACGGAATCACCCCGTCCGTTTTACGGACGGGGTGATTCCGGTGAATTGCGCAGGAACGCTCTGAAAGGGTCAGGCCATGGATCAGCCGCCGGCGACGGCGGGAATGATCGACACGCCGGCCCCGTCGGGCGTGGCCGCCTCCAGCCCACCCTCGAACCGTACGTCGTCGTCGTTGACGTAAACGTTGACGAAGCGCCGCAGCTTGCCGGCCTCGTCCAGCACCCGCGCGGCGATGCCGGGGTGATTCGCCTCGAGGGAGGCGATGACCTCGGCGAGGGTGCCCCCCTCGGCGGCCACCTCGGCCTGCCCGCCGGTGTAGGTCCGCAGGATGGTGGGGATACGAACGGAAACGCTCATGGTGGAGTCACCTTCGATCAAGGACGGGCTGGAATCCAGCCCGTCCGGCGTTTGAGGACGCGGTCTGGGCAAGGCCCTCACGTGGCGGAGCCGCAAATCGATACAGCCGGGAAGGGGCGGGGTGGGGGAAAGAAACCCCACCTAGAGCCCGGCGGCGCGAAACGCCTCCAACGACGGCCGAATCGTCGCCGTCGGCCCCGCCGCCACGGCGTCGAGCGTCTTCAGCCCGTCCCCCGTATTGAGCACGACCGTGGTCAGCGAAGGATCCAGCACCCCGCTGTCGAGGAGCTTCCGCGTCACCCCCACCGTCACCCCACCGGCCGTCTCGGCGAAGATCCCCTCCGTCCGCGCCAGCAGCCTGATCGCGTCGACGATCTCCGGGTCGGTCACGTCCTCGACGGCCCCGCCCGTACGCCGCGCGATGTCGAGCACGTACGGCCCGTCCGCCGGGTTCCCGATGGCCAGCGACTTCGCGATCGTGTCCGGCTTCACCGGCCGCACCACGTCGTGCCCGTCCTTGAAGGCCCGCGACACCGGCGAGCAGCCCTCCGCCTGGGCGCCGAAGATCTTGTACGGGCGGTCCTCGACCAGCCCCAGCGCGACGAGCTCCTTCAGCCCCTTGTCGATCTTCGTGAGCTGCGAGCCGGAGGCGACCGGCACCACGATCTGGTCCGGCAGCCGCCAGCCCAGCTGCTCGCAGATCTCGTACGCGAGCGTCTTCGAGCCCTCCCCGTAGTAGGGGCGCAGGTTGACGTTGACGAAGCCCCAGCCCTCGCCCAGCGGGTCGCCGATGAGCTCGGAGCAGAAGCGGTTGACGTCGTCGTACGTGCCCTCGATGCCGACGAGGTCGCCGCCGTAGACCGCGGCCATGACGACCTTGCCGGCCTCGAGGTCGTGCGGGATGAACACGCAGGACCGGAAGCCCGCGCGGGCCGCCGCCGCGCCCACCGCGCCGGCGAGGTTTCCGGTGGAGGAGCAGGAGAGGGTGGTGAAGCCGAAGGCGCGGGCCGCCTCGACGGCGATGGCGACGACGCGGTCCTTGAAGGAGTGCGTGGGGTTTCCGGAGTCGTCCTTGACGTACAGCCCGCCGGTCACGCCGAGTTCGCGGGCGAGGTTGTCGGCCTTGACGAGCCGGGTGAGGCCGGGGTTGAGGTTCGGCTTCTCCGCGACGTCGGCGGGGACGGGCAGCAGCGGGGCGTAGCGCCAGATGTTCGCCGGGCCGGCCTCGATGCGGCGCCGGAGCGTCTCCGGGTCGCCGGTGGGCAGGTCGTACGCCACCTCGAGCGGGCCGAAGCAGGCGACGCAGGCGAAGACGGGGCCCAGATCGTAGCGCTCGCCGCACTCGCGGCAGGAGAGTGCTACGGCGGGGCCGAAGGAGGGTGCGACGGTACGACTTTCAACGGCTTGCACAGCCATGGAGGCGAGGCCCTTTCTCCTCATCTTCCCCACGACGAACCTCGTCGTGAGACGGAATTGGCACCTTCCCCGCCGGGAGCCTCGCCGCGTGAACGGTGAGACCGGCTGGAGGGTTGCCGGGGCTTCATCGGGCCGTGTCCCTCTGCCCCTCTGGATGAGCGGTATGGCGCTGGGCGGACCCAGGCGTTTGTGCGCACGACGACCCCGACATAGGACGGGCGTCCGCGTTGTTCAAGACTGTAACGGAAGGGATGGCCGTGCGAGAGGGCCGTCCGTAACGCGAGATGCATCACGAGACGCATCACAAGACACGTCACGAGATGCATCACAAGGCGCGTCACAACACGAGTCACAACGAGCACAACGAGGAGTCATGCACGTGCTGGAAGAGGTGGAGCAGTGGCTCGCCCGGCGGTCCTGGTCCGCGGCCGACCGTCCGCTCGACCAGCTTCTCGCCGCGAAGAGCGGCACGGGCACCACGGTCAGCGTCGTCCTGCCGGCGCTCGACGAGGAGGCCACGGTCGGCGCGACGGACGCCGTGCCGCTGGTGGACGAGCTGGTGGTGCTGGACTCCGGCTCCACCGACCGCACCGCCGAGGTCGCCGCGGCGGCCGGCGCGCGGGTGGTGTCCCGGGACGAGGTCCTGCCCCGGCTGCCCGCCCTGCCCGGCAAGGGCGAGGTGCTGTGGCGCTCGCTGCTGGCGACGAGCGGGGACGTGGTCTGCTTCGTCGACGCCGACCTGCGGGACTTCTCCGCCGACTTCGTCTCCGGCATCGTCGGCCCGCTGCTGACCGACCCCGAGGTGCAGTTCGTCAAGGCGATGTACGACCGCCCGCTGGGCGAGGCCGCGGGGCAGGGCGGCCGGGTGACCGAGCTGGTGGCCCGCCCGCTGCTCAATCTGCACTGGCCGCAGCTGGCCGGCTTCGTCCAGCCGCTGGGCGGCGAGTACG
>KL569454.1:15895-19691 GCA_000715685.1 Streptomyces lilacinus
GGAGCGCCTGCCGTTCCCCGTCGGCTACGGCGTGGAGCTCGGCCTGCTGGTCGACGCGCTGCACACCGTGGGCCTGGACGCGCTGGCCCAGGTCGACGTGGGCGTGCGCAAGCACCGTCACCAGGACGGGCGCGCGCTGGGCCGGATGGCCGCCGCGATCTACCGCACGGCGCAGCTGCGGCTCGCCAGGGGTCATCTGGTGCGCCCGGCGTTGACGCAGTTCGAGCGTACGGCGGAAGGTTTCGTCCCGCGCACGTACGCGGTGGACACGGAGGAGCGGCCGCCGATGGCGGAGATACCCGAGTACGCCCGGCGGCGTGCCGCGTAAGCGTACGTTTGAGCGGTTCTTCCGAGGGCAAGGCTGGCGACATGGTCGTTGAGCACACCTTCACCGCCACCGCCGACACCGATCCCGCCGGCGGGGTCGAGGCCGCGCCGATCGTGGTCGCCTCCAACCGCGGGCCGGTCTCCTACCGGCTGCACGAGGACGGTTCGCTGGCGGCGGGCCGCGGCGGCGGCGGGCTGGTGTCCGGGCTGAGCGCGATCGGCCCGGACGCGGGGGCGGTGTGGGTCTGCGCAGCCCTCACCGAGGGCGACCGCCGGGCGGTGGCGCACGCCGGCCGCAGGCTGGACACGGGCGACACCGGCGGCCACCGCGTACGGATGCTCGACATCCCGCCCGCCACGTTCGCCGCCGCGTACAACGGCGTGGCCAACTCGGTGCTGTGGTTCGTCCACCACATGCTCTGGCAGACCCCGCTGGAGCCCGTCTTCGACCGGGACTTCCGCGCCCAGTGGGCGGAGTACGAGGCGTACAACACCGCGTTCGCGGACGCCATCGCCGAGGAGGCCGCGGAGGGCGCCTCCGTCCTCGTCCAGGACTACCACCTGACGCTGGTCCCCGGCCTGCTCCGGGCCCGCCGCCCGGACCTGCGCATCGGCCACTTCTCGCACACCCCCTGGGCCCCGCCGGACTACTACCGGCTGCTGCCCGACGACATCGCCGAGCAGGTGCTGCGCGGCATGCTCGGCGGCGACCGGGCGGCGTTCCTGACCCGGCGCTGGGCCGAGGCGTTCGCCGCGTGCTGCGCGAGCGTGCTGGGCGGGCGCGGCGCGAAGGTCGTGCGGGAGGACGGTGTCGCGACGGCGGTGCGCTTCGAGGGGCGCACGACCCGGCTCGGGGTGCACGCGCTCGGCGCGGACGCCGCGTTCCTCCGGGAGCGCGCGCACCGGCCGGACGTCGAGGAGTGGATGACGACGCTGCGCCGGCAGTTCGGGCCGGACCGCCGGGTGCTCCTGCGCGTCGACCGCACGGAGCTGTCGAAGAACATCGTGCGCGGCCTGCACGCCTACCGCCGGCTGCTGGAGGACCACCCGGAGTGGCGCGAGCAGGTGGTGCACGTCGCGTTCGCCTACCCCTCGCGGCAGGACCTGAAGGTCTACCGCGACTACACCGCCGAGGTCGAGCGGGTCGCCCAGGAGATCAACACCGCGTTCGGCACGGAGGGCTGGCAGCCGGTCTCCCTGCACGTCAAGGACGACTTCGCGCGCTCGCTCGCGGCGTACCGGCTCGCGGACGTGGCCCTGGTCAACCCCATCCGCGACGGCATGAACCTGGTCGCCAAGGAGGTCCCGGTCGTCTCGGACCACGGCTGCGCCCTGGTCCTCTCCCGCGAGGCGGGGGCGGCCGCCGAGCTGGGCGACGACGCGATCACGGTCAACCCCTACGACGTGGAGGCCACCGCCCGCGCCCTGCACGCGGCGCTGCTGATGGACCCGGGCGAGCGGGCGGAGCGCTCGAAGCGGCTGGCCTCGGCGGCGACGGCGCTGCCGCCGGCGCGGTGGTTCGTGGAGCAGCTGCGGGCGCTCGAGGCGCGCTGAGCCCGGAGGGGACCGCCCTCCGAGCCGGAGCGCGCGTCGCGTTCGCCGTGCCGGGCCGTACGGGCCAACGCTTCCGCGGCCGTGCTGGCCCGCGCCGGCCCGGGGGTAGCCATCGCACATGTCGAACGCCCCGCGCTGGGTCGCGCTCGCGGCGACCGCCACCCTCATAGCAGCGACAGCAGGCTGTTCCTCCGACTCCTCGAACACCAAAGACGCCAAGTCCAAGGCCGGGCAGGCCAGTCAGTCACCCGCGCCCCTCCCGTCCGGATCGGCCGGATCGTCCGGGTCGTCCGGTGCGGCCGGCGGAAGCATCCCGACCGGTCCCGGCCCCCAGGGCTCGTACACCGTGCAGAAACAGCCCGCGCCGGGCACCTGCACCTACCGCTACACGGCGAGCAAGGAACCGCTCCCCGACGGCAAGTGCACGCCCGGGGCGACGAACCCGAAGGTCACCCAGGCCACCCTCAAGACCACGATCTGCCGCAGCGGCTACACCGCCGACATCCGTCCGCCCACGAACATCACCGGCCGCGAGAAGACCGCGAACGCGGCGGCGTACGGCTACAAGGGCCCGCTGCGGGACGCGGAGTACGACCACCTCATCAGCCTCCAGCTGGGCGGCGACCCCAACGACGCGCGCAACCTGTGGGTGCAGCCGCCCTCGCCCGGACACAAGGCGGGCGCCGGACCGAACAACCCCAAGGACTCGGTGGAGAGCAAGCTCAAGGCGGCCATCTGTGCGGGCAAGACGGATCTCGTGAAGGCGCAGCGGGCCATAGCGAGCGACTGGACGACCGCGCTCTCCGTGCTGGGCCTGACGGACCAGAAGCCTGCGCCGAAGGACCCCAAGGCGGAGGACGGGGAGTGAGACCCGCCACCGGTTGAACCTCGGGATCGGCTCAACCGAGCTTGTCCGCCAGGGAGTTCAGCAGCTCCACCACGCCCGCGGGCCCGTCCACGACGAGGTCCGCGCGCTCGGCGAGCACGGCGACCTCGGCGCTGCCGCTGCACACCAGGGTGCCCGGCACCCCTTCGGCGCGCAGCTTCTCGACCGCCGCGAAGGCGGCGAGGTCGCCGAGGTCGTCACCGGCGTAGAGCACGGCGGAGGCGTCGACCTCGCGCACGTACTCGGCGAGGGCGACGCCCTTGTCCATGCCGGGCGGGCGCAGCTCCAGCACCAGCCGGCCCGGCTCGACGATCAGGCCGTGGCGCTCGGCGAGCGCGGTGAGCGGGGCGGTCAGCGCGTCGTAGGCGGCCTGCGGGTCGTCGGCGCGCCGGGTGTGGACGGCGATGGCGCGGCCCTTGTCCTCGATCCAGGTGCCCTGCCAGGCGCCGGACATGTCGAGCACGCCGGGCAGTTCGGCCTGGACGCCGGCCACGCCGGGGTGCGGGGCGGGTGCGTGGACGGTGCCGGTGACGGCGTCCCAGCGCTCGGCGCCGTAGTGGCCGAGGACCACCAGGTGCTCGAGGGCGGGCACGCCGGCGAAGCCGCCGTAGCGCACCGCGACCCCGGCCGGGCGGCCGGTCACCACGGCGACGGAGCCCAGGTGCGGGGCGAGCCGGGCCAGGGCGGGCACGGCGCCGGGGTGGGCGCGGGCCTGCTCGGGGTCCGGCACGATCTCGGCGAGCGTGCCGTCGAAATCGAGCGCGACGACCGCGCGCCCGGGCCGCGCCAGCAGCGCGGCCAGGCCCTCGCGGCCGGTGTCGGTCACGGGTTCCGGAAGCGGTTGGCTGCCCATACGGGCGACCCTACCGGTGCCCGCGGCGCGACGGGGGCCGCTCGGGGATCAGCGGCGCTCGCGCCGGGCGTCCCGCAGCCGCCGCAGCCGGTTGACGGTGACGGGGTCGTGGGCGAGGGCGCGCGGGTCGTCGATCAGGACGCCCAGCAGCTGGTAGTAGCGGGTCGGGGTGATCC
>KL569454.1:19922-22115 GCA_000715685.1 Streptomyces lilacinus
GGTCGGGGTGATCCCGAGCCGCTCCCGCACGGCCCGCTCCTTGGCGCCGGGGCCGGGCCAGGACTGCCGCTCGAGGGCGAGCACGGCGAGGTCCCGCTCGGAGAGACCAGAGGCCTGCTCCGAGCCGTCCCGTTCGTCCCTGGCAGCCATGCCGTCCAACCTAACGGCTCGCGAGCTCCGTGGCCTCGGCCTCGCGCTGGATCTCGCCGAGGACGGAGGCGGGGTCGCCGCCCTTCTGCACGATCGAGCCGATCTTTTCCTTGATCGTCGCGCTGACCTTGGCCCAGGAGGTCTTGTCCGCGGGGTAGAACTCCGCGCTCTGCAGCTGCTCGAGGAACGGCCACAGCTTCTCGTACTGCCGGTCCTCGTGCATCGCCTTGGACGCGGAGTTGGTCACCGGCAGCAGCTCGTACTGGCCGGTGAAGCTGAGGTGGTTCTCCTTCGTGTAAAGGAAGTCGAGGAAGGTGCCGAGCTGCTCGCGGTGGCCGTTCTGCTTGAAGGCCATGATCCAGTCGGCGACGCCCATGGTGGAACCGGCCTTGCCGCGGATGCCGGGGAGCGGCGCGGTGCCGTACTTCACGTTGGCGGCGGCGGCCTGCTGCATCAGCGTCGGGTGGCCGTGCAGCATGCCGACCTCGCCCTTGCAGAACGCGTCGAAGACGTCCTGGCGGTTGGTGCGGGCCGGGTCGCCGCCGCCGGTGAGGCCCTTGCCGACGAACTCGTCGCGCAGCCAGGTGAAGGCCCGGATGTTGGCCTCGGAGTTGATGATGTAGGCGCCGGTGTTGTCGGTGTAGCCACCGCCGCCACCCAGCATCCACAGCATGGTCTCGGCGGGCGCCTCCTCGGGGCCCAGCGGCAGACCGAAGGGGATCTTCACACCCGCGGCCTTGAGCTTGCCGGCCGCGACCACCAGCTCCTCCCAGCTCTCGGGCGCCTTGGCTATGCCGTACCGGCTGAAGAGCGTCTGGTTGAAGAAGAGCATGCGGGTGCTGGAGACGAACGGCAGGCCGTACTGCACCCGGTGCACCTCGCCCGCCTTGGCGATCGGCGTGATGAAGTCCGCCTGGGTGGGGATGGAGATCAGCTGCTCGGCGCTGTAGAGCTTGCCGGCGGCGGCGAACTCGGCGTACGCGCCGATCTGCGCGAGGTCGGGGGCCTTGCCCGCGGCGACCATGTCGGCGACCTTCTTGTCGACCTCGGTCCAGCTGTAGACCTGGACCTCGACCTTGATGCCGCCGTGCTTGCTCTCGAAGTCGCGGGCGAGGGACTCCCAGTACTTCTTGGAGCTGTTGCCCGGTTTGTCGCCGTAGTCCGCCGCGACGATCTTCAGCTTCTTGTCGCCGCCGGGGCCCTCGCTCCCGCACGCCGTCAGAGCGGGCGCCAACGCCGTCGTCGCGACACCCGCCGCCGTCATGCCCAAGAACCGCCGCCGCTGCACTACTGCTACCCACCTTGTGGTTCGTGATCGCCCTGTGGAGGACCGTGAATCTCCCCCCTGGGATTCGTGAGTCCAGTGGAGACCGTGAGTTTCTCCCGCGCGCCACCTTACGGTCTACGTCTCCGGCGTTGCGCTTCGGTATCGCCGTAGCGCCCTTCCCCCAGGTCAGGCGGGGCTGCTATGCACGGGGTCGACCGATTGCCGCACCACCGCACCCGCAAGGAGCGCACGCCGCATGAAGCCGTCCCCCGCCTCTCCCGCCTCCCCCGTTGTTTCCCTCACCGCCCGCGAACTCGCGACCCAGCCCGCCTGCTGGCGCCGCGCCGCCGACGCCGCCGCCGACGCGCCCGGGCTCCCCGCCCCCGGCGAACGCGTGGCGGTGACCGGCTGCGGCACCTCGTGGTTCATGGCCCAGTCCTACGCCGCGCTGCGCGAGGCCGCCGGCCACGGCGAGACCGACGCCTTCGCCGCCTCGGAGTTCCCGCCGGGACGCGCGTACGACCGCGTCGTCGCGATCACCCGGTCCGGTACGACGACGGAGGTGCTGCGCCTGCTGGGGGCGATACGGGCCGAACGGGGCACGCCGACGTCGGCGATCACCGCCGATCCGAGGACCCCGATCGTGGACGCGGCGGACGAGGTCGCGGTGCTGGACTGGGCGGACGAGGAGTCCGTGGTCCAGACGCGCTTCGCGACGACGGCACTGGCCTTCCTGCGGGCGGGCCTGACGGGACCGGGACCGGTCCACGAGGCGG
>KL569454.1:22383-23307 GCA_000715685.1 Streptomyces lilacinus
ATGTGTATAAGAGACAGGCAGTGGACGTTCCTCGGGTCCGGCTGGACGTACGGCCTGGCGCAGGAGGCGGCCCTGAAGATGCGGGAGGCGGCGGGCGCGTGGACGGAGGCGTACCCGGCGATGGAGTACCGCCACGGCCCGATCGCGATCACCCGCCCGGGCCGGGTGACCTGGTGCTTCGGCCCGCTGCCGGAGGGCCTGGCGGCGCAGATCGCGACGACGGGCGGGACGCCGGCGCACGCCGACCGCGACCCGATGGCGGACCTGATCCGCGCCCAGCGCCTGGCGGTGGCGGTGGCGGAGGCGCGCGGGCTGGACCCGGACAGCCCGAGGAACCTGACGCGGAGCGTGGTGCTGCCCTCGTAGGGCCCCCGCCGAAGGCGGGGAAACGGCGCCGCACCGGCCCACCCACGGCGAGTGGACTAGACCTTTCACGCCCCCACGCGCGAAACTACAGCCGTGAAACACGTCATCGCCCTGGACGTGGGCGGCACCGCGATCAAGGCGGCCCTGATCGCCCCGGACAACGCCCTCCTGCACGAGACAAGGCGGCCCACGGGCCGCGAGAAGGGCCCGGACGCCGTCGTAGCCGGCATCCTGGACCTGGCAGCCGAGCTGCTGGACCACGGCGTCCAGGCGTACGGCGAACCCGCCTCGGCCGCCGGCGCAGCCGTCCCCGGCATCGTGGACACCGAAACCGGCACGGCCGTCTACGCCGCGAACCTCGGCTGGCGCGACGTCCCCCTCCGGGACGCCCTGAGCGCCCGCCTGAGCGACGGCACCGGACACGAGATCCCCGTGGCCGTCGGCCACGACGTCCGCACCGGCGGCCTCGCGGAGGGCCGCATCGGCGCCGGCCGGGGCGCCGACCGCTTCCTCTTCGTCCCCCTCGGCACCGGCATAGCCTGTCTCTTATACACATCT
>KL569455.1:0-5001 GCA_000715685.1 Streptomyces lilacinus
CCGCCCTTGATGGCCATGCCCAGGACCGCGCCGCCCGTCCAGATGGACGGCAGGGTGGCCGCGCCTGCGTCGATCCGCTGGGCGGTGTCGAGGACGGGGGTGAGCAGGATGCCCGCCACCGCGATCGACAGGTCGGCCACCAGGAACGGTTTGGTGCAGCGCTCGGCGGACGTCACCCGGTTCCAGGTGAGCCCGGTCCACAGGGCGAGTACGCCCATGTAGAGGGCGGCCCCGAGGGGGTGGGCGTAGCGGTGCTGGTTCAGCAGGAAGAGGCCGAGCGCGTAGCCGAGGCCCAGGACGCGGTAGCCGGCGAGGGCCCGCCACAGGGGCAGCTCCACCGACATCCGCACGACGCGCGGGCGGCGCCCGGTGCGCTCCGCCATGAACCGACCCCCCTGCCGGGCGGTCGTGCGCCTCGGGCCGCTCCGCCGCCTGTCCGTCCCGCCGTCTACTTCTTCTCCTGGTCCTTCTCGAGGCCGGCGGCCTTGGCCGCCTTCTCCTCCTCGGCCTTCCGCTTCGCCTCCTCCGCGATCTGCCGCTTGGCGGCGGTCGCGTAGATGTCGACGTACTCCTGGCCGGAGAGCTTCATGATCTCGTACATGACCTCGTCGGTCACCGAGCGGAGGATGAAGCGGTCGCCGTCCATGCCGTGGTAGCGGCTGAAGTCCAGCGGCTTTCCGATCCGGATGCCCGGCCGGATCATCTTCGGCAGGACCTTCCCCGGCGGCTGCACCTTCTCCGTGTCGATCATCGCGACCGGGAGCACCGGGGCGCCGGTGGCCAGCGCGACCCGGGCGAGACCGCCGGGCTTGCCGCGGTAGAGCCGGCCGTCCGGGGAGCGGGTGCCCTCCGGATAGATGCCGAAGAGCTCACCGCGCTCGAGCACCTCGATGCCGCTCTTGATCGCGGCCTCGCCGGCGCCCCGGGCGCCCGACCGGTCGACCGGGAGCTGGCCGACGCCCTTGAAGAACGCCGCGGTCAGCTTGCCCTTGACGCCGGGGGAGGTGAAGTACTCCTGCTTGGCGATGAACGTGATCTTGCGGTCGAGGACCGCGGGCAGGAAGAAGGAGTCCGAGAAGGACAGGTGGTTGCTCGCCAGGATGGCGGGCCCCTCGGCCGGTACGTTCTCCAAGCCCTCCACCCACGGCCGGAAGGCAAGCTTCAGCGACCCGCCGATGGACAGCTTCATTGCGCCGTAGAACAACCGAGAACCTCCTGTGTGTGACGAGGAGACCTTAACCTGCCTACCCGCCGTGCGGCGCTCCGCGTAGGCTGAGGGCCAGACCCTCTCGTTTCCCGTTGTCTCGTTCCCTTGATCGGAGATCCCGGTGCCGCTCCTCCCCGGAGCCGAGCCGTTCCGCCATGACGGCGGAGAGGTCGGCGTCCTCGTGTGTCACGGCTTCACCGGTTCCCCGCAGTCCGTCAGGCCCTGGGCCAATTATCTCGCGGAGCGGGGCCTGGGCGTCTCGCTTCCCCTGCTCCCGGGGCACGGCACCCGCTGGCAGGACATGGCGATCACGGGCTGGCAGGACTGGTACGCCGAGGTCGACCGCGAACTGCGGGCGCTGCGGGAGCGGTGTGACCGGATCTTCCTGTGCGGGCTGTCGATGGGCGGCGCGCTGGCGCTGCGCCTCGCCGCCAAGCACGGCGACGCCGTCTCCGGCATCGTGCTGGTCAACCCGGCGAACAAGCTCCACGGCCTGGGCGCGCGGGCGCTGCCGGTGCTGCGCCACCTGGTGCCCACCACCAAGGGCATCGCCAGCGACATCGCCAAGCCGGGCTCGGAGGAGGTCGGCTACGACCGGGTGCCGCTGCACGCGGCGTACTCCTTCCACCGCTTCCTGCGGCTGCTCGATTCCGAACTGCCCCAGGTGACCCAGCCGTTGCTGCTGATGCACAGCCCCGAGGACCACGTCGTGCCGGCGGCCGACTCCGCGCGCATCCTCGCCCGCGTCTCGTCCCGGGACGTCACCGAGCGCCTGCTGGAGAACAGCTACCACGTGGCCACCCTGGACCACGACGCCCCCACGATCTTCGAGGAGACGCACGCCTTCATCGGCCGGCTCTCCGCCGCCGCGGCACCACTGGGGACGGCTTCCCATGGCTGAGCCCGACGCGAACCGCGATCGCGACGACAGCCGCGACCCCCTCGACGAGGACCGCGCGTGGGCCGAACTCGTCGCCGCGTACGGCGAGCAGCCGGACCCGGAGAAGGGCCTGTGGCCCGCCTCCGGCGACGACGAGCCGGCGGCTCCGCCGGCGCCCGAGCCCGCCGCCGAGAAGCCCGACCCCGCGCCGGAACGGCCCGGCAGCTTCATCGTCTACGCGCCGGGCGTCGGCCCCCGCGACTGGAACCCGGCGGATTCGACGCCCACCGATGAGCCCGCGGAGGCCGCGGACGAGGGCCACTTCGTGCCCCCGGAGCCGCCGCCGCTCCCGACCGGCGACGTGACGTCCCGCTTCGCGTGGCTCGCGGTGCTGGGTGGGCCGTTGCTGCTGCTCATCATGGTGCTGCTGCAGCAGGAGCTGACGTGGTGGATGACCACGGTCGGCGTGGGCGGCTTCCTCGGTGGCTTCGCCACGCTGGTCCTTCGGATGAAGGACAGCGACGACGAGGACAACGACGATCCGGGGCGCGGCGCGGTGGTGTAGACGTCCTCGAATGCCGGGCGGGCTGACAAAGTCAGCCCGCCCGGCATTCGAGGAACACTCAGCTCGGCACCAGCGCCGACTCCCGCTCAGCCGGTGGCTCCGGCTCCTGGGTCGGCCGCCGCTCCGTGACGGTCTCGCGCCACAGCCGCCTGCAGGAGATCACCGTCGCCGCGACCAGCAGCGCGTTGCGCAGGGTCAGCGTGGCCACGCCCAGCTTGTCGCTGGCCACCACGTGGGAGAACCAGAGGGGGAACTCCAGCTGGGTGAGCGGCGCCGCCGCCAGCACCAGCAGCACCGGCAGTATCTGCCGCGGCGTCCGCATCGTCACGCACACCGCCGCCAGCCCGATCAGCCACACCATGTACTGCGGGCTGATCACCCGGCTCGTCGTCGTGAACAGCAGCACCGCCGCGAACGCCGCGTCGTACGGCGTGGTCGCCGTGAAGCGTCGCGCCCGCACCCGCCACAGCAGCAGCCAGGCGAAGGCCAGCACGCTCAGCCCCAGTGCCAGGGCGCTGACGGCGTGGACGTGTCGGCCGAGGAACTCCACCGAGCCGTAGTTCAGCCGTGCCTTGCCGTGCCAGCCGACGTGCCGGGCGAGGTGGAAGACCAGCGAGCCCAGGGACTCCACCTCCGTGCCGCGGTCGCGCTGGAAGGCCAGGAACGCCAGCGCACCGGGCATCGCGGCGGTGAAGAGCATGGCCAGCACCCCCGCCGTGAGCAGCGCCGAGCCCCACGTGGAGCGGGTCCGCCGGCCGCGGGGGGTGCCGATGAGCAGCAGCAGCGGCCACACCTTCAGCAGCGCGCCGAAGCCCGTGAGCACTCCCGACAGCCGGGTCCGGCGTCCGGCCGCCAGCAGGGCCGCGACCGCGACGGCGGTGACCATGACGTCGTAGCGGGCGTACACGATGGGCCCCAGCAGCGGTACGCCGGCGACCCACACCCACACCCCCCACGGACTGCGCCGCCCGCCCCGCACCGCGTAGAGCAGCATGCCCATGACGGCGGCGTCCGCGGCCAGGCACAGCACGAAGAACGCGGGCGCGTAGTCGAGGAACGGCAGCAGGCCGGGCGCGAGCACGGCCAGCGCGGCGGCGGGCGGGTACTGCCAGGTCACGTCGTCGTACGGGAAGATTCCGGTGCGCAACACCCCGTACCAGCCCTGGTAGATCACCTCGATGTCGACGGAGACGTCGGAGCCCGGCAGGACCCAGACGCGGAAGACGCACAGCATCAGTACGGCCCGGGTGACGGCCCACATCACGATCGAGAGCCGCAGACCAGTGCCCGCCACCATCACTCACCTCGTCCCTTCGGGCGTTACGCCGTCACTGCAAGGAATCATGCCGCTCCGGAGCGCTCGCGTGCGGCGACGTGGCGGGATGTGGCGCGGTTGAGACCCGATCGCACCCGGTACTGTCGGCGGCGATGCACAAGACCCTGATCGTCACGAACGACTTCCCGCCCCGCCCCGGTGGCATCCAGGCCTTCCTGCACAACATGGCGCTGCGCCTGGACCCGGCGAGCATCGTCGTCTACGCCTCCACCTGGAAGCGGACCCGGGAGGGCCACGAGGCCACCGCCCGGTTCGACGCCGAACAGCCCTTCCCCGTCGTGCGCGACCGCACGACGATGCTGCTGCCCACGCCGCGGGTGACCCGGCGCGCGGCGGAGCTGCTGCGGGAACACGGCTGTACGTCGGTGTGGTTCGGGGCGGCCGCGCCCCTGGGTCTGATGGCCCCCGCGTTGCGCCGGGCGGGCGCGCGGCGGCTGGTGGCCACGACCCACGGGCACGAGGCGGGCTGGGCCCAGCTGCCCGCCGCGCGGCAGCTGCTGCGCAGGATCGGCGAGGGCACCGACACGATCACCTATCTGGGGGAGTACACGCGCTCCCGCATCGCCTCCGCCCTGACGGACGAGGCGGCGGCCCGCATGGTGCAACTGCCGCCGGGCGTGAACGAGAAGACCTTCCACCCGGGGTCCGGCGGCGACGAGGTCCGGGCCCGGCTCGGCCTCGCCGACCGGCCGGTCGTGGTGTGCGTCTCGCGGCTCGTGCCGCGCAAGGGGCAGGACACCCTGATCGAGGCCATGCCACGGATCCTGGCGGCCGTGCCGGACGCGGTGCTGCTCATAGTCGGCGGCGGACCCTACGCCGAGGACCTGCGCAAGCTCGCCGCCGAGCGCGACGTCGCCGACGCCGTCCGCTTCACCGGTCCCGTCGACTGGGAGGAGCTGCCGGCCCACTTCGGCGCCGGCGACGTCTTCGCGATGCCCTGCCGCACGCGGCGGGGCGGACTGGACGTCGAGGGGCTCGGCATCGTCTACCTGGAGGCTGTCTCTTATACACAT
>KL569455.1:5246-12811 GCA_000715685.1 Streptomyces lilacinus
CGCCCCCGGCCTGCCGGTGGTCGCCGGCGACTCCGGCGGTGCGCCGGACGCGGTGCTGGAGGGGGAGACGGGGTACGTGGTGCGCGGCGGGTCCGCCGCCGAGACCGCCGACCGCGTCGTCACGCTGCTGCGCGACCCGGAGCTGCGTCGCCGCATGGGCGAGCGCGGCCGCGAATGGGTCGAGGAGCGGTGGCGCTGGGACCTGCTGGCCGAGCGGCTGAAGGAGCTGCTGTAGGCCTCGCGAAAAACGCCGGACGGGCTGACAGAAGTCAGCCCGTCCGGCGTTTTCACGGGACGAGAACTACCCGTGGTAGATCGCCTCGATCTCGTCCGCGAAGTCCTTCGCGACGACGTTCCGCTTCAGCTTCAGCGACGGCGTCACATGGCCGGAGGCCTCCGTGAACTGGCCCGGCAGGATGCGGAACTTGCGCACCGATTCCGCCTTGGAGACCGCCGCGTTGCCGTCGTCCACCGCCTTCTGCAGGTCCGCGAGGAGCTCCGGGTCGTCCGTGAGCTCCGCGGCCGTCAGGCCGGCCGGCTTGCCGTGGCGCTCGAGCCAGCGCGGCAGGAAGTCCTCGTCGAGGGTGATCAGCGCGCCCACGAAGGGCCGGCCGTCGCCGACGACCATGCACTCGGCGACCAGCGCGTGTGCCCGGATACGGTCCTCGATCACCGCGGGGGCGACGTTCTTGCCGCCGGCGGTGACGATGATCTCCTTCTTGCGGCCGGTGATGCGCAGGAAGCCGTCCTCGTCGAGCGTGCCCAGGTCGCCGGTGTGGAACCAGCCGTCCGAGAGGGCGTCGGCCGTCGCGGCCTCGTTGTTCCAGTAGCCCGTGAAGAGGTGCTCGCCGTGCAGCAGCACCTCGCCGTCGTCGGCGATGCGCACGACCGAGCCGGGCAGCGGCTGGCCGACCGTGCCGATGCGCGGCTTGTCCCAGGGGTTGAAGGCGGTGGCCGCGCAGGACTCCGTCAGGCCGTAGCCCTCGAGCACGGTGAAGCCGATGCCGCGGTAGAAGTGGCCGAGCCGCTCGCCCAGCGGGGCGCCGCCGGAGATGGCGTGGGTGGCGCGGCCGCCGAGGACGGCGCGCAGCTTGCTGTAGACGAGCTTGTCGAAGACCTTGTGCTTGAGCTTCAGGCCGAAGGAGGGGCCCGCCGGGGTGTCCAGCGCGCGGCTGTAGGCGATGGCGGTCTCGGCGGCCTTGTCGAAGATCTTGCCCTTGCCGTCGGCCTGGGCCTTGGCGCGGGCGCCGTTGTAGACCTTCTCGAAGACGCGCGGGACGCCGAGGACCAGCGTGGGCCGGAAGCCCTGCAGGTCGTCGGTGAGGTTGCGGATGTCGCTGACCAGGCCCAGCTTGATGGGCGCGAGGACCGAGGCGACCTCGACGAGCCGGCCGAAGACGTGGGCGGCGGGCAGGAAGAGCAGTACGGACGAGTCGCCCGTCTTGAACAGCGGCTTGAGCCGCTCGACGGCGTTGCCGCACTCCGCGAAGAAGGCGCGGTGGGTGAGCACGCAGCCCTTCGGGCGGCCGGTGGTGCCCGAGGTGTAGACGATGGTGGCCGGGGAGTCCGCGGTGGCCAGGGCGCTGCGCTCGTCGACGGACTCGTCGGTGAGCGGCGCGCCGGTCTCGCGCAGCCGCTCGAGGGCGCCGTCCTCGATCTGCCAGACGTGCGCGAGGTCCGGGAGCGCGTCGCGTACGGAGTCGACGGCCTCCTGGTGCGCGGAGGTCTCCACCAGGCAGGCCACGGCGCCGGAGTCGCCGAGGATCCACTGGATCTGCTCGGCCGAGCTGGTCTCGTAGACGGGGACGGTGACCGCGCCCGCGCTCCAGATGGCGAAGTCGAGCAGGGCCCACTCGTAGCGGGTCCGCGACAGCAGGCCGATCCGGTCGCCCGGCTTGATGCCCGAGGCCATCAGGCCCTTGGCGGCCGCGCGCACCTCGGCGAGGAAGGCCGTGGCGGTGACGTCCTCCCAGCGGCCGTCGACCTTGCGGCCCACGACGGCGACGTCCGGGTGAAGAGCGGCGTTCCGGCGGATGAGATCCGTCAGGTTTCCGTCCGCGGGGACCTCGTACAGGGCCGGAAGGCTGAACTCGCGCAAGACTGCTGCTCCTCGTCGGGCGCCGGCGCCGCCGCGTCGTCGAGGGGCGCTGCGTCGGCTGCGGTCCATGATCAGGCAAGGGGGGTGTGGACTGCCCGGACGTTACCCACCAGTACTGGATTCGAATAGAGGGTCGCGCCCAGATGTTCCATGCGTCACATGCCACGGGACCGCACCCCGCACCCTAGCCCCTGCGCCGGGTGACCGGGAAGTAACCGCAGGTCGGGACCCTTCCGGAGGCCCCCGCGCAGCACCTAGGGTGATCCCCATGCGAGTCCACGTGGTCAGCGACGTCCATGGCAACGCCGAGGGGCTGGCGCGCGCCGGCGACGGCGCGGACGCCCTGATCTGCCTCGGCGACCTCGTCCTCTTCCTCGACTACGACGACCACTCGCGCGGCATCTTCCCCGAGCTGTTCGGGGTCGAGGCCGCCGACCGGATCGTCGAGCTGCGCACCGCCCGCCGCTTCGAGGAGGCCCGCGAGCTCTCCCGGGGCCTGTGGCAGGGCGTCGACCGCACGACGGTCATCGAGGAGGCGGTCCGCAAGCAGTACGCCGAGCTGTTCGCCGCCTTCCCCACCCCCACCTACGCCACGTACGGCAACGTCGACATCCCCCCGCTGTGGCCGGAGTACGCCCGCCCCGGCACCACCGTCCTCGACGGCGAGCGCGTCGAGATCGGCGGCCTGGTCTTCGGCTTCGTCGGCGGCGGCCTGCGCTCGCCCATGCGCACCCCCTACGAGATCGACGACGAGGAGTACGCCGCCAAGCTCGCCGCCCTCGGCGAGGTCGACGTGCTCTGCTCGCACATCCCGCCCGACGTGCCCGAGCTCTGCTACGACACCGTCGCCCGCCGCTTCGAGCGCGGCAGCTCCGCACTGCTGGAGACCATCCGCGCCACCCGCCCCAAGTACGCCCTCTTCGGCCACGTCCACCAGCCGCTGGCCCGCCGCATGCGCGTGGGCGCCACCGAGTGCGTCAACGTGGGACACTTCGCCTCCACGGCCACACCCTGGGTGCTGGAGTGGTGACAGGCAGCGGGAGGTAGCCTTCACCGGCAGACCATTCGAGAGCCGCGGACCGGTACGGAGGAGCACCGCAGATGGCGGAACACACCAGCTCGGACATCACGATCGAGGCGAGCCCGGCAGAGGTCATGGCGGTGATCGCCGACTTCGACCGCTACTCGGAGTGGACCGGGGAGGTCAAGCAGGCCGAGGTGCTGGAGCGGGACGAGCGGGGACGCGCCGCCAAGGTGCGGCTGGTCCTCGACGCGGGAGCCATCAAGGACGACCACACCCTCGCCTACAGCTGGCCCCGGGAGAACGTCGTCGAGTGGTCCCTGGTCAAGTCCCAGATGCTGCGCGAGCTCACGGGCTCGTACGCGCTGGAGCCCCTGGCCGGCGGCAAGCGGACGAAGGTGACGTACACCCTCACCGTCGACGTCAAGATCCCCATGCTCGGCATGATCAAGCGCAAGGCGGAGAAGGTCATCATCGACCGCGCCCTCGACGGCCTGAAGAACCGCGTCGAGGCCGGCCCCGCCGCCTGAACGACGGCCTTTGAGAACCCTTTAGAACCGCCCTTTCAGAACCACCTTTTCCGGAAGGCTCCACCGTGCGCACGGTCCTCGTCACCGGTCCCGGAGGCGCGGGCCGCACCACCGCGGCGGCGGCCACGGCACTCGCCGCCGCCCGCACCGGACGCCGCGTGCTCCTGCTCACCTGCGACCGGGGCGGCACGCCGGACGCCGTCCTCGGCACCGCGCTGCCCGCGGAGAACGGTGCCCGGGACGGCCGGCCCTGGGCGCCGCCCGTCGAGGCGGCCCCGGGGCTGTGGGCCGCCCGCGTGGCCCCCGGCGAGCACTTCCGCACCCTCGCCGGCGACCTCCAGGACCGCGGCACCTCCCTCTTCGACCTGCTGGGCGCCGCCCCGCTCGACCCCGAGGAGCTCACCGAACTCCCCGGCGCCGAGCCCCTCGCCGTCCTCGCCGCCCTGCGGGCCGCGCACGCCGAGACCGACCGCTGGGACCTGCTCGTCGTCGACATGCCCCCGGTCCACGACACCGTCGCCCTGCTCGCGCTCCCCGAGCAGCTGCGCCGCTACCTGCGCCGCCTGCTGCCCCCCGAGCGCCAGGCCGCCCGCGCGCTGCGCCCG
Source organism: Streptomyces lilacinus (assembly GCA_000715685.1). Taxonomy (GTDB): domain Bacteria; phylum Actinomycetota; class Actinomycetes; order Streptomycetales; family Streptomycetaceae; genus Streptomyces; species Streptomyces lilacinus. The sequence continues at coordinate 9,501 of KL569455.1, forward strand.
GTGCTCGCCCAGCTGGCCCGTGTCCCCATGCCCGCCCAGAAGCTCTACGACACCGTGGCCCGGTGGCAGGAGGAGCTCGCCGCCGTCCAGGACGCCGTCGACGCCCCCGGCACGACCGTCCGGCTCGTCGTCGAGCCCGGCCCCGCCGCCGCCGAGGCACTGCGCACCGCCCGCGCCGGGCTCGCCCTGCACGGCTGCCGTATCGATTCGCTCGTGGCCAACCGGCTGCTGCCCAGCGGCTCCGCCGACCCCTGGCTGGCCGCCCTCGCCGAGGAGCAGCGCACCGCCCACCAGGCGCTCTGCGCGGAGTTCCTCGCCGACGGCGTCACCGTCCGCGAACTGCCGCACCTCGGCCGGGCCCCGCGCGGCACCGGCGACCTCGAAGAGCTCGCCAAGGGCGCCGGCCTGCCCGACGAGGACCGCGCCCCCGCCGAGCCCTGGACCGTCGAGGACCGCCTCGCCGACGACGGCATGCTCGTCTGGCGGCTCCCGCTGCCCGGCGCCGAGCGCGACGCCCTCGGCCTCGTCCGCCGGGGCGACGAACTCGTCGTCGCCGTCGGCCCGTTCCGCCGCGTCCTCCCGCTGCCGTCCGCGCTGCGCCGCTGCGGCGTCTCGGGCGCCGGGCTCCGCGACGGCGAGCTGCGCGTCCGCTTCATACCCGATCCCGATCTCTGGCCGAGGACGCCCTGAACGGCCGGGCGTCGTTCGGGTAACGTCGGAGGAAATGCAGGAAAATCCAGCTCGCAGCATCCGGAGTCCGTCATGAGTGATGCCACCGAGCGCCCCGGCCCCGGCCAGGCGCCCGACCCCGACGCCTGGGAGCGGGCCTGCGCCGAGGACCTCGCGGCCGAGAACGCCCGCCGCCGTCAGGACCGACAGGAGACGGGGGAGCGCCCCGGCAGCGCCGCCGAGGAGCTGCGCAAGCTCGTCGACGCCGTCGCCGACAAGGTCTCCGCCCTCCAGCTGCCGCTGGCCGGCCAGGCGGCGCAGGGTGCCGTCCAGCACTTCGTCGCCCAGGCCAGAGCCGCCGTCGAGCCCGTCATCGAGCGCAACCCCGAGGTCTTCGACCACCTCGCCTCCGCCGGTTCGGAGCTCATGGCCGCCTACCGCGCCGCCGTCCACCGCCAGGAGGCGCGCTGGACGCGCGACGAGCCCGCGCGCGAGCCGCGCGACCCCGGCGAGCCCCGCAAGGGCGAGGGGTCCGGGGGCGGAAGCGAACGCATCGACCTCGACTGATCCCCCGCTCCGGTACGGTGGGTCGCGGCGGGGTTCGAGCGAAAAACTGAGGGACACATGGGACTCACCATCGGCGTCGACATCGGCGGCACCAAGATCGCGGCCGGCGTGGTCGACGAGGAGGGCACGATCCTCGCGACGTGCAAGGTGCCGACCCCGGACACCCCCGAAGGTGTCATCGACGCCATCGCGGACGCGGTGCGCACGGTCAGCGAGGGCTTCGAGGTCGAGGCCGTCGGCATCGGCGCCGCCGGATACGTGGACGACAAGCGCGCCACCGTCCTCTTCGCCCCGAACATCAACTGGCGCCACGAGGCCCTCAAGGACAAGGTCGAGCAGCGCGTCGGCCTCCCGGTCGTCGTCGAGAACGACGCCAACGCCGCCGCCTGGGGCGAGTACCGCTTCGGCGCCGGCCAGGGCCACGACGACGTCATCTGCATCACCCTCGGCACCGGCCTCGGCGGCGGCATCATCATCGGCAACAAGCTGCGCCGCGGCCGCTTCGGCGTGGCCGCCGAGTTCGGTCACATCCGCGTCGTGCCGGACGGCCTGCTGTGCGGCTGCGGCAGCCAGGGCTGCTGGGAGCAGTACGCCTCCGGCCGCGCCCTGGTCCGCTACGCGAAGCAGCGGGCCCAGGCCACCCCGGAGAACGCCGAGATCCTGCTCGGCATGGGCGACGGCACCCCCGAGGGCATCGAGGGCAAGCACATCAGCGACGCCGCCCGCCAGGGCGACCCCGTCGCCATCGACTCCTTCCGCGAGCTCGCCCGCTGGGCCGGCGCCGGCCTCGCCGACCTGGCCTCGCTCTTCGACCCCTCGGCGTTCATCGTCGGCGGCGGCGTCTCCGACGAGGGCGACCTCGTCCTCGACCCGATCCGCAAGTCCTTCCGCCGCTGGCTGGTCGGCGGACAGTGGCGCCCCCACGCACAGGTCCTCGCCGCCCAGCTCGGCGGCAAGGCGGGCCTGGTGGGCGCGGCGGACCTGGCGCGCCAGGGCTGACGTGGTGCACGGCACGCTGCCGGACCTGCCGGCATCCCGTACGGAGCCGGACGGTTCGGCGGTCGTGCGGGTGCTGAGCTACAACGTGCGCTCGATGCGCGACGACGTCGCGGCGCTGGGCCGGGTCATCCGGGCCTGCGCGCCCGACGTCGTCTGCGTCCAGGAGGCCCCGCGCTTCTTCCGCTGGCGCAAGGCAGCCGCCCGCCTGGCGCGGGAGGCCGAGCTGGCCTACGTCACCGGCGGCGGCACCGCCTCGGGACCGATGCTCCTCGCCTCGCTCCGCGCCCACGTGGAGCGCTCGGAGTCCGTGCTCCTGCCGCGCACGCCCGGCCTGCACCAGCGGGGGCTGGCGACGGCCGTCCTGCGCTTCGGGCGGGGCGCGCGGCTGGGGGTCGTCAGCTGCCACCTGAGCGTCAACGCGGAGGAGCGGTACGGGCAGGGGCGGCTGGTGCTCGAGAAGCTGGCGTCCCTGGGCGTGCCGCACGCCGTCGTCGGCGGTGACTTCAACGACCGGCCGGACGGGCGGACGTTCGGCCTGCTGGCGCGGGAGCTGCGGGACGGCTGGGCGGTGCGGCCGTGGGGGCGGGAGCACACGACGCGGCTGGGGGATCCGCTGCAGCGGATCGATGCCGTGTTCGCGACGGCGGGGGTTGAGGTTTTGGGGTGCGGGGTGCCCATGGGGCTGGCGGGAGTTACGGAGGCCGACCTGCGGGCGGCGACGGACCACTTGCCGGTGCTGGCGGCGGTGCGGGTGCCGGCGGTTTAGGCGGGTTCTTTCCCCCACCCCTTCCCCTTCCCGGCTGTGTCGATATGCGGCTCCGCCGCGTGGGGGCCTTGCCCGGACCCCGGGAAACGGAACCTCAAAACGCCCCCGCCACATACGACCGCCACCGGGCCTCGAAGCCACGGGCGTCCGTCCCCAGAACATCCCGCAGCCCCGCCTCGACGCCCCGCTCCCCCACCACCCCGTAGAACGTCACCAACCGCTCCTCCCCCCACCCCTCCGCAATCAGCCGGCACGCCAGCCAACCCCCCTCGTACGCCCGTGCCAGCCGCCCCGCCTCGCCCCCGAAGGC
>KL569455.1:13070-14355 GCA_000715685.1 Streptomyces lilacinus
ATGTGTATAAGAGACAGGGCCAGCTCCGGGGCGGCCTGGTGGGCCGTGCGGCCCGTGCCGCGGTAGGCGACCCAGTCGGCGAAGCCCTCGGAGAGCCACATCGGCGTGGAACGCGTCGTCCTCGCCCGCGTGGCGACGTGCGCCGTCTCGTGCGTCAGCACGATCCCGCGCCCGAAGTCGCCCAGCTCCCCGTAGGCCTCCGGGTTCACCGTCACCCGCGTCCCGGTCGTGACGGCAGCGATGCCCCGGTAGTTGGCGGGGGACGCCCCCAGCAGCGCGGCCATGCGCTCCAGCGACTGCGGCATCTCGACGACGACCCGTTTCTGCCATGTGCCGTGCCAGGCGGCGTCGACCGCCGGCACGGCCCGGTCGGCGAGGCCCGCGAGCGCAGTGAGGCGCGTCCGGTCCTGGCCGACGCCGAGGACGAGGCTGTGCGCACCCCGCACCGCCGTCACCGGCCCCTGCTCCCACAGCTGGCCGCCGGCGCGCGCGGTGTCCTGCCCGCGTACGAACCACCGCCCGCCGTGCCGCGCCACCGTCAGCCGCACCGGCGCGGTGACGGGAGCGGTGTCGTATCCGGCGACGCGGTAGCGCAGTTCGGCCTCGGCGCTCGTGCCGCGCAGCCGGAGGAGCCGGTACTCCCAGGAGGCCAGCGGCACCTCGGCGAGGTTGGCGAAGACGCGGCGGCGTTCGGTGCGGTAGGCCTCGGCGGCCGGGTCGACGGCGGCGAGGTACGCGGTCTCGTCCCGGTCCCGCACGGCCGCCGCCCACTGGTTCAGCAGCCGGCGCACCGCCTTCTCCCCCGCCTCGCCCCGGCCGGTGCCGGCGCAGCCGGTGAGGACCTGCAGCGCGAGCACGACGGCCAGCAGGCCGCACACCGCCCGTCGCCCGCTCAGCCCGCTCCACCGCCCACCCGTCACGTCCGCATCGTACGGACGCCCCTCCGAGCGCCGGGGCTCAGGGCCGGGTCACCGACGAGATCGGCATCATGTTGGCGGGGTCGTAGCGGACCCGGGCTCCCGGGTAGGGGGCGTGCACGACCTGGCCGTTGCCGACGTACATGCCCACGTGGCTGGCGTCGTCGCGGTAGATCACGAGGTCGCCGGGGCGGGCCTCGGCCAGCGAGACCCGGCGGCCGGCGTTGCGCTGCGCCTGCGAGGTGCGCGGCAGGCCGACCCCGGCGCGCCCGTAGGCCCACTGCATCAGCCCGGAGCAGTCGAAGGCGGTCGGCCCGCTGGCCCCCCAGGCGTACGGCAGGCCGACGGCCTGGCGGACGGCCATGGCC
>KL569455.1:14646-17515 GCA_000715685.1 Streptomyces lilacinus
GGGAGCCGATGACGGGCAGGTCCGGCAGCGCCGCCCGGAACGGGCCGCCCGAGCGCTCGCCGGCGCGCGAGGAGCGGGCGTACTCGGCCCGGTCGGCGTCCGGCAGGGAGTTCAGCAGCCGGCGGGCGGCGGCGAGCTTGCCCTCGACCTCGCGCTTGTGCTCCTCGACGGCCTTGCGGCTCACCTCGAGCTCGGCGAGGGTGCGGGCGGCCTCCTGGCGCTCCTGGCGCAGGGTGCGCTGGGCGGCCAGCAGGGCCCGCAGCTGTTCGGCCTGACGGCCCGTCACGCGATCGAGGGTGGCGGCCTTGTCGAGGTAGCCGTCGGGGTCGGAGGAGAGCAGCAGCTCGAGGGCGGGGTCGACGGCGCCGTGCCGGTACTGGGCGGTGGCGATCATGCCGAGGGCGCCCCGCATCCGGTTGACCTTCTCCTGGCCGCGGGCGACCCGGTCGGCGGCCTGCTCCACGCGCTCGCGCAGGGCGTCGGCGCGCTCGCCCGCCGCGTTGAACCGTTCGGTGGCCCGCTCGGCCTGCTCGTAGAGCCGGTCGAGCTGGGCCTTCACCGTCCCCGGGGCCTGAGTGTCGTCGGCGGGGTCGCCGGGCCGGGCGGTCGCGGGGGCCGCCGAGAGGGCGGCAGCGGCGGTGGCGACGGCGGCGGACAGTACGGAGACCCGGACGCTCTGGGTGAGACCGGACTGCGAAGGACGGCGATGGGACGCCACTGGAGGGCGCACTCCCTTCCACTGTGTGCGGCCCCTGCCGCCCGGTGACGGGCGGACGACGGCCGGGCACCGCGCGGCAGACAGTAGCGGCGCGCTCACCCCACGTTCAAAGACCGGGCCGAAGGCCCCGCGGGGCGGGAAAACCGACGCCCCGCCGGAGACGCAGGTCACCGGCGGGGCGGGGAGTCAGTTGCCGTAATCGGGATTCCCCCGAAAGGGCGGCACGGCGAGCCGGCCCCCTGGGCCGGACGGGTCGGCCGGGCCGGCTCGACGGGTCAGCCGACGCGCACGCCGAACTGGAAGGGCATGTTGCTCATGGCCTCGTAGCGCACGTTCGCGCCCGGCTTGGGCGCGTGCAGGGTCATGCCGTTGCCGGCGTAGAGGCCGACGTGGTGCAGGTCGCCGTAGAAGAGGACCAGGTCGCCGGGCTTGAGCTGGCTCTGGTCGTAGATGCGGGTGCCGTCGTTGGCCTGCTCCTGGGAGGTGCGGCTTATGTTGACGCCGGCCTGGGCGTAGGCCCAGGAGGTCAGGCCGGAGCAGTCGAAGGAGTTGGGGCCGGTGGCGCCCCAGACGTAGGGGGAGCCGGCCTTGCCGTCGGCGGCCGCGAGGGCGGCGGCGGCACGGCCGGAGCCGGCGGGCACCTTGGGGCGGCTCTCGGAGCGGCCGGCGCGGGAGGCGTCGCCGGAGGACCTGCCGGCGTCCTTGCCGGCCGTGTCGTTCTGGCCGGTGACCTCGGCGCGCTCCTTGGCGGAGAGGGTGTTGAGGATTTCCTGGGCGTCGGCGAGCTTGCCCTGGATCTCCGTCTTCTTCTCGCCCAGCGCCTTGCGGGTGGACTCGAGGTCGGCGAGCTTGCCGGTGGCCTCGGCGCGCTCCTGGCGCAGCGTGCGCTGCTTGGTGGCTATCTGCTTGAGGGTGTCGGCCTGCTTGGCGCTCAACTGGTTGAGCGTGGAGGCCTTCTCGAGGTAGCTGTCGGCATCGGAGGAGAGCAGCAGCTGCAGGGTGGGGTCCATGGCGCCGGTGCGGTACTGGGCGGTGGCCATGGCGCCGAGGCCGACGCGGAGCTTGTTGAGCTCCTCCTGGCCGCGGGCCACCTTGTCCTGGAGCTCGCCGACCTGCTTCTCGAGCAGGTCGTGCTTCTCCTTGGCACCGTTGTACTTCTCGGTGGCCTGCTCGGCCTCTTCGTAGAGCTTGTCGACCTTGGCCTTGACGTCCGCCTTGGCGGGCTCGTCGGCGTGGGCGGCCTGCGAGGAGAGGGCGACGGCCGCGGCGGCGGTCGCGGTGAGCACGGTGACGCGGGCGCGGCCCGGCTGCTTGGGACGACGGTGGGACGCCACGGAAGACGCGCTCCTTCATCTGCCTCGACCGCCGGCGGCCGCGCGGACTGGACGCGCGCACGGCGGGACCTTCACCGTCATCCCGAATGGATGAGCGCCGCGCGAAGGTTCGAAGCCCGACCCTAGTGAGCGGAATGTGATCCTTTCAAATTGTCTGGCGAAAAAACTTCGTCAGCAATCGATCCTTTGCCAAGACGGCACGGTCGACAATGGGTACTTGACGGTCAAGTACGGGCAAGTCGCTTGAGCAAAAGCGCCGATGCGACCGGCCGCGCGCCCGCCTTGGCGACACCGTCCGCCACCTCGCGGTCGGTGGAGACCACCACCACCGGACGGCCCGGCGGCTCGGCCCGCACCAGCTGGCGGATCAGCTCGTCCGCCGTCACCCCGGGCTTGCTGAACAGCACCCGCACCCCGCGCGGCGGCGCCAGCAGCACCGGCGCGGCCAGCTCGGCGCCGTCGAAGACGCAGGTCACCTCGGCGCCGGTCTGCGCGGCCAGCATCGCCAGCCCGCCCAGCAGCCGCAGCCGCTGCTTGTCCAGCGGCATCGTCGGATAGCCGGTCTTGGTCACGTTGTAACCGTCGACGACCAGATGTGTCTGAGGCAGTGCCAGCAGCTGGTCCAGCAGCGCCGGATCGGTCTCGGACAGCGCCCGCGTCGCGATGTCCCGGGGCGTCATCGTGCCCGGCCGCACCGCGTCCACCGTGTCCGCCGGGTGCACCGACACCGGCGGCAGCGCCAGCTCCCGGCGCAGCCCCTGCGCCGCGTCCAGCACCGTGTCCAGCAGGAGGCGCAGCCGTACGTCCTCCACGCTGC
>KL569455.1:17788-20573 GCA_000715685.1 Streptomyces lilacinus
TCCAGCGCCGCCTCGGCCTCCGCCAGCCGGGCCTTCATCCGGCGCGTCTCGCCCTGCGCCGCCGCCTTGTCGGCCGCGGCCTCCGACCGCACGGAGTCCAGCTCGCCCTGCGCCTTGCGCAGCGCGGCCTCGCCCCGCCGCACGTCGCTGACCGCGCTGCGCAGCCTGCGCTGCAGCGCCTCGGTCTCCTTGCGGGCCGCGTCCAGCTCGACGCGCACCCGCTCGGTCTCCGCCTTGGCCTCGGCCCGCACCGTGGCCAGCTCCTCGCGCAGCTGCCGCAGCTCGCGCTGGGCCTCCTCGCCCGCGCGCTCGGCGCTCGCCCGGGCGGCCTCCTCGCCGGCCGCCGTGACCAGCTTGACCCAGCCGGTCGGGCGCAGCACGAAGGCCATGGCCGCCACGTCCTCCGGGTCCGCGGCCGCCGGCGGGGAGCCGGCGTCCAGGGCGGCGACCAGCTCGGAGCCGCTCTCGCGCAGCCGCGCGGAGATCCGCAGCCGGAAGGCGGCGTCGCTCTCCACCGCGGTCGCCATGGCGTTCCCGGCGAACTTGGCCCGGCGGCTCGGGGTGAACCGGGCGTACTGCCGCAGCTGGGCGGGCAGTTCGGCGACCGTCAGGCCGCCGAAGGCCTCCGCGACGAGCCCGATGACCCGCCGCCTGATCCCCTCGGGCAGCGGACGGTCGAGCACCTCGGTGACGCCGTCGTCGGCACCGCCGGCGTCACCGGCCGCCTCCGCGCCGTCTGTGTGCTCCACCACCGCTTCATCGCTCCCGTTCTTCAGGCGTTCGCGCCCGGCCGGTCCACCAGCTCGATCTGGTCGACGGCGTTGCACCACCGGCACCGGACGGACTCGATCGTCTCACTGACGATGTCGCGCTCCTCCACCGCCGGCTCCCCGGCCAGATCGAGGTGGATGAACTCGACGGCCTTCGTCGTGCGCGTGACGTCGAACCGGGTGAGGTTGCCGCACAGCGTGCAGCGCCACCGGGTGCCGGCGGTCGGCTGGGGAACGCCCATGGTGTCGTCCGTCCTCGTCGTGTGGATCCTTCGTATGGATCCGTCGTGTGGGTCCGTCGTCCGGTCCGCGTGTGCTCATTCGTAACCCTACGGCCTGGTGGTCGCCGGGCGCCGGGCCACAGCCCCGCCCGGACGCCCCGGCGAGGCACTCTGTGCTGGTTGCGCCCGGTACGCCATGATCTGGGCATGATCAGAACGCCGGGGCAACCGGGCCGGGCCGGCACCCCCTGGGTCACCTGGACGGTCCTGACCGTCTGCGGCGCGGTCTTCCTCGTCGGCCCCGCCTCCGGTCTGAACCCCGCCTACGGCCGCGGGCCCGGGCTGCTCGCCGCGCAGGCGGCCTACTTCGAGCGCTGGGGCGTCGTGCCCGTGGAGCTCTGGCACGGCTCCGCGCAGGCTCTGTGCACCCCGCTCACGGCGCTCTTCGTGCACGGCAACTGGCTGCATCTGCTGGGCAACATGCTCTTCCTCTACGTCTTCGGCGCCATGACCGAGGCACACATGGGCCGTGCCGCCTTCGCCCTGTGCTACCTCGTCACCGGCTGTCTGGCCCTGCTCGGCTACGCGGTCGTGCACGCCGGCTCCGACCGCACGCTCGTGGGAGCGTCCGGCGCCATCTCAGGGGTGCTCGGCGCGTTCCTCTATCTCTTCCCCAGGGCGCGGGTCACCAGCCTCTTCCCGTTCCTCTTCTTCCTGCCGCTGCGCTTCCCCGCCTGGGCGGTGCTGCTGTTCTGGTTCGCGCTGCAGTGGCTGGCGGCGGGCACGGCGGCCGGGCGGCCCGGCGTCGCCTATCTGGCCCACGTCATGGGGTTCGCACTCGGATTCGGCTACGCCTGGGTGCGCAGGACACCTGCGGTTAGAGTGAAAGGCGCAGCCAGGTCCACCGAAGGAGACAAACCGACGTGATCACTTCGATCGTGCTCATCAAGACCGACGTGGACCGGATCCCCGAGATCGCCGAGTCGATCGCCGCACTGGACGGCGTGAGCGAGGTCTACTCGGTCACGGGCGCGTACGACCTGATCGCGCTGGTGCGGGTGGCCCGGCACGACGACCTCGCGGACGTCATCCCGGGCCGGATCAGCAAGGTGCCGGGCGTGGCCTCGACGGAGACCCACATCGCCTTCCGCACCTACTCCCAGCACGACCTGGAAGCGGCCTTCGCCATCGGCCTGGACAACTGACCACTACGCGGCCACGTCCGGCACGCAACGGCCACTTTCGGTGCGGTAGATCCACCGCGCGCCGTTCGCCACCAACTCCCGCACGGCGCGCACGAACCGCTCGATGTGCTCGTCGGGCGTACCGGCGCCGAAGCTGACCCGGATCGCGTTGAGCGACTGCCCCTCGTCCGGGGCGCCGCACTCGCCGGGCTGGTCGCGGTCGCCGTCGAGCAGCGTCCGCACCAGCGGGTGGGCGCAGAACAGGCCGTCGCGGACGCCGATGCCGTACTCGGCGGAGAGCGCGGCCGCGAAGTGCGAGCTGTTCCAGCCGTCGACGACGAAGGACAGGACGCCCACGCGCGGGGCGTCGTCGCCGAACAGCGACAGCACCCGCACCTCGGGGACCGCGGCCAGCCCCGTCCGCACCCGCTCGACCAGCTCCCGCTCCCGCGCGACGAGCCGCTCGAAGCCGGCCTCCTCGAGCGCCCGGCAGGCTGCGGCGACGGCGTAGGCGCCGATGACGTTCGGCGAACCGGCCTCGTGGCGGGCGGCGGTGGCGTGCCACTCGACGTCGACGCCGCCGTCGGCACGCCGGGCGACCCTGCGGCTC
>KL569455.1:20769-29012 GCA_000715685.1 Streptomyces lilacinus
CCAGGTAGGGCTCGGCCTCCCGCAGCCAGTCCGCCCGTCCGGCGAGTACGCCGGAGCCGAAGGGCGCGTACAGCTTGTGGCCGGAGAGGGCGACCCAGTCGACGTCCAGGGCGGCGATGTCCACGGGGTGGTGCGGCGCGAGCTGGGCGGCGTCCAGCACGATGCGCGCGCCGTGCGCGTGCGCCGCGGCCGCCAACTCCCGTACGGGCCACAGCTCTCCGGTCACGTTGGAGGCGCCGGTCACGCAGACCAGGGCGGGGCCGTAGGGGTCGCGGTCGGCGAGCGCCCGCTCCAGCGTCTCGACGGCCTCGCGCGGGGAGCGCGGGGCGTCGAGGTAGGTGACGTACCCCTCGGGCCACGGCAGCAGCGCGGCGTGGTGCTCGGTCTCGAAGACGAACACCCGGCAGCCGGCGGGCAGTACGGCGGCGAGGAGGTTGAGCGAGTCGGTGGTGGACCGGGTGAAGACGACCTGGTCGTCCTCGCGGCAGCCGAGGAAGCGGGCGACGGCGGCCCGGCTGTTCTCGAAGAGGTCGGTGGACAGCTGCGAGAGGTATCCGGCGCCCCGGTGCACGCTGCCGTAGTACGGCGCGTACGCGGCGACGTCGTCCCAGACCCGCTGGAGCGCGGGGGCGCTGGCGGCGTAGTCGAGCGCGGCGTACGTCACCTCGCCCCCGGTGACGAGCGGCACGCGGACGTCGCGGCCGAGGACGGGCAGCGGGGCGGTGGTGGAAACAGCGTCAACAGCGCATGCGGACATGGCGAATTCTCCCGGCAGGGGCGATGAATGGATGCGCGCGCCCGTGGACAGGGGCACACGGAATGACCGGAAACGGGCCGTAGGCCCTATCGCATTCGCTGAATCACGGAAGGATCTCCCTCGACAACCAGGATCCCTGGCGAGGGATCCGCGCTTGCCGCAGACGTCGCTGCCTGCGGCCTGGTCATCACCCGGGGCACCCCGCCACGGAAGGAGGGTTGCCGGACAGCAAGCCGGGGCCGTATCGCTGTCACTCGTGACCTGGCCAGGAGTATGGCACAGCTGATCGCCCCGCGGAACCGTCGTCCCGCGGGGCGAGACGTCAGGCGTTGCTGACGGCGACCCAGCGCTCGAGGACCCGCAGGGCGGCACCGGAGTCGATCGACTCCGCGGCCCGCTCCATCCCGGCCCGGATCTGCTCGGCGAGCGGCGCCTCGGTGGGCGCCAGGGCGACCAGCGCGGCGGCGGAGTTCAGCAGCACCGCGTCCCGTACGGGCCCGGTCTCGCCGGCGAGCAGCCGGCGGGCGACGTCCGCGTTGTACGACGCGTCGGCGCCCCGCAGCGCCTCCACCGGCACCAGCTCGATCCCCACGTCCCGGGGGTCGAAGGGCTCCTCCCGCACCTGCCCGTCCCGGACGATCCACACCCGGGAGGTCGCGGTCGTGGTCAGCTCGTCCAGGCCGTCGTCCCCGCGGAAGACCAGCGCGGAGGAGCCGCGCTCGGCGAGCACCCCGGCCAGGATCGGCGCCATGCGGGCGTCCGCGACGCCCGTCGCCTGGGCCCTCACCCGCGCGGGGTTGGTCAGCGGGCCCAGCACGTTGAACGTCGTGCGGATGCCCAGCTCGCGGCGGGCCGGGGCCACGTGCCGCAGCGCGGGGTGGAACTTCACGGCGAAGCAGAAGGTGATGCCCGCCTCCCGGGCCACCTCGACGACCCGGCGCGGCGTCAGCTCCAGATTGACGCCGAGCTTCTCCAGGACGTCCGAGGCGCCGCTGGCGGAGGACGCGGCGCGGTTGCCGTGCTTGACGACCTTCGCGCCGGTACCGGCCACGACGATCGAGGACATCGTGGAGATGTTGACGGTCTTGGCGCCGTCGCCGCCCGTGCCCACGATGTCCACGCTCGGGCCGGGGACGTCGATGAGGTTGGCGTGCGCGTACATCGTGCGGACCAGGCCGGAGATCTCGGCGACCGTCTCGCCCTTGGCCCGCAGGGCCACCGCGAAGCCGGCGATCTGGGCGTCCGTGGCCTCGCCGCGCATGATCCGGTCCATCGCCCAGGCGGTGTCGTCGGCGCTGAGATCGGTGCCGGCGAGCAGGGCGTCCAGGACACCGGGCCAGGTGTGGGCCACCGAGCGCTCGCCGCCTGCCGGGGTCGCAACGTTCATGGTCCACACTCCTGGGTGGTCTCTAGTGAGGGGGCCCTCGACGGGACCCCCGGTTCCCGCCTCCCAGCCTATCCAGCTCCGAAGACGGCGAAGAGCCCCGTCCAGGCGGTGGACGGGGCTCTTGCCGTGGCGATCAGAGATCAGCGATCAGCTGGCGGGGATCAGTGGTGGCCGTGGCCGCTCGTGATCTCCTGGTACTCCTCCGCGGTGGCCTTGGGGATCTGGGTCCCCTCGCCGTAGAAGCCCTTCGAGAGCTTCACGCGGAGCTTCTGCGTGGCGCCGATCTTGCGGGCGACGCCGTTCTCGTCCACCTCGGGCTCGAGCTCGAGCGGCTTGGGCTGCTCGTGCGCGGTCAGGGTGTGCAGCTGGTCCTGCGAGAGCGGCTCGTGGACCTCGACGAACTCACCGTGCGGCAGGCGCTTGATGATGCCCGACTCGCGGCCGTGCAGCACCTTGTCCCGGTCGCGGCGCTGCAGACCCATGCAGATCCGGCGCGTCGCGATGAAGGTCAGCACCGGGATCACGAAGAAGCCGACGCGGACGAACCAGGTGATGGCGTTGATCGACAGGTGGAAGTGGGTGGCCCACAGGTCGTTGCCACCACCGACCAGCATCACGAAGTACGCGGCGATCCAGGCGGCACCGAAGGCGGTGCGCGTCGGGGCGTTGCGCGGGCGGTCCAGCAGGTGGTGCTCCCGCTTGTCGCCGGTGACCCAGGACTCGATGAACGGGTAGACCGCGATCGCGCCCAGCACCAGCGGGAAGATCACCAGCGGGATGAACACGCCCAGGACGAACGTGTGGCCCCAGACGTTGATCTCCCAGCCCGGCATCACACGGATGAGGCCCTCGGCGAAGCCCATGTACCAGTCGGGCTGGGCGCCGGTGGACACCTGGTCCGGGCGGTAGGGACCCATCGCCCAGATCGGGTTGATCGTGGCGATGGCCGCGATGGCCGCGATGACACCGAAGACCAGGAAGAAGAAGCCTCCGGCCTTGGCCATGTAGACCGGCAGCAGCGGCATGCCGACCACGTTCTCGTTCTTCCGGCCGGGGCCGGGGAACTGCGTGTGCTTGTGGTAGAAGACCAGGATCAGGTGCGCCACCAGCAGGCCGAGCATGATGCCCGGCAGCAGCAGGACGTGGATCGAGAAGAACCGCGGCACGAAGTCCGAGCCGGGGAACTCGCCGCCGAAGAGGAACATCGAGATGTACGTGCCGATGATCGGCACGGACAGGATGGCGCCCTCCATGAAGCGGACACCGGTGCCCGAGAGCAGGTCGTCCGGCAGCGAGTAACCGGTGAAGCCGGTGAACATGCCGAGGACGAACAGCAGGAAGCCGAACAGCCAGTTGACCTCGCGCGGCTTGCGGAACGCGCCGGTGAAGAAGACGCGCATCATGTGCACGAACATGCCGGCGAGGAAGATCAGCGCCGCCCAGTGGTGGATCTGCCGGATGAGCAGACCGCCGCGCACGTCGAAGCTGATGTCGAGGGTCGACTTGAACGCCTCGGACATGTGCACGCCCTGGAGGGGCTCGTACGTGCCGTGGTACACCACCTCGTTCATGCTGGGGTGGAAGAACATCGTCAGGTACACACCCGTGAGGATGATGATGACGAAGCTGTAGAGGCAGACCTCACCCAGCATGAAGGACCAGTGGTCCGGGAAGATCTTCCGCATGTTGACCTTGGCCAGGCTGTAGATACCCAGCCGGCCGTCGGCCCAGTCGGCTACCCGCTCGCCGGCGGGCGCCTTGCGGCTCGAATGCGTTGCAGTGCTCATCCGCGCTCCCAGAAGGCAGGACCGACGGGCTCGGCGAAGTCGCCCATGGCCTCGAGGTAGCCCTTGTCATTGACCTTGATCCGCAGCTGCGGAAGGGCGTGGCCGGCCGGGCCGAAGATCACGCGACCGCCGTCGGAGAGGTCGAAGGTGGACTGGTGGCACGGGCACAGCACGTGGTGCGTCTGCTGCTCGTAGAGGCTGATCGGGCAGCCGACGTGGGTGCAGATCTTGGAGAACGCCACGATGCCGTCGGCGGACCAGTCGAGCTCGCGCTTGTCCTTGATGTTCTCCGGACGGAGCCGGACGATCATCAGGGCGGCCTTGGCGATCTCCTGCTGGAAGTCGTGGTCCTCCTCCTTCATGCCCTCGGGCATGGCGAAGGTGAGGGATCCGACCTGGATGTCCTCGGGACGCAGCGGCTGCAGCGTGTTCTGGTTGATGAGCATCTTGCCCTCGGACCAGGCGGTCTTGCGCAGCTTGGTGCCCGGCAGCGGGCCCAGGTCGCGGAAGAGCACCACGGCGGAGAGCGGCAGCAGGGCCATCGCGCCGAACATGGTGTTGCGCAGCAGCTTGCGGCGGCCGAAGCCGGACTCCTCGGCGCCCTGCGCGAAGTCGGCGAGCACCTTCGCCTTGGTCTCCGGGGAGGCCTCGATCGGGTGGCGCTCGTCGGCGTGCTCGACGTCGGACATCAGGGTGCGGGCCCAGTGGACCGCGCCCGCGCCGATGCAGAACAGCGCCACGCCCAGGGTGAGCCCCAGCGCGAAGTTCAGCGCGCTGATGTGCCCGATCGGGAAGACGTAGATGCTCTTGTCGACCGGGAGGGTCACGTAGGAGGCGATGAAGCCGACGGTGGCCAGCATCGAGAGCATGAACAGGAAGGCGACCACGCGCTCGGAGCGCTTGGCGGCCCGCTCGTCGATGTCCTGGATGCGGGGCTCGTGCGGCGGCAGGCCCGGGTCGGCGAACGGGTCGCCGGCGGTGGCCACCACACCTTCGTGCGCGCCCTGCGCGCTCGGCAGGGTCTCTTCTGGAATGTCTTGGCTACTCATGACTTCTTGGCCTTGGCGGTGTGGGCGGCGACCCAGATGGCGACGGCGACCAGCGCGCCCAGACCGAAGATCCACGCGAACAGACCCTCACTGACCGGGCCGAGCCCGCCCAGTTCGAGGCCGCCCGGGCTCTTGGTCTTGTCGCTGTTGACCGTGTCGAGGTACGCGATGATGTCCTTCTTGTTCTTCTCCGACATCGTGGTGTCGGGGAAGGAAGGCATGTTCTGCGGGCCCGTCTGCATGGCCTCGTAGATGTGCTTCGGGTTGACGCCCTCGAGCGTCGGGGCGTACTTGCCGTTCGAGAGCGCCCCGCCCTTGCCGGTGAAGTTGTGGCACTGGGCGCAGTTCGTACGGAACAGCTCGCCACCCTTGGCGATGTCGGCGCCGTCGGGGCTGTACTGGCTCTTCGTCGGGGCCACGGGGCCCGCGCCGAGGGAGGCGATGTACGCGGCGAGCTGGTCGATCTCGGCCTGCGTGTAGACGGTCTTCTTGCGGGGCGCCTGGGCACCCTGCTGCTGCAGCGGCATGCGGCCGGTGGCGACCTGGAAGTCGACGGCGGCGGAACCCACGCCGACCAGGCTCGGCCCGTCGGAGGTGCCCTGACCGCCGGTGCCGTGGCAGCTTGCGCAACCCACGGAGTAGAGCTTCTTGCCCTCCTCGATGGCGAGGGACTGGGCGGTGTCATCGGCCTTGGCCGTGTCCGCCGGCGCGAACGCGGCGTACAGCCCCCCAGTTACCGCCAGCGCGAAGAGTAGGACGACGACCGCCGCCAGCGGATGGCGTCGTCGTGCGGAGAGCTTTTTCACGGATTACCCCGGTGTCAGGATCTTCTGCGTCGATGCTGGACTGATGGTCCGGTGCGGGACAGGACCGATTACTTGATCAAGTAGATCGTGGCGAAGAGGCCGATCCAGACCACGTCGACGAAGTGCCAGTAGTAGGACACGACGATGGCGGCGGTCGCCTGGTGGTGGGTGAACCTCTTGGCCGCGTACGTCCTGCCCAGGACCAGCAGGAAGGCGATGAGACCGCCCGTCACGTGCAGGCCGTGGAAGCCGGTGGTCAGGTAGAACACCGAGCCGTACGGGTCGGAGGAGAGGGACAGGCCTTCCTCCTTGACCAGAGCGGTGTATTCGAAGACCTGGCCGCCGATGAAGATGGCACCCATCACGAACGTGACCACGAACCACATGCGCAGCTTCTTCACGTCACCGCGCTCGGCGGCGAAGACGCCGAGCTGGCAGGTGAGGGAGGAGAGCACCAGGATCGTGGTGTTGGTGGCCGAGAACGGAAGGTTCAGCGCGGACGCCATTTCCTTCCAGTGCTCGGCACCGGTCACCGATCGCAGGGTGAAGTACATCGCGAAGAGGGCCGCGAAGAACATCAGCTCGGAACTCAGCCAGATGATGGTTCCGACGCTGGTGAGGTTCGGTCGATTGACCGACGGGTGCGCGTGCCCGGTATCTGTTGCTGTTGCTGTCGCCACGACCGACATTATGTCGGTCGCTTATCTCGCGCTCACTCCGGGGGGTGCCGTTCGGTGTGTCAAGACGTTGTGCGCTGCTCGTACGGCCCCGCCCTTGCTCCACAGGGGGGACTCCGGACGGTCCCCCGAAGGGGGGAAGGGGCGCTTCCGGTGCCGCTCCGTCCCCGCCGAACCCTGCTCCCCCAGGGGTCTCGCGGAGTAGCATCCGCGCTGGGTACCCCTCGCCGTCCACAAGCCTGGAGGAACGATGGAGCCGACCGCCACGGTGCTGGTCTACAGCGACGACTCGAGCACGCGCGAGCAGGTGAGGCTGGCCGGCGGGCGGCGCCCCGCGGCGGACGTCCCGCCCGTGGAGTACCTGGAGTGCGCGACGCTGCCGGCCGTGCTGCGGACCCTGGAGGAGCACCGGGTGGACGTGTGCGTGCTGGACGGCGAGACGGCCCCGGCGGGCGGCATGGGGGTGTGCCGGCAGCTGAAGGACGAGGTGTTCCGCTGCCCGCCGGTGCTGCTGCTGATCGGCCGTCCGCAGGACGCCTGGCTGGCCACCTGGAGCCGCGCCGACGCCGTGGTGACCCACCCGATCGACCCGGTGGCGTTCGCGGACGGGCTGGCGGACCTGCTGCGCCGCGCCCGCCAGCCCCAGCCCAACTGACCTCGGGGCGGGCGCCGAAACCGGTGCCGAACGCCGCCCGTCCGGCCTAGACCTGGGGGCGCAGCCGGGCCGCGTCGGCCGGTCCGGTCCCGTCGCGCTTGCCGGCGGCCAGCGCGCTGCCCTCGCGCCACTGCTTCCAGGGCATGTTCCAGTCGCCGAAGCCGTTGTCGAAGGGCGTCATGGTGGCGCCCGCGCTGCCGACGACCTTGACGATGTCGCCGACGCGCACGGTGTCGAAGAACCACTTGGCGTTGGCGGTGCTCATGCCCGTGCAGCCGTGGCTGACGTTGTCCGCCCCCTGCGAGCCCTCGGACCAGGGGGCGGCGTGCACGTATTCGCCGCTCCACGTGACCCGGGTGGCCCAGTAGACGGGCAGGTCGTAGGCGTCGGAGCTGCCCTCGGCGATGCCGATGCTGGTGCCGCGCATGCGCACGAAGGATTCCTGGCCGAGGACGACCTTGACCCCGTTGCGGGTGGCGTAGCCGGGCTTTCCGGTGGTCACGGGGATGGAGCGGATCTCCTGGCCGTTCTTCAGGACCGTCATGTAGTGGGCGCTGGCGTCCGTGACGGCCTCGACCCGGTCGCCGGTGGTCAGCCTGATGGGCTGTACGGGGCCGCCGTAGAGGCCGCTGCCGACCTTGATGCCCTCGAGGGTGGCGTGCACGTCGATGGTGGCGTGGGCGGGCCAGTACTCCTGCGGGCGGTAGTGCAGGGTGCGGTTGTCCACCCAGTGCCAGGCGCCCTCGACGGCGGGCTCGGACTCCACCCTCAGGGTGCGCTCGACGATGGCGCGCGCGGCGGGGTCCTGGACGGGCTCGCTCAGTTCGGCGGTGATGGGCTGTCCGACGCCGTAGGTGCCGCTCTGCGGGCCGAAGGCGACCCGGAGCACCCGTTTGGCCTGACTGGTCTCGAAGTCCATCGTCCGGCGCCCCTGCGCGCCGTCCTCGTCCTCCGTGCTGACGCGTACGGAGTAGTGCGCCCCGGCGGCCAGGGCGCCGGTGCTGTGCCACCGGGAGCCGTCGGGGGCGAGCTCCCCCTTGACGTACCGTCCGGCGGCGTCCGTGACGGTCACGTCGGTGATGCGGTCGCCGCCGGTGGCCTCCACCTCCTGTCTCTTATACACAT
>KL569455.1:29244-33828 GCA_000715685.1 Streptomyces lilacinus
GATGTGTATAAGAGACAGAGCTTGCTCGGATCCGCCTTGTGGCCTTCGCCCGAGCCGGCGAGGCCGACCTGCTGCGTCGCGTCGTAGGGCCGGTCGGCCAGCGGGTTCGACGAGCCGCCGCACGCGGTGGCCCCGACGGCCACGGAGGTCAGCAGCAGGGCACAGACCGGCACCGCGCGGCTTCGGGGTGAGTGACTCATGGTCACACCGTAGGGATAATCCGGAAATATGGCTTCTGCTGCGCCGGCGAACGGGTGACACCCCGCGGAGGGGTCCGGGAAACGCGTCGGGCCCCGCACACCCGGAGGTGTGCGGGGCCCGAACGGCTCGCGGGGAACCTACTGGTTCTGGTTCTCGCCGCGGTAGAACTCGAACACCCAGCCGAAGAGACCGACGAGGATGATCGGCGCCGAGAAGTACATGAGCCACCAGCCGAAGCAGATGCTCATGAAGGCCAGGGCGCCACCGATGGCCAGGGAGAGCGGCTGCCAGCTGTGCGGGGCGAAGAAGCCCAGCTCGCCGGCGTCGTCGGCGACGTCCGCCTCCTTGTTGTCCTGCGCGCCGGCGTCCACCCGGCGCGCGGTGAACGCCAGGTAGTAGCCGACCATGATGCACAGGCCGAAGGCCATGAAGAGGGCGGTCGTACCGGCCGCTTCCTTCGCCCACACGCCATAGACGATCGCCATGGCGAGGATGAAGACGGAGAGCCAGATGAACATCCGGCCTTGGATCTTCACTTGCCGGCCTCCTTGCCACCAGCGAGGGACTTGTCAGCGATGAGGCTTTCCTCGAGCTCCAGCGCCGCGATCTCCGGGTGGTGCAGGTCGAACGCCGGGGATTCGCTGCGGATGCGGGGCAGGGTGAGGAAGTTGTGCCGCGGCGGCGGGCAGGACGTCGCCCACTCGAGCGAACGGCCGTAGCCCCACGGGTCGTCGACCTCGACCTTCTTGCCGTACTTGGCGGTCTTCCACACGTTGTAGAAGAACGGCAGGATCGACAGGCCCAGCAGGAACGAGGCGATGGTCGAGATGGTGTTCAGCGTGGTGAAGCCGTCGGCCGCGAGGTAGTCCGCGTAACGACGCGGCATGCCCTCGGCACCCAGCCAGTGCTGCACCAGGAACGTGCCGTGGAAGCCCACGAACAGCGTCCAGAAGGTGATCTTGCCGAGCTTCTCGTCCAGCATCTTGCCGGTGAACTTCGGCCACCAGAAGTGGAAGCCGGAGAACATCGCGAAGACCACGGTGCCGAAGATGACGTAGTGGAAGTGCGCGACGACGAAGTACGAGTCGGAGACGTGGAAGTCCATCGGGGGCGAGGCCAGGATGACACCGGTCAGACCACCGAAGGTGAAGGTGATCAGGAAGCCGACGGCCCACAGCATCGGGGTCTCGAAGGACAACGAGCCCTTCCACATGGTGCCGATCCAGTTGAAGAACTTCACACCGGTCGGGACCGCGATCAGGAAGGTCATGAAGGAGAAGAACGGCAGCAGCACACCACCGGTGACGTACATGTGGTGCGCCCACACCGTCACCGACAGACCCGCGATCGAGATCGTCGCCGCGATCAGGCCCCAGTAACCGAACATCGGCTTCCGGGAGAACACCGGAATGACCTCGGAAATGATGCCGAAGAACGGCAGGGCGATGATGTAGACCTCGGGGTGACCGAAGAACCAGAACAGGTGCTGCCACAACAGGGCGCCACCGTTGGCCGCGTCGAAGACGTGCGCCCCGAACTTGCGGTCCGCCTCCAGGGCGAACAGCGCCGCCGCCAGCACCGGGAAGGCCAGCAGGACCAGCACACCGGTCAGCAGCACGTTCCAGGTGAAGATCGGCATCCGGAACATCGTCATGCCCGGCGCGCGCATGCAGATGATCGTGGTGATGAAGTTGACCGAACCGAGGATCGTGCCGAAGCCCGAGAAGGCCAGACCCATGATCCACATGTCGGCGCCGACGCCCGGCGAACGGACCGCGTCCGACAGCGGGGAGTAGGCGAACCAACCGAAGTCGGCCGCACCCTGCGGGGTGAGGAAGCCGGCCACCGCGATCAGCGAGCCGAACAGGTACAGCCAGTAGGCGAACATGTTCAGCCGCGGGAACGCCACGTCCGGCGCACCGATCTGCAGCGGCATGATCCAGTTCGCGAAACCGGCGAACAGCGGCGTCGCGAACATCAGCAGCATGATCGTGCCGTGCATCGTGAACGCCTGGTTGAACTGCTCGTTCGACATGATCTGCGTGCCCGGACGAGCCAACTCGGCGCGCATGAGGAGCGCCATCAGGCCGCCGATGCAGAAGAACGCGAACGACGTGACCAGGTACAGCGTGCCGATCGTCTTGTGGTCAGTGGTGGTGAGCCACTTGATCACCTGAAGGCCGGGCTGCTTCTGGCGTACGGGTGGTGCTGCCGTGGCTGATGCGGCGGCGGCACCCTGGGGTTCGTTGAGGATGCTCACTTGTTCTTGGTCTCCGCGTTCTTCGCGTGATCCGTCATCGCGATACCCGCCGGCTGGTAGCCGGTCTGGCCCTTGGCCGCCAGCTCCTTCAGGTGCGCCTTGTACCGCTCAGGAGAGACGATCTTGACGTTGAAGAGCATCCGCGAGTGGTCCTGGCCGCAGAGCTCGGCACACTTGCCCAGGTAGGTGCCCTCCTTCTGGGGAGTCACCGTGAAGCTGTTGGTGTGCCCCGGGATGACGTCCTGCTTCATCAGGAACGGCACCACCCAGAAGGAGTGGATGACGTCCCGCGAGGTGAGGACGAACTGCACCGTCTCACCCTTGGGCAGCCACAGCGTCGGGCCCGGGTTGTTGGTCTGCGGGTTGCGGTCACCGGGGATGCCGACCTCGTAGACACCCTCCGCTCCCTGCGGCGCCTTCTTCAGGAACCGGTCCGGGATCGCGTCGAGCTCCTTGTTCTCACGGAGCGGCTTCGCCGGGGTGGCGGTGTTGCCGTCGACGTTCTCCATGTAGTTGAACGCCCAGCTCCACTGGAAGCCGACCACGTTGATGACGTGCTGCGGCTTCTCCGGGTTGGTCAGGAGCTTGTTCTCATCACGCGCGGTGAAGTAGAAGAGCACCGACACGATGATGATCGGGACCACGGTGTACAGCGCCTCGATGGGCATGTTGTACCGGGTCTGGGTGGGAACCTCCACCTTGGACCTGCTGCGCCGGTGGAAGATGACGCTCCACAGGATCAGGCCCCACACCAGTACGCCCGTAGCGAGCGCGGCCGCCCACGAGCCCTGCCACAAGGAGAGGATCCGCGGCGCCTCTTCCGTGACGGGCGTTGGCATGCCGAGGCGGGGGAAGTCCTTCGATGTGCAACCGGTGGCGGTCGCCAGGACAGCGCCCGCGGCCAGCGCCTGCAGCAGCTTCCGCCGCACCGGGCGCCGCGACGAGCGGTCGGAGCCGTTGGGACTCACGTAGCGCCTTCCCGAGAGTCTCGCCCGTGCGGCCGGCTGCGGCCGTCTCGCTGGTCGGTCGCCGGCCCGCTGCGGGCAGGGGTTTGGATGTTTATGCGGACCAAACCCTACTGGACGCTATTTGGGGTCGCGCGGGGAGGGTGCCCAACGCGCCGTGCCGGTCCCCGAAGGGGTGGAATCCGCAGCTCCGGCCGCCGTCCGGCGGACCGTCAGAAGGCCCCGCCGCCCCCTCCCCAGGGCCGCTGACCAGGGCAGCCGCACTCCCGGCGCCGGCGGAGTCCCGGGAGAGTTAGCGTTCATACGTGCCCTACTTCGACGCGGCCTCCGCCGCCCCCCTGCACCCGGTCGCCCGCCAGGCGCTGCTGGCCTCCCTCGACGAGGGCTGGGCCGATCCGGCCCGGCTCTACCGGGAGGGACGTCGGGCCCGACTGCTGCTGGACGCGGCGCGCGAGGCGGCCGCGGAGGCGGTGGGCTGTCGCCCGGACGAGCTCGTCTTCACTCCTTCGGGGACACGCGCCCTGCACGACGGCATCGCCGGCGCCCTCGCCGGACGCCGCCGGGTGGGCCGCCATTTGGTGGTGTCCGCCGTCGAGCACTCCGCCGTCCTCCACGCGGGCGCGGCGCTCGAGGCCGACGGCGGCGCGGTCACCGAGGTGCCGGTCGACCGCACCGGCCGGGTCGACCCGGACACGTGGGCCGCGGCACTGCGCCCCGACACCGCCCTCGCCGCGCTGCAGTCCGCCAACCACGAGGTCGGCACGGAGCAGCCGGTGGCCGAGGCCGTCGCGGCCTGCCGCGCGGCGGGCGGGCCGCTGCTGGTCGACGCCGCGCAGTCGCTGGGCTGGGGCCCGGTGCCGGAGGGCTGGTCGCTGCTGACCGCGAGCGCGCACAAGTGGGGCGGGCCGTCGGGGGTCGGGCTGCTGGCGGTCCGCAAGGGGACGCGGTTCTCGATGCCGGGGCCGGTGGACGAGCGGGAGGCGGGCCGCGCGCCCGGCTTCCCCGACCTTCCCGCGATCGTCGCGGCCGCGGCGTCCCTGCGGGCCGTGCGCGCGGAGGCGGCGGCGGAGGCGGCCCGGCTGCGGCTGCTGGTGGACCGCGTACGGACCCGGGTGCCGCTGCTCGTGCCCGACGTGGAGGTCTGTCTCTTATACACAT
>KL569455.1:34062-37045 GCA_000715685.1 Streptomyces lilacinus
CCATCAGAGATGTGTATAAGAGACGGGGAGACGCTGCTGCACGCGCTGGACCGCGAGGGCTTCTCGGTCTCGTCGGGGTCGTCGTGCACGTCCAGCACGCTGGAGCCGAGCCATGTGCTGCGGGCGATGGGGGTGCTGTCGGAGGGGAACGTGCGGGTTTCGCTGCCGCGGGGGACGACGGCGGAGGAGGTGGAGGACTTCCTTCGGGTCCTCCCCGAGGTCGTCCGGTCGGTCCGGGACCGGCTCGGGGCCCCCACGGGGGCGGCGTCCTCGGCTTCCGGGGCCGACTCCGGCTCCGATTCCGGCTCCGAGGAGGAGCTGGTCGTCGACTCGCTCGGGAAGCGGTGCCCGATCCCGGTGATCGAGCTGGCGAAGGTCATCGGGGACGTGCCGGTGGGTGGGCTGGTGACGGTGCTGTCCGACGACGAGGCGGCGCGCCTGGACATTCCGGCGTGGTGCGAGATGCGTTCGCAGGAGTACGTGGGGGAACGGCCGGCGGAGCGCGGGGTCGCGTACCGGGTGCGGCGCCGCGCCTGACGGGATTCGCCCACCCGCCCACCCGATCACTGCCAACGTCGTGACGTTGGGGGCAACCGGGCGGGTGGGTGGGCGAGAAAACGGGGTCCAGGGGCGGAGCCCCCGGGGTCAGGCCAGGTGGGCCTGGACTTCGGCTGCCGCCTCGTGGCCGTAGGCCTTGGCGAAGCGCTCCATGAAGTGGCCGCGCCGCAGCTCGTACTCCTGCGTGCCCAGCGTCTCGATGACCAGCGTCGCCAGCATGCAGCCCAGCTGCGCCGACCGCTCGAGCGAGAGCTCCCACGTCAGCCCCGCGAGGAAGCCCGCGCGGAACGCGTCGCCGACGCCGGTCGGGTCGACCTTGGCCTCCTCCTGCGGGCAGCCGACCTCGATGACCGGCTCGCCGACGCGCTCGATGCGCACGCCCTGCGCGCCCAGCGTGGTGACGCGGGTGCCGACCTTGGCCAGGATCTCCTCGCCCGTCCAGCCGGTCTTGGACTCGATGAGCGCCTTCTCGTACTCGTTGGTGAAGAGGTAGGTCGCCCCGTCGATCAGGACCCGGATGTCGTCGCCGTCCATGCGGGCGAGCTGCTGGGAGGGGTCGGCCGCGAAGGGGATGCCGCGCGTGCGGCACTCCTCGGTGTGGCGGATCATCGCCTCGGGGTCGTCCGCGCCGATCACGACCAGGTCGAGGCCGCCGACCCGCTCGGCCACCGGCTGCAGCTCGATCTGGCGGGCCTCGCTCATCGCGCCGGTGTAGAAGGACGCGATCTGGTTGTGGTCGGTGTCGGTGGTGCAGACGAAGCGCGCGGTGTGCAGGACCTCGGAGATGTGCACGGAGGCGGTGTCGACGCCGTGCCGGTCGAGCCAGGCGCGGTAGTCGGCGAAGTCCGCGCCGGCGGCGCCGACCAGGACGGGACGCAGGCCCAGCACGCCCATGCCGAAGCAGATGTTGGGACCCACTCCGCCGCGGCGCACGTCGAGTTCGTCGACGAGGAAGGAGAGGGAGACCGTGTGCAGCTGGTCCGCCACGAGCTGGTCGGCGAAGCGGCCGGGGAAGGTCATCAGATGGTCGGTGGCGATGGAGCCGGTGACAGCGATACGCACGACGGGTCTGCTCCCTGGGGGGCGAGTGAAACGACAGGTAAGGGATGACGAGCAACAAGAAGAGCCACCACACGTTACCGGTTCCCCCGGCCGTCACCACGTCCGGTTCTCGCCAGTCAGTGCATAAATCTACCTAATAGTAGGTCTTTCACATCGCGCCTTCGCGTGCGTACGGTGCGGTTATGCCGAAGACTGTGAAGGACGTCACTCCCGCCACGGATCCGGAGTCGCTGGCCGAGCTGCGCGGGCTGGGGGCGCGCATGGCGCGGGACTGGGCCGTTCCGGCGGCCGTCCCCGAGCGGGGTGCCGCCGGCGGGACGCCGCTGTCGCTGATCCACGGCGTCTCGGTGCCCCCGCGGTCGGCCCGTCTGTTGGACGCGATGTCGGAGTACGGCGACTGAGCGACTGAGCTGCTGAGAGCCCGGGCGCCCGGGAGCCGCCCCGTACCCACCGCTCGTACCGCGTGGAACCGCTCGCTCCTCCGCTCCGTCCAAGTGGCGTCCCCTCCCCGGGGGATGCGGCAGTACTTCACTTTGAGCGGAGCGAAGGAGCGATGCGGTGAGCACCGAGGGCGGCACTCCGGGCGACACCCCCGGCAAACGGCAGCGGAAGCACTCCCCGCTGGCGGTGGCATCGGTGGCGGCGGCGGTGCTGCTGGCCGGCGGAGGGGGCGCGTACTGGGCGTCCACGGCGTCGGACGGCGACGGCGGCGGACGGCCGAGCGCGAGCGAGGGCGGCGGCTCGCCCGCGCCGCTCGCCCTGGACGGCTACGACCGCCCGGCCGGCTCCGGCGGCCCCTCCCAGGGCATCGCGCCGGGCGAGCCCGACCCCCACGGCGTGCGCTACCGCGCCGCGGGGCCGCTGCCCGACGGGCCGCGGACGGCCGCGGTGCACGTCTCCGAGGCCCAGGTCGACGGCGACCGCGTGGCCGCCCTCGCCAAGGTGCTCGGCGTGGCGGGCACACCGAGGCTGAACGGCGACACCTGGACGGTCGGCAGCACCCCGGACGCGGCCGGCCCCACGCTGCGGGTGAGCCGGCAGGGGCCGGGCAGCTGGGCGTACTCCCGCTACGGCGTGCCGGGCGGGGCGCACTGCGAGCATCCGCCGGGCGCCGGCCCCCGACAGGAGCCCGGTGCGGGTCCCGCCCCCGGCGGGAAGTGCCCGTCCTTCCGCGACGGCTCCCCCGGCCCGGGCCCGGACCCGGCGGCGGCCGGCCCGGTGTCGGAGGACAAGGCGAAGAGCGTCGCCGCGCCCGTGCTCAAGGCCCTGGGCCAGGAGGGCGCCCGGACCGACGCGAGCAAGACGTACGGGGCGGTGCGCACGGTCACCGCCGATCCCGTGGTGGACTCCCGGCCCACCTACG
>KL569455.1:37280-40951 GCA_000715685.1 Streptomyces lilacinus
GGCGCGACGTATCCGCTCGTCACGGCGCGGCAGGCGCTCGACGAGCTGAACAGGGGCGCCGGGACGGGCAGTCGTCCGAGCATCGGCGGCTGCGCGACGGCGGTCCCGTTCAAGGACTCGCTCGAGGAGAGTGCCGACGGGCCCTGCGAGGGGAAGGCGGAGTCGAAGCCGGAGCCGGCGGTGGTGCGCGGCGCGACCTTCGCGCTGGCCGCGCAGTCCGTGGGCGGGCGGCCGGCACTGGTGCCGTCGTGGCTCTTCGCGGTCGAGATGCCGGGGATGCCCAAGGGCGGGACGGTCACCGTGGTCCAGCCGGCGGTGGACCCGAAGTTCATCGCGGGGCGGAAGCCCGCGCCGTCCGGTGAGCCCGGCGGCACGCCGACCGCGACGCCGCCGAGGTCGGGGCCGGTGCGCGTGGAGTCGTACAGCACGGCCGACGACGGTCGGAAGCTCGTCCTGCACTTCTGGGGCGGGGTGTGCAGCGACTGGGCCGCGTCCGCCGAGCAGTCGAAGGCGGCGGTGACGGTCAAGGTCACCGGCACCGAGAAGGAGCCGGGCCGCTACTGCGTACTGATGATCAAGCGCTTCGACACCACGGTGTCGCTGGACGAGCCGCTGGGCGACCGCCGGGTGGTGGACCTGACGACGGGCGGCGCGGTGCGGGAGCGGCAGGAGAAGTAGCGGACCGCGGGGACGGCATACGCGTGTGGGCGGCACCCCGGCCGGGGTACCGCCCACACGCGTGGCCCGCTTAGCTGAACGAGTCGCCGCAGGCGCAGGAGCCCGTGGCGTTCGGGTTGTCGATCGTGAAGCCCTGCTTCTCGATGGTGTCGACGAAGTCGATGGAGGCGCCGCCCAGGTACGGGGCGCTCATGCGGTCGGTGACGACCTTGACACCGTCGAAGTCCTTCACGACGTCGCCGTCGAGCGAGCGCTCGTCGAAGAAGAGCTGGTAGCGCAGACCGGAGCAGCCACCGGGCTGGACGGCGACGCGCAGGGCGAGGTCGTCGCGGCCTTCCTGCTCCAGCAGGCTCTTGACCTTGGCGGCCGCGGCGTCGGACAGGAGGATGCCGTCGCTCACAGTGGTCTTCTCGTCCTGAACGGACATCTGCTTCACTCCCGGGTCTTTGGTGCGAGTGCGGACTGCTTGCTCTCGCCAGCAACCGACGTGGTCCCGGATTCATTCCGGGCCGGACGCGACGATCGACGTGACGCCCGCTCTTCATGCTCGCACACCGTCCGCCCGTGCGGTCCGCCGCGCGGGAATGCGTCACATTGACACGATCGGCATCGTCAAACTGACACGAAGCGGCTATGATAAATAGCGTCAAATTGACGACAAGGCCCGACCGGCCGTCCGCAGAACAGAAAGGGTGCGTGTCGTGACCACCGCCCAGCCCTTGGATGTCCAGCCCACCCCCCTCGCCCTCCTGCTGCTCGGCCGTGAGTCCGACCCCCGCAGCGAGCGCGGCGTGGAGTGCCCCGGCGACCTGCCGGCGGCGTCCGACCCGGACCTGGTGGAGCGTGCGCGCGCGGCCAAGGCGAAGCTCGGGGACAAGGTCTTCGTCCTCGGCCACCACTACCAGCGCGACGAGGTCATCCAGTTCGCGGACGTGACCGGTGACTCCTTCAAGCTGGCCCGCGACGCCGCCGCCCGGCCGGACGCCGAGTACATCGTCTTCTGCGGCGTGCACTTCATGGCCGAGTCGGCCGACATCCTGACCACGGACGACCAGCAGGTCATCCTGCCGGACCTGGCCGCGGGCTGCTCGATGGCCGACATGGCCACCGCCGAGCAGGTCGCCGAGTGCTGGGACGTGCTGACCGAGGCGGGCGTCGCCGAGGTGACCGTTCCGGTCTCGTACATGAACTCCTCCGCCGACATCAAGGCCTTCACCGGCAAGCACGGCGGCACGATCTGCACCTCCTCCAACGCCGAGCGCGCCCTGAACTGGGCCTTCGAGCAGGGCGAGAAGGTCCTCTTCCTGCCGGACCAGCACCTGGGCCGCAACACCGCCGTCCGCGACATGGGCATGTCGCTGGAGGACTGCGTCGTCTACAACCCGCACAAGCCGAACGGCGGCCTGACCGCCGAGGAGCTGCGCGGCGCGAAGATGATCCTGTGGCGCGGGCACTGCTCGGTGCACGGCCGCTTCTCGCTCGACTCCGTCAACGACGTGCGCGAGCGCATCCCGGGCGTCAACGTCCTGGTGCACCCCGAGTGCCGGCACGAGGTCGTGGCCGCGGCCGACTACGTCGGTTCGACGGAGTACATCATCAAGACGCTGGAGGCCGCCCCGGCCGGCTCCAAGTGGGCCATCGGCACGGAGCTGAACCTGGTGCGCCGGCTGGCGAACCGGTTCGCCGACCAGGGCAAGGAGATCGTCTTCCTCGACAAGACGGTCTGCTTCTGCTCGACGATGAACCGGATCGACCTGCCGCACCTGGTGTGGGCGCTGGAGTCCCTCGCGGACGGCAAGGTCGTCAACCGCATCGAGGTCGACCCCGAGGTCGCGAGCTTCTCCAAGCTGGCGCTGGAGCGGATGCTCGCACTGCCGTAGGGGTACGGCATCGCGGGGCGGGCCGACGTCGTCGGTCCGCCCTACTCCGTACGCGGCCGCACCAGCCCCGACTCGTACGCGATGACGACCAGCTGCGCCCGGTCACGGGCGCCCAGCTTCGCCATCGCGCGGTTCACGTGGGTCTTCACCGTCAGCGGGCTGACCGACAGCCGCTCGCCGATCTCGTCGTTCGACAGCCCGCCGGCCACGTGCACCAGCACCTCCCGCTCGCGCCCGGTGAGGCCGTCGAGCCGCACCGCGCCCGGGCCCGGGCGGGCCTGGCCGCCCGTCCCCTGCGCCAGGAACGTCGCGATCAGGCCCTTCGTCGCCGCCGGCGACAGCAGGGCCTCCCCCGCCGCCGCGATCCGTATCGCGCCCAGCAGGTCCTCCGGCTCCGCGCCCTTGCCGAGGAAGCCCGAGGCGCCGGCCCGCAGCGCCTGCACCACGTACTCGTCGACCTCGAACGTCGTCAGCATCACCACCCGCACCGCCGCCAGCGCGGGGTCCGAGCAGATCTCGCGGGTGGCCGCCAGGCCGTCCGTGCCGGGCATGCGGATGTCCATCAGCACCACGTCCGGCACGTGCAGGCGGGCGAGCTCGACCGCCTGGGCGCCGTCCGCCGCCTCCGCCACGACCCGCAGGTCGGGCTCGGAGTCCACCAGAACCTTGAACGCGCTGCGCAACAACGCCTGGTCGTCGGCCAGGAGAACGGTGATCGGCTCAGTCATGCGCCCAGCCTAGGCTCGGCCCTCCGGTCGCCGTCCGCGCCCCCGCGCGCCTGCACGGGCAGCACCGTGCGGACCCGGAAACCCCGCTGGCCCCGGCCCCGCGGGCCCGCCTCGCACGTGCCGCCGAGGGCGGTCGCCCGCTCCCGCATGCCGATCAGGCCGTGCCCGCCGGGGGCGGCGTCCGGGACGGCACCGGGGACGGCATCGGTGGGCTCGCCCCCGTCGTCGACCACGGTCAGGTCCAGGCTCGCCGCGCTCCGCAGCAGCGCGACCTCGGCCCGCGCGCCGGCCCC
The DNA here is from genome assembly GCA_000715685.1 of Streptomyces lilacinus. Lineage (GTDB taxonomy): Bacteria > Actinomycetota > Actinomycetes > Streptomycetales > Streptomycetaceae > Streptomyces > Streptomyces lilacinus. The sequence goes on from KL569455.1 coordinate 40,860, forward strand.
CGCGTGCTTGTGCACGTTGGTGAGGGCCTCCTGCAGCACCCGGTAGGCGGTCAGGTCCACCGCGCCCGGCAGCGGCCCGACGACCTCGGCGG
>KL569455.1:41201-41643 GCA_000715685.1 Streptomyces lilacinus
CCGCGGCGCCGGTGCCCGTGCCCGGCCCGCCGGGCAGCGTCGAGGCGGCGACCACGTCGACGCGCAGCCCCACCCGGGCGAAGCCGTCGACGAGCTGGTCGAGGACGCCGAGGCCGGGCGCCGGCTCGGTGGGGGCCGCGGGGTCCCCGTACTGCCGCAGCAGGCCCACCGTCGCGCGCAGCTCCTCGAGGGCCGAGCGGCTGGCCTCCCGGACGTGGGCGAGGGCCTGCTTGGCCTGGTCGGGCCGGCTGTCCATGACGTGCGAGGCGACCCCGGCCTGGACGTTGACGAGCGCGATGTGGTGGGCGACGACGTCGTGGAGCTCGCGGGCGATGCGCAGCCGCTCCTCGGCCACCCGACGGCGGGCCTCCTCCTCGCGGGTGCGCTCGGCGCGTAAGGCGCGCTCCTCGATCGCCGCGACGAACGCCCGCCGGCTGCGGAC
>KL569455.1:41923-45737 GCA_000715685.1 Streptomyces lilacinus
TGCCAGGCCGGTCCAGGCGAGGAGGCCGAAGTTCTCCTGCGAGTACCACGGCGGGTTGCCGAAGAGCATGACGACGCCGGTGAGGACGGCGACGGTGACGACCACGATGCGCAGGGCCGTGGACCGTTCGGTGCGGGCGGCGACGGTGTAGAGGGCGACCGCGGCGGTCATGGCGATCTGGGTGCGCGGCGGCCCGTCGTCTCGGGCGAAGACGGTGGCGACGACCGTGAGCACGGAGGTCACGGCCAGCACGGCGCGCGGCGCGCGGCGGCGGGCCACCAGGCAGGCGGAGGCCGCGGCGGACAGCAGGAGGAAGCCGGGCGCCGGCGGGTGCCGGTGGTCCATGTGCGGGCCGAGGTAGGCGCCCAGCAGGACGAGCCCCAGGACGAAGACGGCCAGCAGGCTGTCGGAGGCGTACGGGTGGCCGCGCAGCCAGCGGTGCGGACGGGCGAGGCCCGAGGCGGCGAGGGAGGTCATCGCGATCCCATCGGAATCGGCGGCGCCCCCGGCCCGTGGGGGCGGGGGCGCGGCGCTGTGCCGGTGTGCCGGGGCGAGCGGGGCGCCGCTCAGCCGGGGATCAGGCCGTCGTCGCCGAGCATCGCGCGGACTTCGTCGAGGGCGGAGTCGGGTGCGGGCAGGATCAGCTCGGAGGGCTCCAGGGCGTCGTCGGGCAGCGGCGTGCCCAGCCGGCGCACGGCGTCGAGGAGCGCCTCCAGCGTGCGCCGGAAGCCCTCCTCGTCGCCGGCTTCCAACTCCTCGAGCAGCTCGTCGTCCAGTCTGTTGAGCTCGGCGAAGTGGCTGTCGGCCAGCTTCACCTGGCCCTCCCCCATGATCCGTACGATCATGACGGTCTCCCTTGCGTCAGGGCGAGTCGGCGCCTGTCCTGGTCAGCTCGTGATCAGCTCTCGGTCAGCTCTTGTCGAAGCGCGGCTGGTCCTGGGTCCGGCCCTGCTGGGCCTGGCCCGCCTGGCCGCCCTCGATGGCCTGTCGGTCGGCGCTGCTGCCGCCCGCCAGCTCCGCCTTCATCCGCTGCAGCTCGAGCTCCACGTCCGAACCGCCCGAGAGGCGGTCCAGCTCGGCGGTGATGTCGTCCTTCGCCATCCCGGTGGGGTCGTCGAGCGCGCCGGAGGCGAGCAGCTCGTCGATGGCGCCGGCGCGGGCCTGCATCTGCGCGGTCTTGTCCTCGGCGCGCTGGATGGCCATGCCGACGTCGCCCATCTCCTCGGAGATGCCGGAGAAGGCCTCGCCGATCCGGGTCTGGGCCTGGGCCGCCGTGTAGGTCGCCTTGATGGTCTCCTTCTTCGTGCGGAAGGCGTCCACCTTGGCCTGCAGGCGCTGGGAGGCGAGCGTGAGCTTCTCCTCCTCGCCCTGGAGGGTCTGGTGCTGCGTCTCCAGGTCGCTGACCTGCTGCTGCAGCGCGGCCCGGCGCGTCAGCGCCTCGCGGGCCAGGTCCTCCCGGCCCAGCGCGAGCGCCTTGCGGCCCTGCTCCTCGAGCTTGGCCGACTGTCCCTGCAGCTGGTTGAGCTGGAGCTCCAGGCGCTTGCGGGACGTCGCCACGTCCGCGACACCGCGCCGCACCTTCTGCAGCAGCTCCAGCTGCTTCTGGTACGAGTAGTCGAGGGTCTCGCGCGGATCCTCGGCCCGGTCCAGGGCCTTGTTGGCCTTCGCGCGGAAGATCATCCCCATCCGCTTCATGACACCGCTCATGGGCCTCGCGCGCCCCCTTCTGACCGACTGGCCGGACTCACCGGCCCGCTCGGTGCTTAGGCTCCAGCACATCTTTCAGAACCCACAGTACGGGCCCTGCTTCCATTACCGCACTGTTCGTGGCCGGATGTGCTCCTCCTCCAGGACGATCGGTGCGCCCTCGCTCTCCGGCTCGAGGAGTACGGGCGCGTCCGGGACGGCGGGGGCGGACCGCGCCGGGCGCACGCCGGTCGTTGCCGGATCGTGCCCGGGCGGACTGGGGCGGGGCCCGACAACCCCGTACCCTTGGGTCCCGTGTTCCGAAGCCGTTCGAAGGAAGAGCAGGCCGCTGCCACCAAGGTGACCGCGGACCAGCCCAAGCAGCCCCGTGACCCGCAGGCCCCCAAGGGCCGGCCCACCCCCAAGCGCAGCGAGGCCAACGGTCAGCGCCGCTCGCTGGCGCAGACGCCCACCAATCGCAAGGACGCCGCCAAGCGCGCCCGCGAGGCGCGGCGCGTGGACCTCGCCAAGCAGCGCGAGGCCCTGGCCAACGGCGACGAGCGGTACCTGCCCGCCCGCGACAAGGGTCCGGTGCGCTCCTTCGCCCGCGACTTCGTCGACGCCCGTTACTCGGTGGCCGAATTCTTCCTGCCGCTGGCCGTGCTGATCCTCGTCCTGAGCATGATCAACCGTGGCTCGTTCCAGGCTTACGTGCTGCTGGCGTGGATGGTCGTCATCGCGCTGATCGTCATCAACTCCGTGATCACGGCCGTCACCCTCAAGCGCGCCCTCAAGCAGCGCTTCCCCGACGAGAACGTGCGGGGCGCCGTCCCGTACGCCCTGATGCGCACCCTGCAGATGCGCCGCCTGCGCCTGCCCAAGCCGAAGGTCAAGCGCGGGGAGAAGCACTGAGCGCCTTCGCCACGGGGTTCGGCGGCGGGGCGCGGAGCTGGCTCGGCGGGCTCGGGGGACTGCGGAACACCGTCCGCCAGGAGCTGGTCGCCCGTCAGCTGGACGAGCAGATCTCCGGCCGCTTCGCGGTCGGGCGGCGGTTGCGCGTGCTCGACGTGGGCCCCGGCCAGGGCACGCAGGCCCTGCGGCTGGCCCGCCTGGGCCACGAGGTGACCGGCCTGGAGCTCGACCCCCGCATGATCGCGGTGCTGCGCGAGGCAGTGGCCGCCGAGCCCGAGGGCATCCGGGAGCGGATGCGGCTGATCGAGGGCGACGGCCGGGACACCGGCGCGCACTTCCAGCCCGGCTCCTTCGACGTCGTGCTCTGCCACGGCGTCCTGATGTACGTGCCGGAGCCGGACCCCATGGTCGCGGGCCTGGCCCGGGTGCTCGCCCCGGGCGGGCTGCTCTCGCTCCTCGTGCGCAACGCCGACGCGCTGGCCATGCGGCCGGGGCTGTCCGGCGACTGGGACACCGCGCTCGCCGCCTTCGACTCCCCCGCCTACACCAACCGCCTCGGCCTCCAGGTCCGCGCCGACCGGCGCGAGACGCTCGCGGCGACCCTGGCCGGCATCGGGGCGCCGCTGCGCGCCTGGTACGGGGTGCGGGTCTTCACCGACCTGGCCGAGGACGACGTGCCGGTGCCGACCGAGCCGGAGCTGACGAGGCTGCTGGCCGCCGAGGAGCGGGCGGGGCGCACGGATCCGTACCGCGCGGTGGCGGCGCTGCTGCACCTGTGCGGGGTGCGGGGCGGCTGAGGCCGCCCCGCGGCCGGGCCCCGGCCCTCAGCCCTCCGCCTCCACGGCCGCCCGCAGGCTCATCGGGCTCTCGTAGATCTCCTCGTCGTCCTCGAAGAGACGCACCTGCTCGGTGCCGCCGTCCAGCAGGGCCTTCCAGTGCTCACCGATCCAGGACTCCGCGTCCCCCTGCGTCGTGAACTCCTCCGGCTCCACCACCGGGGGCGCCTCCGTCCCGTCGGCCTTCTCGAACCGCCACGTCCACGCCATGTCCGCCTCCTGGGCATCGGGGATGCAGGTACGTGCGTGTCGCAGCCTAACGGCCGGTGACACCCGGGAAAGGGGGCGCCGGACGAGAAAGGGTGAGCCCCGCGCGCCCGCCGCCCGCCGACGCGAGACGATCGGGGGGTGGAACTGACTCTCCTCGGCACCGGGGCCCC
>KL569456.1:0-8217 GCA_000715685.1 Streptomyces lilacinus
ATGTGTATAAGAGACAGTCTACGACGTGATCCGTAGGGGCCAGCGGCGCACCACCGACAGCGGCCAGGAGATCGGCCTCCCCGCGAGCCCGGGCCTCGCGCCCCGTACCGAGCAGCTCCGGCGGCTGGGGCTCGGCGATCTCGCGGCCGCGGGGGTCGAGTGCCCGTCGACGGTGGCCTGCGAGTCGATCCCGGCGCCGTACCAGCATCTGGAGGGCAAGGACTACGGCAACCACGACGTCGCCGACCGGCCCGCCTCGCAGAAGGTCGACTACATCGTCGTCCACGACACCGAGGGGACGTGGGAGACGACGATCAAGCTGGTCAAGGACCCGACCTACGTCTCCTGGAACTACACGATCCGCTCCGGCGACGGGCACATCGCCCAGCACGTCCCCACCAAGGACGTCGCCTGGCACGCGGGGAACTGGTACGTGAACTCCAAGTCGGTCGGCATCGAGCACGAGGGCTTCCTGGCCCAGCCCGACGCCTGGTACACGGAGGAGATGTACCGCACCTCGGCGCGGCTGGTGCGGTACCTGGCGGAGAAGCTGAGGATCCCGCTGGACCGGCAGCACATCCTGGGCCACGACAACGTCCCCGGTACGACCCCGGCCACGATCCGGGGCATGCACACCGACCCCGGGCCGTACTGGGACTGGGCGCACTACTTCGAGCTGCTGGGCCGGCCCTTCTACACTTCGGCCAGCCTGTTCAGCGGGATGGTGACGATCGCTCCCGACTACACGAGCAACAAGCCGGTCTACACCGGCTGCGCCAAGCCCGGCGAGAAGTGCGCCCCGCACGGTTCGGGCGCGGTGCGGCTGCACACGGCCCCGCGCGCGGACGCGCCGCTGGTGAAGGACGTCGGTCTGCGTCCCGACGGCAGCCCCTCGACGACGGACGTGAACGACACGGGCGCCCGCGCCTCGACGGGCCAGCAGTTCGCGGTGGCCGACCGGCAGGGCGGCTGGACGGCGATCTGGTACCTCGGGCAGAAGGCGTGGTTCGAGGATCCGTGGTGGGACCCGAAGGCCGTGGGCGCCCACGGGAAGCTGGTCACGCCGCGGGAGGGCCTGACGGAGATCCCGGTCTACGGGCGGGCGTACCCCGAGGCGGAGGCGTATCCGGCGGGCGTGCCGGTGCAGGCGGTGACGCCGCTGCCGTACAAGCTGCTCGCCGGGCAGGCGTACGTCCTGGGCGCGACCTCGCCCAGCGAGTACCTGTGGGCGACGACCTTCGAGCCGGCGGGTCACAAGGTGATCCGGGGCGAGGACGTCTACTACGAGATCCAGTTCGGGCACCGGGTGGCCTTCGTGAAGGCCTCCGACGTGCGCGTCCGCCCCTCGAACTGGTAGGGCGGACCGAAGGGCGCCGGGGCCGCTAGCCCGCCTGGAACATCTCGGCGGGCAGCGGCTTCAGCAGCTGGTACAGGTCGTCGGTGATCGGCCGGTCCCAGCTGGCGATGGTGACGAGGACGCCGTCGCTGCGGTCGAACTGGGTGCAGGAGATCCGGCTCTCGGAGCACTTCAGGCGGCGGACGATGAGCAGGTTGTCCTCGTGCATGACGGGGACGTCCTCGCTCTCCACGACCTCGACCGGCTCGTCGTTGCCGAGCGCGGCGAGGAGCTGGGCCACCTCGAAGGGGACCTGGCCCTCGGACAGCTCCCGGGCCGGCGAGCCCTCGGGGAGATTGCCGATGATCATCGCGGGACCGCGGCCGCCGAACAGGTCGTAGCGGAGGAAGACTCCCTGGCAGCTTCCGTCGGGCGCGGGCAGCAGGCCGGCCCCGAGGTCGCCCGGCCAGTCCCCGGGATCCATGGCGAGGACGTCGAAGTCCGGCCCGGTCGGGGTGGCGGCGCTGCGGCGGCGGAGGAAGGACATGCCCACATCGTACGTGCCCGTCCCCCGCGCGTGCGCCCGGGGAACCCGTGTGGGCGGCACGTGCCCGGGCCGGCGCGGCGGGTCGGCCGCGCCCGGCCCCGGGCCCGCATCGGATCTGCGTCAGGTCTGCGTCGGGTCTACGGTCAGGTGCTACGTCATGTGCTACGTCAGGTCGAAGGCGCCGTCCCTGGCGCTGATCATGAAGGCGCGCCACTCGCCCGGTGAGAAGATCACCGCCGGGACGTCCGGGTCCCGGCGGTCCCGCAGGGCGACGAAGCCCTCGACGAAGGCGATCTGAACGTTCCCCCGCGGTCCCTGGCCGCTCGACTGCCAGGTGGCCTTGGCGAGGTCGAGATCCGGCTTCGCGTCGCCTGCCAGTTGTTCAGTCGTGCTGTTCGCCACGTCCGCACTCCTCCCGGCTCGTCGTCGTGGCCCACCCTAGCGAGCGACGCCGGAGCCGGACAGGCCGCGCGCACGGCTTCAGGCCGTCGGGGGACGGTCGGCGACGAGCCACATGGAGAAGAACTGGGCACCGCCGCCGTAGGCGTGGCCAAGTGCCGTGCGGGCGCCGGGGATTTGGTGCTCTCCGGCGCGGCCGCGGACCTGGAGCGCGGCCTCGGCGAAGCGGAGCATGCCGGAGGCGCCGATGGGGTTGGTGGACAGGACGCCGCCCGACGGGTTGACGGGCAACTCGCCGTCGAGCGCGGTCGCGCCGGACTCGGTGAGCTTCCAGCCCTCGCCCTCGGCGGCGAAGCCGAGGTTCTCCAGCCACATCGGCTCGTACCAGCTGAAGGGCACGTACATCTCGACGACGTCGATCTGGCGGCGCGGGTCGGTGACGCCGGCCTGGCGGTAGACGTCGGCGGCGCAGTCGCGGCCGGCGCGGGGGGAGACGAAGTCCTTGCCGGGGAAGAGCGTGGGCTCGCTGCGCATGGCGCCGCCGTGCAGCCAGGCGGGCCGGTGCGGGGCGCGGGCGGCGCCCGCGCGGTCGGTGAGGACCATGGCGCAGGCCCCGTCGGAGGAGGGGCAGGTCTCGGCGTAGCGGATGGGGTCCCACAGCATGGGCGAGGAGCGCACCTTCTCGAGGGTGATGTCGTGCTCGTGGAGGTGGGCGTAGGGGTTCCGCAGGGCGTTGCGGCGGTCCTTGAGGGCGACGAGCGCGCCGGTCGTGGCCGGGGCGCCGGTGCGGCGGATGTAGGCGCGCACGTGCGGGGCGAAGAAGCCGCCGGCGCCGGCGAGCAGGGGCTGTTGGAAGGGGACGGGCAGGGACAGGCCCCACATGGCGTTGGACTCCGACTGTTTCTCGAAGGCCAGGGTCAGAACGGTGCGGTGACGCGGGCCGCGACGAGGTTCGCGGCGACGAGGGCGGTCGAGCCGCCGACCGAGCCGGCGGTGTGGACGCGCAGCAGGGGTTTGCCGGTGGCGCCGAGGGCGTCGGCGAGGTAGAGCTCGGGCGTCATGACGCCCTCGAAGAAGTCGGAGGCCTTGCCGATGACGACGGCCTCGACGTCGCGCCAGTCGAGGGCGGCGTCGTCGAGGGCGCGGCGGGCGGCCTCGCGGACGAGGCCGGCGATCGAGACGTCGCGGCGGGCGGCGGCGTGCTGGGTCTGGCCGATGCCGACGACGGCGACGGGTTCCTTGCTCATGCGCTGTCCCCCTCGAGCACGGCGACGAGGTTGTGCTGCAGGCAGGGCCCGGAGGTGGCGTGGGCGAGGGCGCGGCGGGCCTCGCCGCGGTGGATGCGGGCGGCCGCCTCGCCGAGGCGGATGAGGCCGGTGGCCATCACGGGGTTGGCGGCGAGGGCGCCGCCGGAGGGGTTGACGCGCACGTCGTCGGCGAGGCGCAGGGCCTTGCGCAGGACGACTTCCTGGGAGGTGAAGGGGGCGTGGAGTTCGGCGAGGTCGAGGGGGGCGTCGTAGGCGCCGGCGCGTTCGGCGGCGCGGCGGGTGGAGGGCGAGTCGGTGAGGTCGCGGACGCCGAGGGCGTGGGGTTCGACGCGGTGGTCGATGCCGCGGATCCAGGCGGGTCGCTCGTGCATGCGGCGGGCGGTGTCGCCGGCGGCGAGGACGACGGCGGCGGCGCCGTCGCTGACGGGCGGGCAGTCGGCGGTGCGCAGGGGCCGTACGACGTAGTCGCCGTGGGGGCCGGCGGCGCGGAGTTGGGCGTGGGGGTTGGCGCGGGCCACGGTGCGGTTGCGGGCGGCGATGCGGGCGAGGTCGTCCTCGTCGGTGTCGCCGGCGTCGATGAGGGCCTGGGCCTGGAGGGCGGCCAGGGCGACGGAGTCGGGCCACAGGGGCGCGGCGTAGTAGGGGTCGAGCTGGCGGCTGAGGACGTCGCGCAGGGAGCCGGCCGAGGAGGTGCCGTGGGCGTAGACGAGGGCGGTGTCGGCCTCGCCGGTGAGGAGCTTGACCCATGCCTCGTAGAGCGCCCAGGCCCCGTCCATCTCCACGTGGGACTCGGCGACGGGTGGCCAGGCGCCGACGGCGTCGAGGGTGAGGGTGAAGGAGAAGGGGCGGCCGGCGAGGTAGTCGCTGGACCCGGAGCAGGTGAAGTCGGCCTCGCCGGGGGCGAGTCCGGCCTGGTCGAGCACGTCGCGGAGGACGGGCAGCAGCAGTTCGGCCTCGGAGGTGCCGGGGGTGGCGCGCCGGTGGTCGCTCTGGGCGAAGGCGACGACGGCGACGGGGACCGGGGCGGGGGCTGGGGCTGGGGAGAGGGCAGCCATCAGAGCATCCCCTTGTAGGTGTCGTAGGGGGCGTCGGGCTCACCGGTGGGCCGGTAGTGGTCGGGGTAGGGGCCGTCGTCGGTCCATACGGGTTCGACGCGCAGGCCCATGCGTACCTCGTTGCAGGGGATGCCGGCGATGCGGCCGTGGAGGGCGAGGTCGGCGCCGTCGAGGGCGATGTGGGCGTAGACGTAGGGGACGTCGATCGGCAGGCCGCGGGCTTTGATGTTGACGACGCAGAAGGTGGTGACGGTGCCGCGCGGTCCGACCTCGACCCGGTCGGTGGTGGCGACGCCGCAGGTGGGGCAGGCGCCGCGCGGGGGCACGCAGACCTTGTGGCAGGCAGGGCAGCGTTCGCCGACGGTCCGCCGTCGGGCGAGGGCGTGGAGGTGGCGGGTCTGGGCGCGGCCGGGGGTGTAGGTGTAGTCGAGGCGGGCGGGTGTGGTGATGCCGGTGACGGGGTCGACGAACGCGCCGTCGTGCGGCCGGGTTTGGGTACGGGTGGTGCTGTCGTGGGGCTCGAAGCAGGCGATGTCGGTGATGGCCCCGGTGCGGCGCTCGGCCCAGCGGACGCGGACGCGCAGGCCCGTGTGCACGGCCTCGGGTCCGGGGGCGTCGAGGGCGTGGAGCAGGGCGGTGTCGGCGCCGTCGAGCCGGACGAGGACCCAGGCGAAGGGGGTGCCCAGGGGCTGGCCGCGGCGGGGGGCGGGGTTCCAGGCCCAGGTGGTGACCGTGCCGGTGGTGCCGACCTCGACGAGGCCGCGGAGTTCGTCGGCGGTGTCGGGGTCGTATTCGACGGGCGGTACGAGCACCCGGCCGTCGTGGGTGCGGACGCCGAGGACGGTGCGTTCGCGCAGGCCGGTGAGGAAGGCGCTCTGGACGGGGCCGAGGGACCGGGTGAAGGGGAACTCCACGACCAGGGGGGCGGTGAGGTGGTCCGGCATCGGGGTGCGGTCCCTTCTCAGGCGCGCCGGTAGACGGCGGGCCGCTTCTCGGCGAAGGCGCGGGCGCCTTCCTTGGCGTCGGCGGTGTCGAAGACGGGCCGGCCGCGCTCGAGTTCCAGGGCGAGGGCGTCGGCCTCGTTCAGGCCTTCGGCGTCGTGGACGGAGGCCTTGACGGCCTCGACGGCCAGGGGCGCGTTGGCGTTGATCAGTTCGGCGGTCTCCAGGGCACGTTCCAGCGCGGTGCCGTCGGGGACGACGTGGCCGACGAGCCCGATGCGCTCGGCCTCCTGCGCGGTGTAGGGGCGGCCGGTCAGGAGCATCTCGAGGGCGTGGGTGCGCGGGATCTGCCGGGGCAGCCGGACGGTGGAGCCGCCGATGGGGAACAGGCCGCGCCGCACCTCGAAGAGGCCGAAGGTGGCGCCGCGGGCGGCGATGCGGATGTCGGTGCCCTGGAGCAGTTCGGTGCCGCCGGCCACGCAGGGGCCCTCCACGGCGGCGATGACGGGTTTGCGCGGCCGGTGGTGGCGGAGCATGGCCTTCCAGTGGAGGTCGGGGTCGGCCCGGAAGCGGTCGCGGACGGGGGCGGGGACGTCGTGCGGGCCGTTCCCGGCGAGGGCCTTGAGGTCCATGCCGGCGCAGAAGGCGCCGCCTGCGCCGGTGAGGACGATCGAGCGGATGTCGTCGTCGGCGTCGGCCAGCAGCCAGCCGTCGTGGAGGCCGGCCAGCATCGGCAGCGAGAGGGCGTTGCGCGCCTCCGGCCGGTTCAGGGTGAGGACGAGCGTGGCGCCGGCGCGCTCCACGGTGAGGTGTTCGGTCCCGGACATGGCGTGCCCTCCCGTCGTCGGTCCCGGAACAGCGTGCAGGAGGCGGGGGCGGGGTTCAAGAGTTTTCTGACACTACGTCAGATTCCTTGCGTCGCGGCCCTTCCGCCCCGTGGGCCACGGCGCTGTAATGACCGCGTGGACTACAACCTCGCGGATCTCTTCGAGTCGGTCGCACGCGCGGTCCCCGGGCGGGAGGCCCTGGTCCACCTCATGTGTATAAGAGACAGGCTCGCCCGCCACCTCCTCGGCGCCGGCGTCGGACCGGGCGCGCACGTGGGGCTGCACCTGTACAACGGCGTCGAGTACCTCCAGACGCTCCTGGCCTGCCTGAAGATCCGGGCCGTGCCCGTCAACGTCAACTACCGCTACGTCGAGGACGAGCTGGCCTACCTCTACCGCGACGCCGACCTGGTGGCGCTGGTCTTCGATGCGGCCTTCACGGACCGCGTGGCGGCCGCCCTGCCCCGCACCGGCGGACGGCTCCGCCACCTCGTACGGGTGGGGGAACCGCCCGCGGGGGCGACGCGGCCCGGCATCGCCCCGGTGGCCTTCGCGGACGCCGAGGCCGGCGCCGCCGACGCGCCGGCCGGGCCCGACGTCGGTCCGCGCTCCGGCGACGACCGGTTCGTCATCTACACCGGCGGCACGACCGGCATGCCCAAGGGGGTCGTGTGGCGGCAGGAGGACCTCTTCTTCTCCGGCCTCGGCGGCGGGGCCCCCACGGGCGAGCCGGTCCGACGGCCCGAGGAACTGGCCGAGCGCGCGGTGGCGGCCGGCGAGGGGCTCGTCTTCTTCCCGACCGCGCCCCTGATGCACGGCACCTCCACGCTCACCGCGCTCATCGCCCTCGGCCTCGGGCAGAAGGTCGTCCTGCACCGCGCCTTCGTGCCCGAGGAGGTCCTGCGCACGGTCGCGCGCGAGCGCGTCACCAACCTCTCCCTGGTCGGGGACGCCATGCTGCGCCCCCTGGTGGACATGCTCGACGGGCCGCTGCGGGGCACCGACTGCTCGTCGCTGCTGAGCGTCAGCAGCTCGGGCGCCGTCCTCTCGGAGACCGTCCGGGCGCAGTTCGGCGCACTGCTGCCGGGTGTGCGGCTGCTGAACAACTTCGGCTCCTCGGAGTCCGGTTTCAACGGCACCGCGACCGAGGAGTCCGGCGCCGGGCAGGGCTTCCGGCTGCGCGTCAACGGTCGTACGGCCGTGGTGGACCCGGTGACGCGGCGCCCGGTCCCGCCGGGCGGGACGGGACGGCTCGCCCAGCGCGGCCACGTACCGCTCGGCTACCACAACGACCCCGTCAAGACCGCCGAGACCTTCTTCACCGCCGACGGCGAGCGCTGGGTGCTGCTCGGCGACATGGCGACGCTCGACGCGGACGGCGTCGTCACCGTCCTCGGGCGCGGCTCGCAGTGCATCAACACCGGCGGCGAGAAGGTGTTCCCCGAGGAGGTCGAGCAGGCGCTCAAGGCGCATCCCGCGGTGTACGACGCGCTGGTCACGGGGGTCCCGGACACCCGTTGGGGCCACCGGGTGGCGGCGGTCGTCCAGCCCCGCGAGGGCGCCGAGCCGCCCACGCTCGCCGCCCTGCAGGCCCACTGCCGGGTGCGGCTGGCGGGCTACAAGGTGCCGCGCAGCCTGGTCCTCACCGAGCGCATCCGCCGCTCCCCCAGCGGCAAGGCGGACTACCGCTGGGCGCGGGCCGTGGCCGGCGGCTGAGCCTCCGGGTGACCGAGGAAGTCCCGCACGGCTTCCCGGAATTCCGCCGGCCGGTCCTGGTGGACGAGGTGCCCCGCCTCGATGGTCACGAGGTGGCAGTCCGGTATGAGGTCGGCAGCGGCTGGCAC
>KL569456.1:8503-8971 GCA_000715685.1 Streptomyces lilacinus
GGACGGACCGCCGGCGACGGCGAGGGTGGGGGCGGTGACGGCCGCCAGGTCCGCCCACCAGCGCGGGTCGGGGGCGTTGCGCTGTCGGACGAGCTGTTCCTTGACGGCCCAGTCGAAGCCCAGGGGGCCGGCGGGACGGTCCGGCACGGTGAGGGGCGGGTCCGCGGGGAGGAGCGGCGGGGTGTCCTCGAGCACCAGACGGGCGATGAGCTCCGGGTGGGCGGCGGCGACCAGTTGGGCGACGGCGCCGCCCAGGGAGTGGCCGATCAGGGTGACGTCGCGCAGGCCGAGCGCCATCAGGAAGCCGGCCACGTCGTCGCGCATGCGCTCGAGCCCGTACTCCCCCGGCCAGTCGCTGCGGCCGTGTCCGCGCAGGTCGGGCGCGTACACCCGGTGGCCGTCCGCGGCCAGCCAGGACGCCACGGCGTCCCAGTCCGAGCCGTCCTCGCCGAGGCAGTGCAGCAGCAC
>KL569456.1:9255-10414 GCA_000715685.1 Streptomyces lilacinus
CGGTGGGCGAGCCGTGTCCCGGCCACGTCCACCGTGGCGAGCGGCACCTTGTGGAAGAGGGTGGTGGGGCGCGGCGTCCCGGCCGGGTCGGCGGCGTAGTCGGGGATGACGCCGGCCCGGGTCCAGCCCTGGTCCTCGTAGAGCCGCTCGGCCGCGCTGCCCGTCTGTGTGTCCAGGATCAGCAGGGTGAGCCCGGCGCGGGCGGCGAACTCCTCGGCGGTGGCCAGGAGCAGGCTGCCGAGGCCCTTGCCGCGGGCGTCGCGGTGGACCATGAGCTTGGAGATCTCGGCGCGGTGGCGCCCATTGGGCATGGTGTCCGGCTTCAGCTGGACGGTGCCGACGATGCGGCCGGCGTCGCGGGCGACCCACAGGAGCGTCCGGCCCTCGGCCAGCGCCTGTGCCTGCGAGTGCCACCACGTGGCCGCGGCGTGCTCGTCGAAGGGGTGCAGGAAGCCCAGGGAGGCGCCGCCGGCGACGGCATCGGCCAGCAGGGCGGCCAGTTCCGGCAGGGCGTCGGGGAGTTCGGACGCCGACAGCTGAACGATCAGGGCCGCCGCGGTCTCGTCGAGATCACTCATGCGGGGGAAGCCTACTCGGACACTCTTGACGTGCGGGGCGCCGGGCTGTTTTCGTGACATCGGCACGACAGACCGAATGATCGGTCGGGACAACTGGGGGCGGTGGACACGCGATGACGGATGCGACGGACGCGACGGATGCCGAGGCACGGCCGGACGCGGCGGAGCACATGCCGCGCGAGGAGCTGGAGGCGCTCCAACTGCGGCGACTGCGCGCAACGCTGCGGCACGCGTACGACAACGTCCCCTTCCACCGGCGGGCGTTCGACGCCGCCGGCCTGCGGCCGGAGGACTGCCGCTCGCTCGCCGACCTCGCCCGCTTCCCGTTCACCACCAAGGACGATCTGCGGACGCAGTACCCCTTCGGCATGTTCGCCGTCGACCCGTCGCGGGTGCGGCGCCTGCACGCCTCCAGCGGCACCACCGGCACCCCGACCGTCGTCGGGTACACCCAGGGCGATCTGGACGTGTGGGCCGATGTCGTCGCCCGCTCCCTCCGCGCGGCCGGCGCCCGGCCCGGTGACAGGGTGCACGTCGCCTACGGCTACGGGCTGTTCACCGGCGGGCTGGGCGCGCACTAC
>KL569456.1:10674-14445 GCA_000715685.1 Streptomyces lilacinus
GAGCGGCTCGGCTGCACGGTGATCCCGGCCTCCGGCGGCATGACCGCCCGCCAGGTCCGCCTCATCACCGACCTGCGCCCCGACATCATCATGGTCACGCCGACGTACATGCTCACGCTGCTCGAGGAGTTCGAGCGCCAGGGCCTCGACCCCCGCGCCACGTCCCTGCGCGCGGGCGTCTTCGGCGCCGAGCCCTGGACGGAGGAGATGCGCCGGGAGATCGAGGAGCGCTTCGCGATCGACGCCGTCGACATATACGGGCTCTCCGAGGTCATCGGCCCCGGCGTCGCGCAGGAGTGCGTGGACGCCAAGGGCGGACTGCACATCTGGGAGGACCACTTCTACCCGGAGATCGTGGACCCGGTCACCGGGGAGGTCCTGCCCGACGGCGCGCACGGCGAGCTCGTGTTCACCTCGCTGACCAAGGAGGCCATGCCCGTCGTCCGCTACCGCACCCGCGACCTGACCCGGCTGCTGCCCGGCACGGCCCGCGCCTTCCGGCGCATGGAGAAGATCACCGGCCGCTGCGACGACATGATCATCCTGCGCGGGGTGAACCTCTTCCCCGCCCAGATCGAGGAGATCGTGCTGACCGTTCCCGGCGTCGCGCCCCACTTCCAGCTGCGCCTGACCCGCGAGGGACGGATGGACCACCTCACCGTACGGGCCGAGGCCCGCCCGGCCGCGACGCCGGAGCAGCGCACGGCGGCCGTCGGGGAGATAGCCCGGCGGGTCAAGGACGGGATCGGTGTGTCGGTCGCGGTCGAGATCGTGGACCCGGAGACCCTGGAGCGGTCGGTGGGCAAGCTCAAGCGGATCGTCGACGAGCGGGGCCGTGCCCCACGTGATGCCCCACGCCACTGAACCATGCACACGCCAACCGCGTCACGAAAGGCGTTCGCTTTCTCCTTCTTCCCACAGGAGTTCGCCTTGCCCCTTCGTCATCGCTTACGAGCGCTGGCCGTCACCGGCCTCGCCCTGCTGACCGGCGCGAGCGCGCTGCCGGCCACGGCGGCCGCCGCCCCGGCGTCGGACGATGCGCTCCGGCCCTCCGGAGGCGGTCTCTCCGCCGTGATCCGCTACACCGAGTACGGCATCCCGCACATCGTCGGCAAGGACTACGCGAGCCTCGGCTTCGGCAACGGCTGGGCGCAGGCCGCCGACAACGTGTGCGAGCTCGCGGGCGGCTTCGTCACCCTGCGCGGGGAGCGCTCGCAGGCCTTCGGCGCCGACGGTCCGGGCGACGAGGCCCTGTCCTCGGCGCGCGACAACCTCTCCAGCGACCTGTTCTTCCGCGGCATCAACGACGCCGGGACCGTCGAGAAGCTCCTCGCCACCCCCGCCCCGGTCGGGCCCGGCCGCGAGGCCAAGGAGCTGATGCGCGGCTGGGCCGCCGGCTACAACGCCTGGCTGCGGCAGAACCGCGTCACCGACCCCGCCTGCCGCGGCAAGGACTGGGCCCGCCCGGTCACGGCCCTCGACGTCGCCCGCCGCGGCTACGCCATCACGCTGCTGGGCGGCGAGGGGATGGCCGCCGACGGCATCACCGGCGCCCGCCCGCCGGCCGGGAAGACCGCGGCACGGCCGTCGGCCTCCGCGGCGAAGCCGGACCTGGCGGCCGCCGCCCACAAGCTCTTCGACCGCGAGAACGCGACCATGGGATCCAACGCGGTCGCCTTCGCCGGCTCGACCACCGCCGACGGGCGCGGCCTGCTCCTGGGCAACCCGCACTACCCGTGGTCGGGCGGCCGTCGCTTCTGGCAGGCGCAGCTGACCATCCCCGGCGAACTGAACGTCTCCGGCGCCTCGCTGCTCGGCCTCCCGATCACCAACATCGGCCACAACGGCGACATGGCCTGGAGCCACACCGTCTCCACGGGCGTGCCGATGAGCGTGTACGAGCTGAAGCTCACGCCCGGCGACCCGTACACCTACCTCGTCGACGGCAGACCCGAGCGGATGACCAGCCGCACGGTCACGGTCACGGTGCGCGGCAAGGACGGCAGGCCGGAGAAGGTCAGCCGCACCCAGTGGCGCACGCGCTACGGCCCGGTGATCAGCGGTCTGGGCGGGGAGCTCCCCCTGCCGTGGACGGCCACGTCGGCGTTCGCCCTGGTCGACCCCAACGCCGCCAACCTCCGTTTCATGGACGCCTCCCTGGGCCTGAGCAAGTCCCACTCGGTGCGGGACGTCCGGGCCGCCCTGGGCCGTGCCCAGGGTCTGCCCTGGGTCAACACCGTCGCCGCCGACTCGCGCGGTCACAGCCTCTACACCCAGGCGCAGGTCCTGCCGCGCGTCACCGACGAGCTCGCCCGCCGCTGCTCCACCCCGGCCGGGCAGCAGACCTTCCCCGCGGAGGGCCTGGCCGTCCTGGACGGCTCGCGCGGGGCCTGCGCGCTCGGCAAGGACGCCGACGCCGTCCAGCCGGGCGTCTTCGGCCCCAAGGCGATGCCGACCCTGGTCGACGCCCCCTACGCCGAGAACTCCAACGACAGTGCCTGGCTGGCCAACGCGGACCGGCCGCTCACCGGCTACCCGCGCATCTTCGGCGACATCGACACGCCGCGCTCGCTGCGCACGCGCGGCGCCGTCGAGGACGTCTCGGCCATGGCCGGGCGCGGCAAGCTGACCGTGGACGACCTGCAGAAGCACCAGTTCCGCAACCGCGTGCCCGCCGGTGACCTGGCCGCCGCGGACGCGGCGAAGGCGTGTGCCGCGCTGCCGGGCGGCAAGACCACCGACAGCAAGGGGACGACCGTCGACGTCTCGGCGGCCTGCGGTGTGCTCGCCCGCTGGGACCGGACCATGAACACCGACAGCCGGGGCGCCCTGCTCTTCGACCGCTTCTGGCGCCGCATGACGTCCACCATGCCGCAGACGGAGGTCTGGCGGACCCCCTTCGACGCCTCGGCGCCGGTGACCACGCCCAACACGCTCAACACCGGGCACCCCGCCTTCGCCCGGTCGCTGGCCGACGCGGTCGCCGAGCTGCGGGCGGGCGGCATCGCGCTCGACGCACCCCTGGGCGAGCACCAGTTCGTGATGCGCAACGGCAAGCGCATCCCCGTCCCCGGGGGCGGCCTCGGCGTGTGGAACATGATCGTCGCCCCGTGGGACGCCGCCCGCGGCGGCTACGCCGACGTGGTCCACGGCTCCAGCTACATCCAGGCCGTCGGCTTCGACGGAAAGGGCTGCCCGGTGGCCCGTACGCTCCTGACGTACAGCCAGTCGGGCAACCCCGCATCGCCCCACTTCAGCGACCAGACCGAGCTGTTCTCGGCCAGGCGCATGATCACGAGCCGCTTCTGCGAGAAAGACATCCTGTCGTCGCCGCAGCTCAAGGTGATACGGGTGAGCGAACGCTGACCCGTGGGGGCCGGACCTCACGGGTCCGGCCCCCGACGCGTCGCTGACCACAGGCTCACGTGGAGGCGCCGCGCTCCGGAGCCGCTTCCAGGTTTCGGCTCGCCCCGGCCGCGTTCCCCTCGTCGCCCAACGTCCGGTAGAGCGTGACGGCACGCCGCAGCGCGTCGGCGGCCTCGTCCGCCCTACCGGCTTCCCGCAGGGCCAGGCCCAGGTTGTTCAGCGACCCGGCCTCGGCGCGC
Organism: Streptomyces lilacinus; assembly: GCA_000715685.1. GTDB lineage: Bacteria > Actinomycetota > Actinomycetes > Streptomycetales > Streptomycetaceae > Streptomyces > Streptomyces lilacinus. The sequence continues at coordinate 14,280 of KL569456.1, forward strand.
GGGTCGTCCGACGCCCGGTGGATCGCGACCGCCCGTTCCAGGGCTGCGACGGACTCGGCGAACCGGCCCAACTGCCAGTTCACGAGGCCGCCGTTGTTCAGGGCCTGGGCCTCTTCGCGCCGATCACCCCGGGCACGGGCCGCCTCGGCGGCCTGCCGGAAGGCAT
>KL569456.1:14689-17744 GCA_000715685.1 Streptomyces lilacinus
CCCTGGAGCCGGTCCAGCCGCCACAGGAGCTGGCCTTCCTCGAACAGGCCTCCCCGCTCGCGTGCCAGCAGCAGATTGATCCTGACGGTGGCGTCGTCGATCTCGTCGTCGAGTTCCCGGCGCATGTCGACGGCGCTCTCCAGGACGGTGACGGCCTCCTCGAAGCGCCGCAGGCGCCGCAGCGCCACACCCAGGCCCGACAGCGCCTCGTACTCGCCCCGCCGGTCGCCCAGCTCGCGTGCGAGGTCCGCGGCACCGCGGAGCGGCACTGTCGCCTCGTCGAGCCGTCCCGCCCTGATCAGGGCGAGGCCGAGGTTGTTGACCACCCTCGCCGCGTTCTGAGGTTCGCCGGCGGCTTCGAAGGCGGCGGCGCTCCGCGCCCAGGCCGTGACGACCTCGTCCGGGCGCCCCATCAGGGACAGACACGAGGCGAGTCCTTCCCAGGCCTCGCCCTCGCCGGAGCGGTCGCCCAACCGGCTGAAGATCTCCGCGGCCCGCAGGCAGGCGCCCAGCCCTTCGTCCGGCCTGCCCGCCTCGCGCAGTGCCACACCGAGCCTCACTGCCGCCTGCCCTTCGCCGGCGGCGTCGCCCACCTCTCGGTAGATCTCCACGGCCCGGTCGCAGGCCTCGGCCGCCTCCTCGTACCGCTCGGTGCCGAGCAGCGCGGTGCCGAGGTTGTAGAGCGCGCCGGCCTCGCCATGGCGTTCGTCGCCCAGCTCACGGAATGCTTCCATGGACTGACGGAGAATCGTGACGGCCTCCTCGTACCGCTCCGCCCCGAGCAGCACGTTGCCGAGGTTGTTCAGCGCACCGGCTTCGTTGTGATGGTCACTCAGCTCGCGGAAGCGGTCCACGGCGTCGCAGGACACCTCCAGGGCCTCGTCGAACCTCCCGGCCATGAGCAGGGAGCCCGCGAGGTTCGACAGCGCCGCCGCCTCGTCGTGGCGATCTCCGAACCCCTGACACAACTTCAGCGCCTCCTGCTGGGCGACGACGGCTTCCTCGTACCGCCCCACTTGTCGCAGCGCGATGCCGAGATTCCCCAACGTCAGCCCGTACAACCGGCCCTGCTGAAAGTCCCGGAACGCGTCTGCCGCCCGGGCGAGGACGGTGACGGCCTCGTCCAACCGCTGCGCACGCCGCAGGGCGATGCCGAGGTTCCCCAGGGCGCGGGCCTCTCCCTTCCTGTCGTCGAGTTCACGAAAGATCTCGACGGCCGCGCGGTGGTGGTCGATGGCCTCCTGGAACCGACGCAGGAGTCTCAGGCAGTTGGCGATCTGGTCCAGCGCGTCGGCTTCGAGAGGACGGTCGTCGCGGCTTCGGGCCATGGCGAGCGTGCTGCCGGACACGGCGAGCCAGTCGTCGAAGTATCGGCGTCGTTCGAGGAACACCGGAAGGAGTCGCCCGAGTACCAGCCCTTCTCTGACGTGGCCCACGGAGGCGGCGGATGTGACGAGAAGGGTGAGGTTGTGCCGTTCCTCCTCCAACCAGGCGAGGGCTTCCTCCTGGGAGGTGAACCGCGGCCAGGTCGGGACGTCCGGAGCGAGATGGCTGAGGGCCATCCCGGCTGTCTCCGTGTAGTGCGCGAACAGCCGCTCGCGCGCGGCCTCTCGCTCGTCCTCCTCGGCGTGCCGGACGCCCTGTTCCTCCGCGTACAGGCGCAGGAGGTCGTGCATCTGCCAGCGTCCCCAACCGCTGGCCGGGGTGATCAGGTGGGCGCGGGCCAGATCGAGCAGGACTTTCTTCGTCGCGGACCGCTCCTCCCCGACGAGGGCGGCCGCGGCCTCGGTGGCGACGCGCGGACCGGGGTTGAGGGGCAGGAGGCGGAACAGTCGGCCCTGTCGGTCGGTGAGGTGCCGGTAGGAGAGGTCGAAGGCGGCCCGTACGGCGCGCTCGCCGCGTTCGAGGTGGTCCAGCCGGGTGTGGGCGGCCGTCAGGTCGTCCACCAGGTCGGCCAGGGGGCGTGTGGTCACGTCGGCGAGCACGGCGGCCGCGATCCGCAGGGCGAGGGGCAGGCCGGCGCAGAGCTCCGCTATGCGCTCGGCGTCGGCGGGGGCGTCGTCGACGCGGGTGTCCGCGGGCCCGCGCCGGTGGCGCAGGGCCTGGCGGAGCAGTTCGACCGAGTCCGTCGTCTCCAGGACGTCGAGGTCGACGAGGTGGGCGTCGAGGTCCAGGGTGTGGCGCGAGGTGACGAGCGCCCCGGTGGCGCCGTCGGTCGGCATCAGTGGCCGGGCCTGCTCCTCGCTGTGCGCGTTGTCGACGACGAGGATCCGCCGGCCCTGCTCGGCGTAGGCGGCCAGCACCGACCTGTACAGCCGCGACCGGTCCTGCGCGTTCTCCGGAATGACGTCGTCGGGCACGCCCAGGGCGCGCAGCAGGCCGTCGAGGGCCTGTTCGGGGCCGACGCGACGCGGGGTGTCGTAGCCCGACAGGTCGGTGAAGAGGACGCCGCCGGGGAACCAGCCCGGCTCGCGCAGCGCACGGGCAGCCGCCTGCAGCACCAGTTCGGTCTTGCCGATCCCGCCGAGGCCCGCCACCGCCGCCGGCGACGCGCCTCGCTCCCGTTCGCCGGGGGCCAACAGGTCCAGCAGTTCCCTCAGTTCGGTGTCCCGGCCGGTGAAGGTCGGCGAGGCCGGTGGAAGTCCCGCCAGCGCGGGCGGTACCTCCGGCGGCAGCCGCAGCGTGATGTTCCGGCCCTGCACCACCGTGCGGAAGAAGATCCCACCACTGATCTCGTTGGTCACCCCCGCACCGCCTCGCCCGTCGGATGCGGGATCCGAGCCGTCCCCGGATGCTGCAGCCATGTCGATCCGTCCCCCGGTCGCGGCCCGTCGCTTCGTGACGGGCAGCGTACGCCGACCGGTGGAGGGCCGGCAGCCGATCGGCCGGACCGGCGTCCGGGGGGCGTGCGGGGGGCGCGTCACACGGCGCGGTCCCGGCCCTGCCAGTACGGGTCCCGCAAGTGCCGTTTGTAGAGCTTGCCGTTGGGGTCGCGGGGCAGGGCGGCGACGAAGTCGACGGACCGGGGGCGCTTGCTGTCTCTTATACACATCTC
>KL569456.1:17965-19879 GCA_000715685.1 Streptomyces lilacinus
TAGCCGGCGAGCCGGCTCGCGCAGTGGGCCAGGAGCTCGGCGGCGAGGGCGCCGCCGGGCGGGTGGCCGGGGGCGGGTTCGACGACGGCCTTGACTTCCTCGCCCCAGTCGTCGTGCGGGATGCCGAAGACGGCGGCGTCGGCGACGGCGGGGTGGGCGAGGAGCGCGGACTCGACCTCGGCGGGGTAGATGTTGACCCCGCCGGAGATGATCAGGTCGATCTTGCGGTCGTGGAGGAAGAGGTATCCCTCCTCGTCGAGGTGGCCGAGGTCGCCGACGGTGAAGAAGTCGCCGACGCGGCTGCGTTCCGTCTTGCCGGCGTCCTTGTGGTAGGCGAAGCCCCCGGTGGTCATCCGCATGTAGACGGTGCCGACCTCGCCGGCGGGCAGCGGCTTGCCGTCGTCGTCGAGGACGGCGAGTTCGCTGATGGGCCAGGCCCGGCCGACCGTACCGGGCCTGCGCAGCCAGTCCTCGGCCGTGGCGAAGGCGCCGCCGCCCTCGCTGGCCGCGTAGTACTCCTCCACGCAGTTCCCCCACCACTCGATCATCGCCCGCTTCACGTGGTCCGGGCAGGGCGCGGCGCCGTGGAGGGCGTGGCGCAGCGACGACACGTCGTACGCGGTCCGTACGTCCGCCGGCAGGGCCAGCAGGCGGCGGAACTGGGTGGGGACCGTGTGGGTGTGGGTGCAGCGGTGGGTCTCGATCAGGCGCAGCATCTCCTCGGGCGTCCACTTGTCCATCACCACCAGCCGGTGCCCGATGTGCAGCGACGCGGCCGCGAACTGCAGGACGGCCGTGTGGTAGAGCGGCGAGCAGACCAGGTGGACGTTGCCGTCGAAGGGCTTGATGCCGAAGATGCCGAGGAATCCGCCCAGGTGGGCCTCCTCGGGCGGCGTGCCGGGCAGGGGGCGGCGGATGCCGCGCGGCCGGCCGGTGGTGCCGGAGGTGTAGTTCATGACCCAGCCGAGCGTGCGGTCTGTCGGCGCGGTGTCGGGGTGCCCGTCGAGGAGGGCGGCGTAGGGGCGGAATCCGGGGATGTCCCCGACCGCGTACCGCCCGGACGCCGGCAGCCCGGCCTCGTCGGCGGCGGCCCGCGCGGCGTCCGCCCAACGCTCGTGCGCGATGAGCGCCTTGGCGCCGGAGTCCGCGAGGATCCAGGCGATCTCGGCGGGTACGAGGTGGTGGTTGACGGGGACGAGGTAGAGGCCCGCCTGGGTGGCGGCGAGGTGGGCGGTGAGGAATTCGGGGCCGTTGGGGAGGACGGTGGCGAAGGCGTCGCCCTTCTCCAGACCGGCGGCGCGGAGGGCGTGGACGAGGCGGTTCGCCTGGGCGTGCAGGTGACCTGCCGTCCAGGCTTTGCCGTCGGGGGTGATCAGGGCGATGCGGCCGGGCCGCGCCGTGGCCTGGGCCCAGAAGCCGTTCGGTCCGCTCGTCATGCGGTTTCACCTCCCGGTGCGGGCCGGTGGGTGGGGCTGTGCCCACCCGTTCCGCCCTGCGGAACGATTGCCCACAGCCGTCTCACTGCTTGTTCGAAGCCGCGCGTCAAGTCGTCCACCACCGCCTGCACCCCCCGGACCGTGTCCATGCTGCCCACGATCTGGCCGACCGGGGTGCCCAGGAGGGGGACCACCTCGTGGTGCTGGATGCGGGAGAGCGCCTCCGCCACCAGCAGGCCCTGCAGCGGCATGGGGAGGGGGCCGGGGCCGGTCGGGTCGTCCCAGGCGTCGGTCCAGGGGGTGCGCAGCTGGCGGGCGGGCTTGCCGGTCAGGGCGCGCGAGCGCACGGTGTCGCCGGAGCCGGCGGCAAGGAGTTTGGCGGTCAGGGCGGGTGAGGACAGGGCCGCCTCCTCGGTGGTGAGCCAGATCGAGCCGAGCCAGACGCCCTGGGCGCCGAGGGCTGTCTCTTATACACATC
>KL569456.1:20180-20932 GCA_000715685.1 Streptomyces lilacinus
GCCGCTGCCGATGCCGCCGGCGGCGAGGACGGGCAGCGGGTCGACGGCCCGGACGACCTCGGGGGTGAGCACCATGGTGGCGATCTCGCCCGTGTGGCCACCGGCCTCGTGGCCCTGGGCGACCACGATGTCGACGCCCGCCGCCGCTGCCGGCGAGGGCGGCGACGGGAACGCCCTGGCGGTGGGCGCGGTCGACGACGTCGGGGGGCGGGGGGCCGAGGGCGTTGGCGAGGAGCGCGAGGGGGTGGTCGAAGGCGACGTCGAGCTGGGTGCGGGCGACGTCCTCCAGCCAGCCGGTGATGCGCCAGCCGGAGCGTTCGCCCTCGGGGAGGGCGGGCACGCCGTGCCGGTCGAGCGTCTCGGCGACGAAGCGCCGGTGGCCGGCCGGGATCATGGCCTCGACGTCGGCCTCGGTCACCCCTTCGACGCGCGTGGCGGGCATGACGACGTCGAGCCCGAAGGGCCGGCCGTCGGTGTGCGCCTCGAGCCAGTCGAGGTCGCGGGCGAGGTCGTCGGGGGCGGTGTAGCGCACGGCGCCGAGGACGCCGAGCCCGCCGGCGCGGCTGAGGGCGGCGGCGACGGCGGGGAAGGGGGTGAAGCCGAAGAGGGCGTGCTCGATGCCCAGCCGTCGGCTCAGCTCGGTCCGCATGGGCCGCAGGATGCCGCAGGGAGGCGGACGAGGGAAGGCGGAAGCCACAATTTTCTGACGGTCAGTCAGCTGAGGAGGGATCGGTCAGTGGTACTGCTGCTGG
>KL569456.1:21181-22186 GCA_000715685.1 Streptomyces lilacinus
ATACTGCTGCTGGCCGCGCGTGGCCCGGGTGCGGCGCACCGCGGCGACCTGGCGGTAGAGCTCGACGGCCTCGGCCGAGCGGCCGAGCTGTTCCAGGCAGTGGGCCTCGTCGTGGCGTCGGGGTGGTCGGCGCCCAGCACCCGCTGGCGCGCCTGGGCGACGTCGCGGTAGACGGCCAGGGCGTCGGTCCAGCGGCCCAGCCAGCCCAGCCCGACGGCCACCTCGCGCCGGCTGACCAGGGTGTCGGGGTGGTCGGCGCCCAGCACCCGGGCGCGGATCGCGCAGACGTCGCGCGCCTCGGCCAGGGCCTCCTCCCAGCGACCCAGCCGGCCCAGGTTGACTCCCAGGCCGTGCCGGGCCCGCAGCGTGTCGGGGTGGGCCGGGCCCTGGGCGCGGGCGCGGTCCGCGACCAGGGCGCGGTAGAGCTCCAGCGCCTCCGCGCTGCGGCCGAGCCGGCCGAGGCAGATCCCCGCCTCGTAGCGGGCGGCCAGCGTGTCCGGGTCGTCGGGGCCGAGCACCCGCGCGCGGGCGGCGGCCACCTGCTCGTACGTGCGCAGGGCCTCGGTCCAGCGACCCAGCTGGCCCAGCGCGTAACCCACCTCGTAGCGGGTCACGAGGGTGTCGGGGTGGTCCGGGCCGAGCACCCGGGCGCGGGCGGCGGCCACCTCGCGCGCCATGCCGTACGACTCCTCCAGCCGCCCCAGTCTGCTCAGGTTGAACGCCAGATTGTGCCGGCAGCGCAGGGTGTCGGGGTGGTCGCCGCCCATCACCCGCTCCCGGGCGGCCAGCACGGCGGTGTAGACCTGGTGCGCCTCGAAGTGCCGGCCGAGCTGCCCGAGGACGTACGCCGTCTCCTGACGGGCCGCCAGGGTGTCGGGGTGCTCGGCGCCGAGGACCCGCTCCCGGCCCGCCGCCGTACGGGCGAACTCCCGCAGCGCGTCGCGCGGGCGCCCCAGCCGGCTCAGCGCGAACGCCACCTCGTAGCGGCTGGCCAGGGTGTCGGGG
>KL569457.1:0-8181 GCA_000715685.1 Streptomyces lilacinus
CCTCCCCTCCGCCCCCTCTCCTCCAGATGGCGGGCACCGGCCCCCCGTCTGCCGCAGCCCGGAGCGCGGTCCGGCCCCGGCCGTGGCAAGGGTTGAGGCATGAAGCCCCTGGTCGTGGTGGTCACGGCGGCGACCCTGTGCGCCCTCACCGCGCCGGCGCCGCCCCGGGCGCGCGGCGCCGGGCACGCGACCCCCGAACGGCCCGCCGCCGTCTCCGCCGTGCCCCGGGGCCGGCCGCCCTCCGGCCCGTGCGCCCTGCGCACCGCCACGCCGCACGTCTCCGAGGGCGCCCGCACCCCGCGCGGCTTCGCCCCCTCCAGCGGCACCGTGCGGGCGGTGACGTTCTTCATCGACTTCCCCGACGCCCCCGCCCGCATCTCCCCGCGCCGCCGGTACGCCGAGTTCTTCCCGGCCGTCGCCGACTGGTACCGCGCCAGCTCCTACGGGCGGCTCGACTACCGCTCCACGCCGGTGCCGCACTGGATCCGCATGTCCCGGCCGTACCGCTCGTACGGCATCACACGCGGCACCCCCTTCGACCCCAACCGGGACGACGGCTACCACGCGATCACCCGGGAGATCCTCGACGCCGTCGACGACACGGTCGACTTCCGCCGCTACGACCTGATCAACGTGCTGGCCGCGCCGAACGCCGGGCCGCCCGCCACCCAGGACGTCCGCTCGGTCACCTTCGCCGGCGCCACGACGGGACTGAACACCGACGACGGCGTCCCCATCCGGAACGTCTCCTTCATCTGGAGCCGGCAGACCGGCGACAGCCCCTACCGCGTCCTCAACCACGAGAACGCCCACAGCTTCGGCCTGCCCGACCTCTATTACGCCGGCCGGGGCCGCGCCCCGAGGACACCCGTGGGCCACTGGGACCCCATGGACGAGGACTGGGGCCCCTCCAACGACTTCCTCGCCTGGCACAAGTGGAAGCTCGGCTGGCTCGAGCCCGCCCAGGTCCACTGCTTCGCCCGCCCCGGCCGCCGCACCCTCACCCTGACTCCCACGTCCATCAAGGGCGGCGTGAAGCTGGCCGTCGTCCCCCTCTCCCGCACCCGCGCGCTCACCCTCGAGGCCCGTGCCCCCGGCCGCCTCGACCGCGCCGTCTGCCGGCCCGGCGTCCTCGCCACGACCGTCTCCGCCGACCTGCCCTCGGGCGCCGGCCCGGTCCGCGCCCTCGACGCCACCCCCGGCAGCGCCGGCTGCCTCACCACGGACCCCAACGTGACCCCCGCCCTCACCGACGCCCCCTACCGCACCGGCCAGCGCTGCCGGGTGGCCGACGTCACCGTCGACGTCCTCGGCCACGACCGCCGCGGCAACTGGCGCGTCACCATCACCCGCCGCCCCGGCCCGGCCTCCCCCGCCTGACGGCCCCCTGACCCACCCCACCTCGATCCGCTAACCTGTCCGTCGAGCGTCCTCACAGGCCCGGCCCGCCCCGAGCGTGCCCGCCGGCCCGGGAGCGCCGCTCACTCTTGCCGGAGGCCCTCCGGCGAGCCCCGCCTCCGTAGCTCAGGGGATAGAGCACCGCTCTCCTAAAGCGGGTGTCGGCAGTTCGAATCTGCCCGGGGGCACGTGCGCGAAGGCCCCGGACCGATCACGGTCCGGGGCCTTCGGCGTACGTCGTGAGGGAGGGCGCCGTGGGGCAAGGCGCCGTGAGGGAAGGCCTCGGAGATCACCCCGTGGAGGTCGGCAGCAGCTGGGTGCGGGCGAGGTGGGCGTAGAGCTCGTCCTCGCGCAGCAGGCTGTGGTGGGTGCCCCGGGCGCGGATCCGGCCGGCGTCCATGACGAGGATGCGGTCCGCGTCCTGGACGGTCGACAGGCGGTGCGCGACGACCAGCACGGTGCACGTGTCGGCGGCTTCGCGCAGGGTCGCGTTGAGGAGGCGCTCGTTCTCGCCGTCCATCTGGGACGTCACCTCGTCGAGCAGCAGGAGGCGGGGCTCCTTCAGCAACATGCGGGCGATGGCGACGCGTTGGCGCTGGCCGCCGGAGAGCAGCACTCCGCCGTCGCCGACCTGGGTGTCCAGCCCTTCGGGCAGCGAGTCGACGAAGCCCGCCAGGTTCGTCCTGTCGAGGACCTCCTTGATGCGCCGTTCCGAGACGTCGGGCCGGGCGTACACCAGGTTGGAGCGCAGGGTTCCCGCCATGACGGGAGCCTCCTGCTCGACGTGTCCGATCAGGGCCCGCAGTGCCTCGAGGGACAGATCGGCGGCGTCGCGCCCGAAGAGTCGGAGGGTGCCGCTCTCCGGCCGGTAGATGCGGCCGATCAGCGCGAGGACCGTGGACTTGCCGGCCCCGGACGGGCCGACCAGGGCGACGCGGCCGCCCTCCGGGACCTCGAGGCTCACCCGCCGGAGAGCGGGAGAGCCGTCCCTGCCGGGGTAGGCGAAGTCCACCTCGCGCAGCTCGACGGCCGGGGCCGTCCCGCGCGCGGTGCCGACGGGTCCCCGGGGTTCCGGGATCCTGCCGGGTACGTCCCTGTCGTGGGCCGGCGGTTCGGCTTCCAACGGCTCCCGCAGGAGTTCCTCGACCCGGGCCAGGGCCGCGCGTCCCGCCTGCACCTCGGCGACCGCGCCGGAGACCGTGCCGACGGGGACCGCGAGACACATCAGGTACATCAGGAACGCGATGAGATCGCCGATGCCCATCGTCCCCTCGGCCACCCGCACACCGCCGACGCAGAGGACCACCACCAAAGAACCCTGAACCGCGAGGGTGACCACCGGCCGGACGACCGCCCGGAGGTGGACCTGCCGCAGTTCGGCCCGGTACGCGGCACGGGCCTCGGCCACGAGCCGGGCCTCCTCCCGTTCCTCCGCACCGCTGAGCTTGACCGTGCGCACGGCCCGCAGCACGCGCTCCAGCCCCGCGCTCAACCGCCCGAGGCTGCGCCGGGCCTCGGCTGCCGCGCCGGCGAGGCGCACCGGGACCGCGGCGACCGCGGCCGCCGCCACGGCGAGGCAGCACAGCGTGACCGCCAGCATCAGCGGATCGAGCGCCGCCATGAGGACCAGCGCCCCGACGAACGTGAGGACGCCCGCGACGGCGTCCGTCGTCCCGCCCGTCAGGGCCCACCTGACCGCTGTGGTGTCCCCGGACAGCCGCGAGATCAGGTCCCCGGAGCGGTGCCGCTCGTGCGCCGCCGTCGGCCACCGCAGCAGTCGGGCCACGAGCAGGGTGCGCAGCCTCAGGACGACGCCTTCGCCGATCCTGCCGAGCAGACAGTTCCGTACCGCCTCGGTGAGCGCCTCGGCGAGGAACAGGCCGACGATCAGCGCCAGGGGCCCGGCCACGGGCCGGGAGGCGGACAGGTCGTGGAACACCCGCTTGACGGCGAGCGGTTGGGCGAGGGTCATCAGCGCCGCCGCCGCGCTGAGCACACATGCGACGGCGAGGGCGGTCGCCTGGGGACGCGTGTGCGCCAGCAGGGCGCGCAAGGGAGCCCTGTCCGCCTCTGTCGGCCCTGTCGGAACTCTCGGAACTGCCGGCCCTGTCGTACGGCCCCCGCCGTCACGTCGGTTCTCTCCCCCACCCGCCACGTCTTCTCCCCATCGCCGCGACCATACGTCCCCTGCATTTCCGCGGCGGTGCGGACCGATTCACGATCACGGGACGCAAACGCATTTACGAAATGCGACCGCCTTCGCGATGGGGCGCATGTCAATCCCCCGTATGAGTTGCATCAACGCGTCACACCCCGGGCAAGCTCGAGACCGGGCCCGCAGCGTCCAGGGGCATCCGCGCTTTCTTCCACCAACAAGGGGGAGATTCATCGTGTCTCGCAAGACTGCCGTCATCCGACGAATCGCCGTACTCACCGTTGCCGCCGCCCTGAGCGGGGTGGCGTTCGCCGCCCCCGCCGCCGCAGACGACCCGGTCAGTTCCGCGGCCCAGAAAGTCGTCGATCTCGGAACCACCGTCGTTACGGTCGTCAACCAGATCTCCGGAGCCGTGGAGAACCCTTCCGGCAACGGATAGCCGGATTCCGGTTCCCGTGGTGAATCACCGCGTCCGGGAACCGCCGTGAAGCGCAGCCCCGCCAGGTGCTGCGCTTCACCGATTCAGCGCCCGGTCTCCCGAAGCAGGCCGGCGGAGCACAGCACGGCGAGCAGCTCGCCCGCATCGTGCCCGGCCGTGGCCCTGTCCACGGCGTAGTCCCGCACCAGGGCTTCGGCGGCGTCGTTCACATCACCCTTCTCCAGCAGGGTGCGCAGCACGGTGACGCCCGTGGGATTGAGATTCCAGTAGCGCCCCCTCACCTCGTCCAACAAAACCATTCCGTACTCGGTTTCCGCCCAAGTGATGTCTCCGGGAAGAGAAAATGCCATCGGTGCGCTCTCCTCGCGTGAACGTAGGCCCGTGCGCCCCCTTGGAACGCCCGGCTCATTCCTTCCCCACGAAGGCGGCCACGATTCCCCGCCCGCACTCGTTTAGCGATGTTGCCGTACGGAGAGAAGCGCTACGGCGCCGACGAGAAAAGGAGTGCAGCCACAATGGAGAAGAACTCATCGGTGGCAAAGAAGGACTACGAGAAGCCGACATTGGTCGCGGCCGGCGACTTCAAGGAGGTAACGGGACTGGGCAACTCACCGCGCGATTCGGACCTTCTGTACTCACGCTGCAAGCGCGGTTGAGTCGCACCGAGCCGCACGGTCAGGGTGGGGCGGCGGGCTCTCGCCCACTGTCCCGCCCGGACGCGAAGAAAGCCCGGACGGAGAGCCCCGGGCGGACAAAGAGCAGAGAGGGGCGGAACGATGCGCGGTGATGCGGGCACACCCTGGTTCGTGGTCCTGCCGGACGCCGCGGCTGCCGCCCCGGTCGCGGCGGTCGTGCGCCCAGCCGCGGTCCACGAAATCGAGCACCCCTCAGGGCGCCCGTGGTTGCTGGGGAATTGGGCCGCTGAGGAGATGGCGGTGGGCGCTGCCACAGGGGTCAAGGTCGCGGTCCTGGGCCAGCACGATCTCGACGCCGAACGGCTCCACCGCGTCGCCCGGAGCGTCGGTTCCGTATCCGACCTGAACACTTTCGCCGGGACGATCGACGGAAGCGTCCACCTCATGGCCTCGGCCGCCGGCCGCGTCCGCGTGCAGGGAACGCTGACCGGGTTGCGCCGTGTCTTCCACACACGGCTCGGCCACTGCGACCTCGCCAGTGACAGGCCGGACGTCCTCGCGCACCTGACGGACGCGGCCCTCGACACGGACGTCCTGGCCTACCACCTGCTCAGCCCCTCGATGCTCGGCCCGATCACGCACCGCTCGCTCTGGCGCGGCGTGTCCGGCCTTCCCCCGCGCGACTACCTCGTACTGGACGACGCCGAGCGCCCCGCCCGCACCGTACGGTGGTGGCGGCCTCCCGCGCCGACGGTACCGCTGTCGGAGGGCGCCGAACTCTTCGGGGAGGCCCTGTCCAGGGCGGTCGACGTGCGGGCGAGGACCGCGGTTCACGTCAGCAGCGACCTAGGAGGCTTCGACTCCACCACGTTGTGCTGCCTGGCCGCACGCAGAGGCCCTGTCGTGGCGTGCACCATCGGTGCGCACGATCCGGCTGTCGACGACCTGCCCTGGGCGCGGCACACCGTGGACGTCGTTCCCGGCATCACCCATGTCGTACTCGCCGGCCGGCAGCTGCCCGCCGCCTACGACGGGCTGTCGCGCCTCGACGAACCGCCGGACGCGCCCAACTTCACGCATGTCGCCCGCGCCTGCTACACGGCGCTGTGGCGGTCGGCCACCCGCCACCGCGAGGACGGCTTCCGCGAACACGGCGTTCACGAACACGGCGTCCATTTCGCCGGTCTCGGCGGGGACGAAGTGGCCGGAGGAACCCTCAACCACGTGTACGACATGCTCCGCACACCCTGGACGAGCCGCAGAAGCCTTCGCGGCTTCATGGCGCGAGGGCGTTGGCCACTGCGGTCCATGGCCGCCCTGTGGTGGGACAGGCGGTCCTACGGGCGCTGGCTGGCCGAGGAAGTGGCCGACAAGCTCCTCCTTCCGTTGCCGTCCACCTTTGCCCCGCCTCACCGTTGGGGCGACCCGTCGCGCATGCCGCCCTGGGCCAGTGCGGAGGCCGTCGCCTCCGTCCGTGCCACGCTGCGCGAACTGGCCGATGCCGCCGAACCCTGGTCGCCGCACCACGGCCAACACGGCGACCTCGACATGCTGTTCGGCACCGCGCAGGACGCCCGCTACATCGCCCACGCCGCCCGGCGCTTCGGCATCACCCTCGCCCTTCCCTACTACGACGACCGCGTGGTCGAGGCCGCCCTGTCGATCCGGACGCCGGAACGGGTCACGCCCTGGGCCTACAAACCCCTCCTCACAGCGGCGACCAAGGGCCTGATCCCTGACAGCGTCTTCGCCAGGACCACAAAGGCCGAGGGAAGCCACGGGCTCCACACCGGCTGGTCGGCCAACCGGAGCCGCCTTCTCGCGCTCTTCGACGAATCGCTCCTCGCGACGTCGGGACTCATCGACGTCGAAGAACTCCACAGGGCCTTCCGCGCACCCCTGGCGGCTTTCGACGACAGCCACATCTTCGACTCGACCCTCGGCTGCGAGACCTGGCTCAGGAGTCACGCGGACGCCGAGCCGCCGTGGCGCCGACCGGGGAGACCGGGGAATCCGTCGGAACCTCTGGGGGCGGCGAGGCAGTCGTGAGCATCCCCATGGCGACCCCGCACGACCCCGCCTCCGTCCCCCTGCGGCGCAGGCTCGCCGTACGCGCCGCCGTCGGCGGCGCACACCTGCTGTCCCGACTGCCCCCGCGGCGCATCCGGGCCGTACTGACCCGGCTGCGGCGCGGCTCGACGCCCGCGTCCCCCGAGGAGGCCGGCACGGCCCACCAGGAGGTCGTGGCCACCAGCCTGGCCTGCGCGAGCGCCCGAGGCTGCGTGGTGCGCTCCCTGGCCGTCGTGCTGTTGTGCCGGGCTCGCGGGCAGTGGGCCACCTGGTGCGTCGGCCCCCGCGCCATCCCGCCCTTCTCCGCCCACGCCTGGGTCGAAGCGGCCGGAAAGCCGGTCGGCGAGCCGTACCCGCCCGGCTACTTCCGCCGCCTCATCACGGTCGGCCCCCCGCCCGACGGGGATAAGTAGGATCAGCGGCTCCCCCGGGGCCGTCGCCTCCACCCGGGCCCTCGCACATCGGCCGTTCCCGACCCTCCCGGCCCATTAAAGTCGACACATCACCGCAGCCCAGGGGGAGGGAACGTATCCACATGAGTCGCCGCTCCAGTGGACTGATAGGCATCTGGGCCGAGGCCCAGCGGCAGCAGCAGCGTCAGCAGGAGGCCCGGCAGCGGGCGTTGGTGCAGCAGGAGCGCGAGCGGGAGCGGCAGCAGCGGGCGTACGAGCGGGACATGGCGCGGCAGGACCGGGAGCGGCGCCAGGCGTACCGGCAGGCGCGGGAGGCGGAGGCGCGCAGGCGCACGGAGGAGCTCGAGGCGCGCGTCGGGGAGTTGACGGGGCTGCTGGCCGCCGGGTGTCGCGCGCCGGGGTTCACGGCGGCGGGGCTCGGGCAGGCCGAGCAACTGGAGCCGTTCAACCCCGGCCGACTCGGGCAGCCCGTGCCGATGCCGGACCCCCACGCGTACGGGGGGTTCGGCGGCCGGGAGCGCTACGAGCGCGACTGGCGGGGAGATGACGGCGGCCCTGCGCGAGGGCGACCCGGAGGCCGTCGTGGAGTACTTCTCCGCCGCGCTGTACGCCTCGCGGGCCTGGCCGGAGGAGTTCCCGCACCAGGTATCCGCCGCGTACGACCCGGGCGCCCGGCAGCTGGTGCTGGACTGGGAGGTGCCGGGCTTCGACATCGTGCCGGCCGCGAAGGCGGTGCGGTACATGGTCACCGCCGACGAGGAGAAGGAGGTGCCCCGGCCGGTCGGGCAGCGGCGCGCCCTCCACCGCGACGTGGTGGCGCAGTCCGTGCTGCTGGCGGTGCGCGAGCTGTTCGCCGCCGACGAGTTCGGCGCCCTCGAGTCCGTGGCGATCAACGGCTTCGTCGACGACCACGACCCGGCCACCGGGCGCCCCGCGCGGATCTTCCTCGCGACCGCGACCGTCTCCCGCGAGGCCTTCGCCCGCCTGCACCTCGAGCAGGTCAGCGCCGTCGAATGCCTCACCGAGGCGCTCGGCGGAGCGCTGTCGGCCCGCCCCGACCAGCCGGCCGCC
>KL569457.1:8416-11303 GCA_000715685.1 Streptomyces lilacinus
GAGATGTGTATAAGAGACAGGGGTGTCGTCTCGCACGGCGGCGACGACGACCCGGACCTCTTCGAGATGGACCCCATCGCCTTCGAGGCCCTGGTCGCCGAGCTCTTCCGGGCCCGCGGCATGCGCGCGGTGATGACGCGGCGGTCGAACGACGGCGGCGTGGACGTCGAGGCGCAGGACCCCGACCCGATCAGTGGCGGCCGGATCATCGTGCAGGTCAAGCGCTACCGCAAGACCGTGCCGCCGACCGCGGTACGCGACCTGTACGGCACCGTGCAGGGCGCCGGGGCCAACAAGGGCGTGCTGGTGACGACGTCCGGGTTCGGCCCGGGCTCGTACGCCTTCGCCGACGGCAAGCCGCTGACGCTGGTGTCGGGCGAGGAGCTGGTGGAGCTGCTGGCCCAGCACGGGCTGCGGGGCCGGCTCGGGCGCGGGAGCAGGCGGCGTACGGCCTCAGCCGAGGCGCCCGACGATCACAACCTGCTCGGCATGTCCTGGTCCGGCAGCGTTGCCCTCGACATGTGCGCCCTCGTGTGCAGCGGATCGCGCGTCCTGAGCGACGAGCACTTCGTCTTCTACAACAATCCCCGCACCCCCGACGGCTCGGTGCGCACGGCCGAGCCCACGCTCGCCGACAAGGCCGCGCTGCGGGTCGCCTTCGAGGCCCTGCCGGCCGCCGCCGACCGGCTGGTGCTCGCGGCGGCCATAGACCCGGCGGTCAATCCGGAGGCGGATCTCTCGCTGTTCACCGACGCCCGGCTCCGCCTCGCCGACGCCGCCGGCGCCGAGCTCGGACAGCTGGAGGTCTCCGACGGGCGGCCCGGAGAGACGGCCCTGGTGCTGGGGTCCTTCCGCAAGCGGGCGGGCGGCGACTGGGACTTCGTGATCGGCGGCAAGGGCTACGAGGGCGGGCTCGAGGCGCTGGTGCGGGACCACGGGATCGAGGTGGCGTGATCGCTCGACGGGGCTCGATCGCTCAACTGATCAAACCGGCGGCGTTTCTTGATCCGTCCGCCTTTGTCGGTGGCGCCTCGTAGACTTCCGGAATGGCCGACCCCACAGAGATCAGCGCCGCCGCCGACGCCGGTGGGGCGAGCGACGCCCTGCGCTGCCTGCGGCGCGTCTTCGGTTACGACGCGTTCCGCGGCGAGCAGGAAGAGATCATCGAGCATGTCGTCGGCGGCGGCGACGCGCTCGTCCTGATGCCGACCGGCGGCGGCAAGTCGCTGTGCTACCAGATCCCGGCGCTGGTCCGGCCGGGCGTCGGCGTCGTCGTCTCCCCGCTGATCGCGCTCATGCAGGACCAGGTGGACGCGCTGCGCGCGGTCGGGGTCCGGGCCGGCTTCCTCAACTCCACGCAGGACATGGACGAGCGCCGGATGGTCGAGGCGGAGTTCCTCGCCGGCGAGCTGGACCTGCTCTACCTGGCCCCGGAGCGGCTGCGCGTGGACGCCACGCTGCGGCTCCTGGACCGCGGCAAGATCTCGCTCTTCGCGATCGACGAGGCGCACTGCGTCGCCCAGTGGGGCCACGACTTCCGGCCCGACTACCTGGCGCTGTCCGCGCTGCACGAGCGCTGGCCGGACGTGCCGCGCATCGCGCTGACCGCCACCGCGACGGAGGCCACGCGGCGCGAGATCGCGACGCGACTGCGGCTCGACGACGCCCGGCACTTCGTGGCGAGCTTCGACCGGCCCAACATCCAGTACCGCATCGTCCCGAAGAACGACCCGAAGAAGCAGCTGCTGGAGCTGGTGCGCGGCGAGCACGCGGGCGACGCGGGCGTCGTGTACTGCCTGTCCCGCAAGGGCGTCGAGGACACCGCCGCCTTCCTCGCCCAGCACGGCGTCGAGGCGCTGCCGTACCACGCGGGTCTGGACGCGCGCACGCGCGCGGCCAACCAGTCGCGGTTCCTGCGCGAGGACGGCATCGTGATGGTCGCGACGATCGCGTTCGGCATGGGCATCGACAAGCCGGACGTGCGCTTCGTCGCCCACCTCGACCTGCCCAAGTCCGTCGAGGGCTACTACCAGGAGACGGGCCGCGCCGGGCGCGACGGGCTGCCGTCGACGGCGTGGCTGGCGTACGGCCTCCAGGACGTCGTCCAGCAGCGGAAGATGATCGACGGCTCGGAGGGCGACGACGCCCACCGGCGCCGGCTCGCCGCGCACCTCGAGGCGATGCTGGCGCTGTGCGAGACGGTCGAGTGCCGCCGGGTCCAGCTGCTCGCGTACTTCGGCCAGCGGGGCACCTCCTGCGGCAACTGCGACACCTGCCTGACGCCGCCGACGACGTGGGACGGCACGGTCGCCGCGCAGAAGTTCCTCTCGGCGGTCTTCCGGCTCGCCCGCGAGCGGCGGCAGAAGTTCGGCGCGGGGCAGATCATCGACATCCTGCTCGGCAAGAAGACGGCCAAGGTCATCCAGCACGACCACGACGCCCTGACCGTCTTCGGCATCGGCACGGAGCTGAGCGTCGCCGAATGGCGGGGCGTGGTGCGGCAGTTGCTGGCGCAGGGGCTGCTGGCCGTCGAGGGCGAGTACGGCACGCTCGTCCTCACCGAGGCCAGCGGCGACGTGCTGGGGCAGCGGCGCACGGTGCCGCTGCGACGTGAGCCGGAGAAGCCGGCCCGCGCCGGGAAGTCCTCGTCGTCCTCGTCGTCCTCTTATACACATCCTTCCAGGAGCTGCGCTCCTGGCGGGCGGCGACGGCGAAGGAGAACGGCGTCCCGGCGTACGTGATCTTCCACGACGCGACGCTGCGGGAGATCGCGACGCGGATGCCGGCCTCGCTCGACGAGCTGGCGACGATCGGCGGAGTCGGCGAGAGCAAGCTGGCCAAGTACGGGGAGTCGATCCTGGAGGTGCTGGCGGGGTCGGCTCCGGCG
>KL569457.1:11557-12181 GCA_000715685.1 Streptomyces lilacinus
GCCCCGGCCACCGCCACCGCCCCGACCGTTCCGGCGGCCCGCACGCCTGCCGTGAGCGCGGCACCCGCCGTGAACGTCCCGCCCGCCATGGACGACGAGGTGCCGTGGCCCGACGAGGAGCCGTTCTGGGGCGACGAGGAGCCGGCCCCCTACCCCACCAGCTGAGGAAGCCGGCGGACGGCCGAGAGGTGCGCGTAGACGACGACGTTGCCGAGATAGGCGTCGGCCTCCTGTGAGAAGCCGCCGCCGCAGGTGATGACGCGCAGCTCGGCCCGCCGGGTCGCGGCGTACACCTTGTCGGAGGGGAAGCGGGCGCGGTCGTACACCTCGATGGCGTCGATGGTGAACACCGCCGTGCGCGAGTCCGCGCGCGCCACCTCCACGGTGTCGCCCTTCTTCAGCGCCCCGAGGTTGTAGAAGACGGCCGGCCCGCTGCCCGTGTCCACGTGCCCGGCGACGACGGCGGTCCCGGCGGCCCCGGGCGCGGTGCCGCCGGCGTACCAGCCGGCGAGGTTCCGGTCGTCCTCCGGCGGACTGGCGAGCGACTGATCGGCCTGCAGCCCGAGGGGCATCACGGGCGCGTCGACCCGGATGGCCGGTATCCGCACCCGCGTCGGCGCGGCG
>KL569457.1:12424-13092 GCA_000715685.1 Streptomyces lilacinus
GCCGGTATCCGCACCCGCGTCGGCGCGGCGGACGGCAGCGGCGGTACCACCCGCTCGTCCCGCCGCGGCGCGAGCAACGGCTCCCCGGGATCCGGAAACGCCTCCGCCTTGGACGGCTGCGGCGGCGAACCCACCTCCTCGGCCCCCCGGCCGACCAACCACCCCCCTGCGGCCAGCGCCCCGACGATCCCGCAGGCGACGGCTGCCCTGCCCCACGCCCGGGATGTCCGGGCCCGGGACCGGGACCGGCTGCGGCCGGCCTCCGGGCGGCGCGGGGCGGCGGCAGCGTGCCGCAGCACGGCGGGGTGCGCCTGCGCCAGATCGGCAGCCGCCCGATAGGCGGCCATCTCCTCCGCCGTGACACGGCGTGCGGGGGCGGCAGGCCGTGGGCTCGCAGCCGCCAGTCGGGCTGCCGCCCGAGAGGCGGCCAACTGGTCCCCCGTGTCTCGGCCTACGGCGCCTGGCGCTCCCGCAGGCTCCGAGCCGGTGCCGGCGGATTTCGGTTGTGCCCGCCGTGCGGCGGCCGGACGCCTCGTCCGATCCGCGGGTTCCGAGCGGGCAAGGCCGGCCCCCCGACCCGCCCCTTCTCGCCGCATGCGATGTGCGGCTCCGCCGCGTCGCGGGGCTCCGCCCCGGCGCCCCGGGGGCCTGGGGGCGGAGCCCCCGGT
>KL569458.1:0-8116 GCA_000715685.1 Streptomyces lilacinus
GGCCGGGCGCAGTCGCTCGCCGGCCAGGCGGCCACCGCCGCCCGTGAGGCGCACGCCGCGGCCAACAGCGCCGCCGCGCACGCCGAGAAGGCGGCCGACCAGGCCGACAAGGCCGCCGCCGAGGCGGGCAAGGCCCAGGACTGGGCCAACAAGGCCACCGAGCACGCCAACAACGCCATCGAGGCCGCCAAGACCGCCACCGCCGCCGTCGAGCAGGCGCAGAAGGTCGAGAAGCTCGCCCGCGAGGGCGAGAAGGCCAAGATCGACACCGACACCGAGATGGGCGTCGAGGAGTCGAAGGCCCTCGGCAAGGCCGACCAGGACGACCGCGAGCGCATGGTGAGCCTGCAGACGCAGGCGTCCGCCACGGACGCGGCGACCAAGGACCTGCTGAAGAAGGCCGCCGACGCCGGCGACGCCAAGACGACGGCCGGCCTCGGCCGCAAGGCCGCCGTCAACCTGCTGGGCAGCACCGGCGCCTGGACCCGCGGCGCCGCGGAGACGGCCCTCGGCGGCACCGACAGCGACGTCGTCACCTGGGTCAAGAAGGACTACAAGAAGTCCCTCGAGCAGGACGACCGCGAGAAGGTCACCTACCTCGCCACGATCGGCGGTCCGGCCCTGGCCGACGCCGCGCAGAAGACGCTGGCCGCCAACGACGCCGGCAAGGTGGAAGGTTTCCTCACCCAGGGCGTCTACGAGGTCCAGGCCGAGGACTACCGCGTCCAGGTCCTGAAGGTCATGAACGGCGCCGGCAAGGCCGTCAAGAAGGCCGGCGACGCGGCCCTGAGCGACGGCAGCGTCAAGGCCCTGAGCGGCTTCCTGCTGAACGGCTACCGCGAAGCGCTCATGGAGGACGACCGGGTCGAGACCCTCAAGGTCATGGACGGCGCCGGCGCCAACGTGGCCTCCGCCGCCCAGGTCGCCCTGGCCGGCCCCTCCTGGATGCAGCACGAGTTCGTCACCCGCGTCCAGTACAAGGCCGCCCAGCTGGACCAGGACACCGCCACCCACGTGGCCTCCGTCCGCGCGATGATCGCCACCGCCGCCGGCCACGCCGCCACGGCGAACGAGAACGCCTCCCTCGCCTACGAGATCGCCGCCAAGGCCCGCAAGGACGCCGCGGAGGCCGGCAAGTGGGCCGACCGGGCGCGCGACTCGGCCAACCAGGCCAAGGACTACGCCACCGAGGCGCTGAACAAGGCCAAGGACGCCGACAAGTCCGCGGCCGCCGCCGCGACCTCCGCGCAGCGCGCCAAGGACGCCGCGGCCACCGCGCGCTCGGCGGCCCGCCAGGCGAACTACTCCGCCAACCAGGCCAGTGCGTCCGCCGCCGCGGCCGCCGCCTCGGCCGCGAACGCCCAGGCCTCCGCCGCGAGCGCCGCGCAGTCCGAGCGCGCCGCGGGCCGGGACGCCGAGGCCGCTTCCCGTGCCTCCAGCGAGGCCCACGCCGCCGTCGCGCAGAAGCGCGCCGCGGAGCAGGCGGCGGCCGCCGCAAAGGCCGCCGAGCAGGCCCGGGAGAACGCCAAGAACCGCACCAACCCGGCCGACAACGCCGCCAACGACACCGTCAACGCCCCCGGTTCCGGCTCGGGCTCCGGCTCGGGCTCGGGCTCCGGCGGTGACGGCAAGGACGGCGCCCGCGAGTTCGCCCTCCAGATGGGCCACGCGAGCACGATCCTCGGCCTCGCGGCCGTGGGCTCCCTCGCCATCCCCGTCGTCGGCGAGGTCGCCGCGCCCATCCTCGGCGCGGCCTCCCTGATCACGGGCGCGATCAGCGCCGGCGTCTACGCCTGGACCGACGGCTTCGGCAGCCGCAACTTCCAGGTCGCCGCCGCCGGCGTCGCGCTCAGCCTCATCGGTGGCGGCGTCGGCAAGGCCATCTCCGCCTCCGGCGTGAAGTCCGCCGCGGCCACGGCCGCCAAGGTCGGCCACGACCTCATTTCGCCCGTGGTGGGCCTGTTCACCTGGTAAACGGCTGAGCGATAGCCTTCCGGGGCTTCGTTCCGCACACAGGCGCACACCGGAGCACATCAAAGCTGTGGGCCCGGCTCTTTCACCTTCCGGAGCCGGGCCCCACAGGACCAAGGACAGTGACGTGCAACCTCCTTCCCTCCCCGTTCAGGCCTGGTGGACCATCGCCGTCTTCGCGGCAGTGGCCTTCCTGGCCCTCGTCGTCCCGATGATGCCGACCCGCCGCTCCCGCATTCAGGTGGCCCTCGGCCCCGTGGCCACCGCGCTCTTCGCCGTGGCGAGCGCCGCGGTGAAGGACTACGGCCCGGAAACGCTGCTGCCGATGTACGCGGCGGTGATGCTGGGAATTCCCCTGGGCCTTCTCGGGCACGGCCGGGAACTGAAGCAGAAGATCATCGACCGCGAACAGCACGGAGAACGGCCGGAGAACAAACCGTCCACGGGGATGGTCGTCCAGCTGGTGACCGTGCTGCTGGTCATGTGCGCCGTGGGCGTGTGGCTGACGTCGGGGACGTAACTCCTACGACACCCCGAACGTAAACGTCGAATGCCCCGTAGTCAGTCGCGTCCCGTCCGGCGCGAATGCCGTCACCTGGAGCTGCCAGGGGACTGCCGGCGTCGGGACGATGAAGGTGGGCTTCCAGTCCGTGCTGTCCCAGCCCAGGGCAGGCGTGCTGATGGAGCTGTCCTCGCTCATGCGGAGCTTCGTCACGTCGTTGTACGTGTACCACTTGATGTAGCCCGAGCGGCCCTTCAGGCCCGTCCACGTCATGTTGACCTGGACCTTGGTCACCGTCGGGGTCACCGCGCCCATCGGGACGATGCTGGTGATTCGGGCGGAGACGCGCACCGGCGTCGGGGACGGCGACGGCGGTGACGCAAGCGACGGCGGAGGCGGTGGCGGTGTCGTGCTCGTCGTCGTCAGGACGGGGGACGCGCTCGTGGGTGGGGGGTGGCGGTTGTCCGGGGCGAAGGGGCCCGCTTGCATCAGGGCCGGGATCAGGGCGGCCAGGACCACCGCCAGGCCGCCCGTCACCCAGTACGTCCAGACCTTCGACCAGAAGCGGTTGTTCGCTGGTGGTGGGGGAGGGTCGCCCTCCGGGCTCATCGCGCCGCCCCCCTCGGTGTCGCCCCGTGCATGGGAGGATGCTAGTCCTGGAACTCGCCATTCGGGCCTGGGGCAACGTGACTTGGGGGCGCGCCACCGGCTTGCGCGCCCCCAACCCCTCACGCGATCTGCGTCGCCGCTCCCGTCACCCGCACCCGCCGGTCGCCCTCCCGCAGTTCGACCTCCAGCAGGCCCGGGCGGCCCATGTCCGTCCCCTGGTGCAGCGTCAGGTGGGCAGCAGGAGCCACCAGGCCCAGTTCCCGGAGGTACGCGCCCAGGGCAGCCGCCGCCGCGCCCGTCGCCGGGTCCTCCACCACGCCGCCCACCGGGAACGGGTCGCGGACGTGGAAGACGTCCTCGCTCTCCCGCCACACCAGCTGGACCGTCGTCAGGTCGTGGGCGCGCATCAGTGCCGCCAGCCGGTCGAAGTCGTAGGACAGGTCCGCCAGGCGCTCCCGCGTGCCCGCCGCCAGGATCAGGTGGCGCGCGCCCGCGTACGCGATGCGGGGCGCGAACGCCGGGTCCAGGTCCGCCGCCGGCCAGTCGAGGGCCGACAGGGCCTCCTCGACCACGGCCTCCGGCACCTCCTCCACCTGCGGTTCCACGCTCGTCAGCGTTGCCCGCAGCTTTTCGTCGACCTCCACCGGGACCACTCCCGCCGGTGTCGCGAAGACGAACTCCCCGGGGCCGCGCCGCTCCGCCAGTGCCACCGCCGTCGCCACCGTCGCGTGGCCGCAGAAGGAGACCTCCGCCAGCGGGCTGAAGAAGCGCAGGGTGAAGGCTCGGCCCGGCTCGCCCAGGCCCTCCGGCGGCGCCGTCAGGAAGGCCGTCTCGCTGTAGCCCAGGCCGGCCGCGATCGCGAGGCGTGCCGCGTCGTCCAGGGTCGAGGCGTCCAGGACGACACCGGCGGGGTTGCCACCGGAGGGGTCGGACGAGAAGGCGGTGTAGCGGAGTACGTCCCCGTTGTTCATGGTCATGGTCCTCACCAACCGCCGCCGATCACCGCGCTATTCCCGCCACGACTGTCGCGAAACGTTCGTCACGCCGAGCCTTCACAGTCACCCCCGCCGCGCGCAATCTGAAGCCATGACCCCCCTCACCGAAAACCCGTTCACCCTCGGCGTCGCCTCCGGCGACCCCCTCCCCGACTCCGTCGTCCTGTGGACCAGACTCGCGCCCCGGCCCTACGAGCCCGGCAACGGCTTACCCGCCGACGGCGCCGTCGACGTCCAGTGGGAGCTCTCCCGCGACGCATCGTTCCGCCAACTGGAACGGACCGGCACCGTCCCCGCCCCCGCGGTCGACAACCACACCGTCCACCTCGACCCGAGCGGCCTCGAGCCCGGCCGCGACTACTGGTACCGCTTCCGCGTCGGCAGATGGATCAGCCCCATCGGCCACACCCGCACCGCCCCCGCCGCCGATCACGCCGTCACCGGCGCCCGTGCCCGCTTGGGGCTCGTCTCCTGCATGCAGTACGACGAGGGGTACTACACCGCCCTCGCCCACCTCGCCCGCGAGGACCTCGACGCCGTCTTCTTCGTCGGCGACTACATCTACGAGAACGCCATCAACGCCCAAGCCGGCGCCCGCAACTACACCGCCACGCCCCTGCCCGCGTTCTTCGACCACTGGACCTGGAACCTCACCGACTACCGCCTGCGCTACGCCCTCGGCAAGTCCGACCCCGACCTCCAGGCCGCGCACGCCGCCCACCCCTGGTACGTCACCTGGGACGACCACGAGGTCGAGAACAACTACGCCGGCGACATCTCCCAGCACGACGACCCCGTCGACGTCTTCCGCGCCCGCCGCGCCGCCGCCTACCGCGCGTACTGGGAGAACATGCCGCTGCGGGAGGCCCAGCGGCCGAGCGGTCCGGACATGCCGCTGTACCGGCGCTTCTCGTACGGGCGGTTGGCGCGGTTCGACATCCTCGACACCCGGCAGTACCGCTCCGACCAGGCGTACGGCGACGGCTGGAAGTACCCCGGGCCCGAGTCCGAGGACCCGGACCGCACGCTCACCGGCGAGGCGCAGGAGCGCTGGCTCGTCGACGGCTTCCGCGACTCCACCGCGCTGTGGAACGTCGTCGTCCAGCAGGTCGCCTTCTGCCGGCGCAAGAACACCACCGCCGACCGCTCCCGGCTCTCCATGGACGCCTGGGACGGCTACCCCGCCTCGCGCGAGCGCGTCCTCGCCGGCGCGGACGGGGCCGGTCTCGCCAACCTCGTCGTCCTCTCCGGCGACGTCCACGTCCACTACGCCATGGACATCAAGGAGGACTTCGACGACCCGGACTCCCGCACCCTCGGCGTCGAAGTCGTCGGAACCTCCGTCTCCAGCGGCTTCGACGGCGAGGAACGGCCCGACGACTGGAACCTGATGCTCGCCGCCAACCCGCACATGAAGTACTACGACGGGCGGCGCGGGTACGTGGTCCTCACCCTCGACGAGACCCGCCTCCAGGCCGACTTCCGCACGCTCTCCGGCGTCGTCACGCCGGGTGCGCCGGTGACCACCTCCGCACGCTTCGTTTCGGAGGCCGGGGCTCCGGGGTTCAGCCCTGCCTGACGTCTCGCTGACGTCTCCGTCACACTTTCCCGCGTAAGGGGCAGGGGCCCATCGTGCCCATGACAGCATGAGTGCATGACGGACCCCGGCCCCACCACCTCCGACGCATCCCCCTCCCACGTATCCTCCGCACCGGCCGGGCAGACCGCCGCCCGCCGGACGAGCCTGCTCGTCACGCTCGTCCTCGGCGGCCTCACCGCACTGCCGCCCCTGTCCATGGACATGTACCTCCCGGCCCTGCCGCAGGTCACCGACTCCCTGCACAGCCCCGCCGCGACCATTCAGCTCACCCTCACCGCCTGCCTCATGGGCATGGCGCTCGGCCAGCTGATCGTCGGGCCCATGAGCGACAAGTGGGGACGCCGCCGCCCGCTGCTCGCCGGCATGGTGATCTACGTTCTCGCCACCGCCGCCTGCGCCCTCGCCCCGACCACCGAGCTGCTCATCGGCTGCCGGCTGGTCCAGGGCCTCGCCGGTGCGGCCGGGATCGTCATCGCGCGGGCGATCGTCCGCGACCTGTACGACGGCGTGGCCATGGCCCGCTTCTTCTCCACCCTCATGCTCATCTCCGGCGTCGCCCCCGTCGTCGCCCCGCTCGTCGGCGGACAGATCCTCCGGCTCACCGACTGGCGCGGCGTCTTCGTCGTCCTGACCGCCATCGGCGTCCTCCTCACGCTCGTCGTCTGGCGGCTGCTGGACGAGACCCTGCCCGCCGACCGCCGCCAGGCCGGCGGCCTCGGCGCGACGCTGCGCACGATGCGCGGACTGCTCGCCGACCGCGTCTTCACCGGCTACATGCTGGCGGGCGGCTTCGCCTTCTCCGCGCTCTTCGCCTACATCTCCGCCTCGCCGTTCGTCGTCCAGGACATCTACGGCGCCTCCCCGCAGACCTTCAGCCTGCTCTTCGGCCTCAACTCGATCGGCCTCGTCGCCGTCGGCCAGATCAACGGCAAGGTGCTGGTCGGCCGGATCAGCCTGGACAAGGCCCTCGCCGTGGGCCTCGCGCTGATCACCGTCGCGTCGGCGGCCCTGCTCGTGATGGCCTCCGGGGTCCTCGGCGGGGTGGGGCTGGCGCCGATCGCGGCCGGGCTCTTCGTCCTGATGTCCGCCATGGGTCTGGCCATGCCCAACACCAACGCCCAGGCCCTGATGCGCTCCCGCGACGCCGCCGGCTCCGCGTCCGCGCTGCTGGGCACCTCCACCTTCCTCCTCGGCGCCGTCGCCTCCCCGCTCGTCGGCATCGCGGGCGAGCACACGGCGGTGCCGATGGCCGTCGTCCAGCTCGGCTGCGCCCTCGCGGCCGTCGCCTGCTTCGTGGGCCTGTGCCGGCCCTGGCGGCGGAGGCCTGTGAGCGAAGCCGCGTAGCCGTAGGGACGAAGCCGCAGAGAAGCCGTGGGGAAGAAGGCGCATAGAATTCGCCAAATGCACGCCCCCGCATCCGCCACGACCGGCGAGACCCTGCGCACCGTCCTCGCCGGCCTCCTCGACGGGCTGCCGCCCAAGCAGGCCACCCAGGCCGTCGAGCGGCTGATCGCCAACTACCGGGGGCGCACCCCCACCCACACGCCGGTGCTGCGCGACCGCTCCGACGTCGTCGCCTACGCCGCGTACCGCATGCCCGCGACCTTCGAGGCCGTACGGTCCGCGCTGGAGGCCTTCCGCGACCGGCTGCCCGACTTCTCGCCGGCCTCGCACGTGGACGTCGGCGGCGGCACGGGTGCCGCGACCTGGGCGGTCGCGGCCGCCTGGGCCGGGGAGGAGCGGCGGACCACGGTCCTGGACTGGGCCGAGCCGGCCCTCGCCCTGGGCGCCGAGCTGGCCGGGGCCGCCGCCGACGCCGAGCCCACCCTGCGGGCCGCGCGCTGGCAGCGGCAGGCGATCGGTGCCGGGCTCGCGCTGCCCGCCGACACCGACCTGGTCACCGTCTCGTACGTGCTCGGCGAGCTCACCGAGGCCGACCGGCACGCGGTGACCGACGCCGCCGCGCGGGCCGCCCGCGCCGTCGTCCTGATCGAGCCCGGCACGCCCGACGGCTACCTGCGGATCATCGAGGCCCGCGACCGGCTGATCGCGGCCGGCTTCCGGGTCGTCGCCCCCTGCCCGCACAGCGCGGCCTGCCCGATCGAGCGGGGCACGGACTGGTGCCACTTCTCGGCCCGGGTGAGCCGCTCCTCCCTGCATCGGCAGGTGAAGGGGGGCTCGCTGGCGTACGAGGACGAGAAGTTCTCGTACGTCGCGGCAGTGCGGGAGGACGTGGAGATTCCCGAGGCGTCGCCCGCGCGGATCGTGCGGAAGCCGCAGATCCGGAAGGGGCAGGTCCTGCTCGAGCTGTGCACGCCGGGGGAGGGGCTGCAGCGGGAGACGGTGAGCAAGCGGCACGGTTCGCTCTATCGGGCGGCGCGGGATGTCGACTGGGGGGACGAGTGGCCCCCGCCGGAGGCGCGGTAGCGCCGGCTCGGG
>KL569458.1:8396-14531 GCA_000715685.1 Streptomyces lilacinus
GTGTATAAGAGACAGCCCCACCCCCGCCCCTTCACCGTTTCCCGGGGCGGTGCCCCGGACCCCCTACCTCAGCTCCTGCGTGCAGCACTTCACGCTGCCGCCGCCCTTGAGGAGTTCGCCCAGGTCCATCGGGATCGGGTCGAAGCCGCGCTCCCGCAGTGGCTCGAAGAGGCCTACGGCGGCCTGGGGGAGCAGGACGTGTCTGCCGTCGCTGACGGCGTTCAGGCCCAGGGCCGCGGCGTCCTCCTCGCGGGCGATCAGGGCGTCGGGGAAGAGGCGCTCGAGCACCGCGCGGCTGCCGGGGGAGAAGGCGCCGGGGTAGTACATGACCTCGTCGCCGTCGAGGACGCACAGGGCCGTGTCGAGGTGGTAGTAGCGGGGGTCGACGAGGTCCAGGCCGATGACGGGGCGGCCGAAGAACTCCTGGGCCTCGGGGTGCGACAGAGGACTGCTGCGGAAGCCGCGGCCGGCGAGCAGCCAGGTGGCGGTGACGGCGAAGTCGCCCTCGCCCTCGTTGATGTGGGTCGGCTCGCGCACTTCGGTCCAGCCGTGGGAGCGGAACCACTCCAGATGGGCGGCTGCCTCCGCCCAGCGCTCGGGGTGGGCGAAGCGGGCGCCGAGGACGCGCCCCTCCACGACGGTGGCGCCGTTGGCGGCGAAGACCATGTCGGGCAGGTCGGGGCGGGGCGTGAGCTCCTCGACGGTGTGGCCGAGGGCGCGATAGCGGTCGCGGAGCTCTTCCCACTGGGCGAGGGCGAGCTGGAGGTCGACCGGCTTGCCCGGGTCCATCCAGGGGTTGATCGAATATGTGACCCGGTAGTACGTCGGCGGGCACATCAGGTAGCGGCGAGGGGTGGATGCACGCGGGGCGGTTCGCAAGTCGCGCTCCTCACGGTGGTGTTGGGCACGCACGTGGATCGTGCGTGCCCAAATGGTCCACGCTGCGCGACCTTCGCGCATGAACCGTACGGGTGGTTTACAGACCGCCCGTTCACCTACTGGTGTCGCCGTTCCGCTGCGCCTTGAGGGCGCGCAGCAATTCGCGCTTCTGTGCGTTCGGGTCGGTCCCGCCGCCCGCTCCTCGGCCGCCCCGGCCGGAGCCGCGCAGCGAGGCGCGGGAGAGGTTGCTGCGGGTGCCGCCGACGCCGAGCATGCCGCGTGCGCTGCCTCGAGTCATGGTGGTTCTCCTCTCGTTAGGACGAGACGTATCGTCTCGCATCTCGCGACGAGCTCTACTTTGAACGAGACGGTTCGTCTTGTCAATGGGGTGGGGAGGCCCCCGGCGAGGTCCCGGAGAGGTCCAGGGGAGAGGTCCCGGGGAGATCCCGGGCAGGGGCGCACCCTTCCCCAACGGGCCCCGACGCGGCCGGTCTCACACCCCCCGGATGCGTCCGGCGGTCACGCCGGGAGCAGGATGGTGGCAGCATTGACCGAAGACCGCGGTCGAAGTGAGGGGATAGATGGAACGCAAGAGCAGATTCTCCCAATGGCTGCGCCGCCCCAGGAGCGGAGCGGGCGGCGATACGGGCACGGGGGCGGCGTCGGCCGCCCGCGAGGAGCTGCTCCTGGCCGCGGCCGCGGCGGGATTCCCCCTGGCACCCGCCGCGCATCCCTCGGGATACGGCTGTTCCTGTGAGCGCATCGGCTGTCCGACCCCGGGCCGCCACCCGGTCTCCTTCGCCTGGCAGACCCTCGCGTCGGCCGACGCCGAGAAGGTCACCAAATGGCTGCGCGGCCAGCCCGAGGCCAATTTCGTCACTGCCACCGGCATCGCCCACGACGTCCTCGACGTCCCCGCCGAGGCGGGCCGCCAGGCCCTCGACCGGCTGACGGTCTGTATAAGAGACAGAGGTGGGCCCGGTCGCCACCGTCGCCCCCGACCGCATGCTGTTCTTCACCGCCACCCGCGGCACCCCGGACGACGAGGACGAGTGGTGGCCCTGCGAGCTGGACTGCCATCCGGAGACGAT
This sequence comes from Streptomyces lilacinus, assembly GCA_000715685.1. GTDB lineage: Bacteria > Actinomycetota > Actinomycetes > Streptomycetales > Streptomycetaceae > Streptomyces > Streptomyces lilacinus. The sequence continues at coordinate 10,367 of KL569458.1, forward strand.
GGACGAGCATCCGGGGCTGCGCTGGCACTGCCGCGGCAGCTACGTGCTCCTGCCGCCGTCGGTCCTGCCCGGTGACGAGGGCGTGGCCTGGCTGCTCGGCCCCGAGCGCCCGCTGCCCGACCCGCTGACGCTGCTGGAGACGCTCACCGACGCCTGCGCCCAGTACGCGGGCGACCGCCAGGACCACGAGCCGGCCCACCCCTGGCCGATCGGCCGCTGATCGCGCAGGGCGCGGCCCCTGCTACTCGCCCTTCGCGGCGGTCAGGGACTCGATCCGGTTGAGGAAGACCACCTGACCGGGCCGACCTCCCTGGCCACCGCCCGCCGCGCCGGCGGAAGCCTTCGGCGGCACCTTCACCGCCGACTCCGAGACCCGCGTGTACGTCAGCGCCTGCTTGAGGTCGCCCTTCAGCAGCGCCTTCGTGCGCGGATCGGTCACCTCGGGACGTACGCCCCGGACCGTCGTGCGCCGCTCGCGGTGGTGCGCGGTGAAGAAGACCACCGCCCCGCCGTCCTTCGTGCGCAGGGCCAGGGGCGGGAAGCCCGGGGCCTTGTCGGGGGTGTCGATGTACTCGGTCCAGAACGTGGGCGTCCGGGCGAGCTTGGCGCGCTCCGCCCGCAGCTGGGTCGTCGCCCCGCCCGGGGCGAACACCGCGCCCTCACCGGTGCGCAGGTAGTCCGTGTACGCGCCGCCGACCGCGTCCGGCGCCACGGCGAGCTCCGCGGCCTTGGAGTCGGCCCCGGCATCGGTCCCGGAACCGATACCGGCCCCCGCCCGCGCCCAGCCGTCCTTGTCGACCGCGAACTCCGGGACCGACCCCGCCGTCAGCAGCGACAAGTACGCCGCCCGCCACGGCTGGTCCGCCCCGGCGCGCACGAAGACGACCAGCCAGCGGTGCTGGTCGCGATTGCTGCGGGTGTCGGCGACGAAGAACTTCGGCCAGCCCGCCATCTTCGGGATCGTGAACCGCGCGTCGTCCAGCACGAGCCCCGGATAGCCGGGGTTGCCGCCGGGCGTCACCGCGCGCTGGGCGGCCACGTCCGCCCGGCCGATCTCGGCCAGCGCACCGGACTCGACCCGGTCCACCAGGGCCGGGTCGAGCTTGCGGTACGCGTCGTTGTAGCCGTTCGTGAAGTCCCGCAGGACCTTCGCGGCCTCAGCCCTGCTGCTCACCGACGGAATGACCGCCCGCTCGCCGTGCACCGTCACGCACCCCGTCGCCGCCGTCAGCAGCGCCGGAACCGTCAGAACCGCTGCCAGCGGCCGGAGCGCCCGACGCGGCGACCGGCGTCTCGAGGGGCTTGTCGACAGGCTTGTCGACGGGCGTCTCATCGTGCTCGGACTCCTCGGTGACGGCTCGGGACGGCGCCACCCTACCCGTACGCCCGGGGGCGAAGAACACCGCCAGGGTCGGAACGAGATACAGCGCCCACACCGCGACCTGCAGCCACGTCGGGTCCGGCTGGAAGTTGAAGACGCCCTTCAGCAGCGTGCCGTACCAGCTGTCGACCGGGATCTGCTCGCTGATGTCGAAGGCCTTGTCGCCCAGGCCCGGCAGGACGTCGGCCTCCTGCAGGTCGTGGAAGCCGTAGGCGAGCACGCCCGCCGCGACCACGATGAGCATGCCGCCGGTCCACGTGAAGAACTTCGCGAGGTTGATCCTCAGCGCGCCCCGGTAGAACAGCCAGCCCAGCACCACGGCCGACAGCAGGCCCAGCAGCGCGCCGACCAGCGGCCGCACGCCGTCGTCCGTCGCCTGCACGGCCGTCCAGATGAACAGCGCGGTCTCCAGACCCTCCCGGCCCACGGCCAGGAACGCCGTGACGACCAGCGCCGTCGTGCCCATGGCGAGCGCCGCGTCCAGCTTGCCGTGGAGCTCCTTCTTCAGGTGCCGCGCGGTGCGCCGCATCCAGAAGACCATCCACGTCACCAGGCCGACGGCGATGACCGACAGCGAGCCGCCGAGCATCTCCTGCGCCTCGAACGACATGCTCTGCGAGCCGTACTGCAGGAGGGCGCCGAAGCCCATGCTCAGCAGCACGGCCACCGCGATGCCGGCCCACACCGGGCGCAGGGCGTCCCTGCGCCCGGTCTTGACCAGGTACGCCACGAGGATGCAGACGACCAGGCTGGCCTCGAGGCCCTCGCGCAGGCCGATCAGGTAGTTGCCGAACACGCGGCGTCCCCTTCCGTTGTGAGACCGTTCCGGTCGCTACTTCTCGTCGCGTGAGTGATCACGCCCGTGATCACGTGAGGGATCACGCGAACAGGGCCTTGCCCCACCAGTCGCCCGCGCCCCGGACGCCCGGCGGCACGGCGAAGACGGCCGAGCCCACGTGCTGGATGTACTCGTTCAGGGCGTCGTTGCGCGCCAGGTTCGTCTGCAGCGGCACGAAGCCGTCGCGGACGTCCTTCTGGTACGCGATGAAGAACAGGCCCGCGTCCAGCCGGCCCAGCCCGTCCGTGCCGTCCGTGAAGGAGTAGCCGCGGCGAAGAATCGTCACGCCGTTGTTGCTGTCGGGGTGGGCGAGGCGGACGTGCGAGTCGGGCTTCATCGCCTTCAGCAGCGGCTCGTCGCGCTCGCGCTGCTTGCCCACCGGGGCGCCCTCGGCCTTGTCGCGGCCGAAGATGTCCTCCTGCTCCGCCAGCGAGGTGCGGTCCCAGGTCTCGATGTGCATCCGGATCCGGCGGGCGACGAGGTACGAGCCGCCCACCATCCACTCCGGGCCGTCCTTCTCGCCGACCCACACGTGCTTGTCGAGGGCGGCCTTGTCGGTGCCCGCGATGTTCCGGGTGCCGTCCTTGAAGCCCATCATGTTGCGCGGGGTCTGCGCGTCCGGCGTCGTCGAGGACGTCTTGCCGAAGCCCAGCTGCGACCAGCGGATCGCGACCTTGCCCATGCCGATGCGGGCCAGGTTGCGGATGGCGTGCACCGCGACCTGCGGGTCGTCCGCGCAGGCCTGGACGCACAGGTCGCCGCCGCTGCGGGCCGGGTCGAGGTTGTCGCCGGGGAAGCCGGGCAGGTCGATCAGGGCCTTGGGGCGCCGGGCCTTCAGCCCGAAGCGGTCCTTGCCGTCCTTCTCGAACAGGCCGGGGCCGACGCCGAAGGTCAGGGTCAGCCGCGACGGCTTGAGGCCCAGCGCCTCGCCGGTGTCGTCCGGGGGCAGCTCGTCGTTCTCGCCGACCGCGCCCGAGCCGATCTCGTGCCCGGCGGTCATCCGCGCGGCGGCGGCCGTCCACTCCTGGAGCAGCTTGACCAGGGCGGCGCGGTCGGTGGTCGTCACGTCGAAGGCCGCGAAGTGCAGCCGGTCCTGGACGGCCGTGGCGATGCCGGCCTGGTGGGCGCCGTGGAAGGGCACCGCGTCGCCCATCGAGGCGGCGGGGGAGGCGTCCCCGCCGGTGCGCAGCGCCGCGGCGGTCGGCACCGAGCGCGAGCCCGGCGCCGCCCCAGCCCAGCACGGACCGACGGGAGGGGGCGGCCTTGGCCGCGGCATTGTCCTCGGTGCCGGCGGTTGCCGTGGTGGCGTCCGTTGCCGAAGTGGTGTCCGGTATGGAGGTCTTGTCCGTCATGGAAGGTCGTTCCCCTCGTTACTTCGCGACCGCGCCGGCGAGCTTGGACAGCGGCTCGCCCAGGGCGTTGACGGCGTCGGAGAGCTTCTTGCGGTCGTCCTTGCCGATGCTGTCGTCGTAGGCCTTGAAGCCGTCGCCGTCGCGGTAGCCGTCGAGCAGCTTCTTCAGGTCGGCGAACTGCTGGTCGAGCTCCTTGACCAGCGCGGCGTCGTTCTTGCCGGCGACCGGCTTCAGCAGCTCGTAGGCCTTCTGGGCGCCCTCGACGTTGCCGTTGAAGTCGACGAGGTCGGTGTGGCTGTAGCGCTCCTCCTCACCGGTGACCTTGCCGGTGGCCACCTCGTCGAGCAGCTCCTTGGCGCCGTTGGCCATGCTGGTCGGGGTGATCTCGGCGGTGCCGACGCGCTTCTGCCAGTCCTTGAGGTCCGTCATCAGCTGGTCGGCCAGCTTCTTGTCGTCGTCGGTGAGGGTGGCGTTCTCGGCCCAGAGCGACTTCTCCAGCTTGTGCCAGCCGGTCCACTTCTGGTCCTTCTCCAGGCTGTCCTCGCGCACGTCGACCTTGGGGTCGATGTCGCCGAAGGACTCCGCCACCGGCTC
>KL569458.1:14810-16348 GCA_000715685.1 Streptomyces lilacinus
GTGCGCTCCCAGCCGATGCGGGAGACCGCGTAGAGCTTCTTCGCCTCGTCCACGTCGCCGTTCTTGACGGCGTCGGCGAACTTCTGGGCGACGGGGATCGTCTCGTCGGCCTGCTGCTGCACGTACGTGCGGTAGTCGGCGACCGCCTTGTCCAGCTCCGGGTTCTTCTTCTCCGCCTTGTCGCTGCCGGTGACAGTGATCTTCTGGCGGATGCCGTCGCCCTTCATTCCGGGCTTGCAGGCGATTTCGTACGCGCCGGCCTTCTTGATCGTCGCGGTGATCTCGGCCTTGGTGCCCGGGCCTATGTTCTCCCGCTCCGTCACAATCTGGTCACCCGCGGCGTAGACGTACACCTCGGTGACCTTGGAGCCCTTGTTCTCGACCTTGAACGTCACGTGGCCGGCCGGGAAGGAGGTCTTCGAGACCTCGCACTTGTCGTCGGTGGCCTTGATCTTGATGGCGTCGGCGGCGTTCTTGTCCGACTTCCCGGAACAACCGGTCACGGCGGTCAGAGCCGCGGCCACCGCGACGGCGGCGACTGCGGAGGAGCGGAGGACTCGCATGGGGGCTCCAGGCTTGCTCGAGGAGAGGCGGAACAGGGCATGGCCGAAAACGGCCGGCCGAATTAGGCCGCCCTAACTTATCTGAGCCTTGCCTACCCTGTTCCCGCCCGGGTGCGTGATTCTGCTCTCACGGGGCAAAATTTCGTCCATCCCGTCTCGGGATCACCAATGGTCCCGCCGCCCGAGGAAGATCAATTACTTCCACCGGCTGGGAATAGATACGGCTGAGCAATTCGGGCACATAGACCGTGCGCGGCGGTCCGTCCGCCGCGATCCGCCCGTCGTGGAGGACGACGACGCGGTCGGCGTGGGCGCCGGCGAGCCCCAGGTCGTGCAGGACGACCACCACCGCGTCGCCGGCCGCCGCGCGGGCGCGGCACACGCGCAGCACGAGCTCCTGGTGGCGCAGGTCCAGCGCGGCCGTCGGCTCGTCGAGCAGCAGCAGCGCGGCGCGCTGCGCGAGCACCCGGGCCAGTGCCACGCGGGCCCGCTCGCCGCCGGAGAGCGAGCCGACGGGACGGGTGGCGAATGCCGCCACCTCGGTGGCGGCCATCGCCGCGCGCACGGCGTCCTCGTCCTCGTCCCGCGCCGGCGTACCGGCCCAGGGCGCGCGGCCCATCCGTACGACCTCCTCGACGGTGAACGGGAACGCCACCTCGGCCGACTGCGGCAGCACGGCCCGCCGCAGGGCGAGTTCACCGGCCGACCAGGAGCCGGCCGGGCGGCCGTCGACGGACACCTCGCCCGCGGCGGCGGGCAGGTCGTGGGCGAGCGCGGCGAGGAGGGTGGACTTGCCGGCGCCGTTCGGCCCGACGAGGGCGACGACCTCGCCGGCGGCCACGCTCAGGTCGACCCCGTCGAGAACGGCCCGCCCGCCCACCTCCACCCGCAGGCCGCGAGCCTCGACACGGAGGGAGGGGGTGGGGGTGGGGACGGGGAGCCTGAGGGCACGCCGGTTGAAGAGCGAGCGGATCA
>KL569459.1:0-1893 GCA_000715685.1 Streptomyces lilacinus
GCGCGCCCTGGCGTACCCGCTGCTGGCGGTCTCGGTCTTCCTGCTCTGCCTGGTGCAGGTGCCCGGCATCGGCGAGACGATCAACGGCAACACCAACTGGATCTCGCTCGGCGGCCCCTTCCAGCTCCAGCCCAGCGAATTCGGCAAGCTCGCCCTCGTCCTGTGGGGCGCCGACCTGCTGGCCCGCAAGCAGTCGAAGAAGCTGCTCACGCAGTGGAAGCACCTGCTGGTGCCGCTGGTGCCGGTCACCTTCCTGCTGCTCGGTCTGATCATGCTCGGCGGCGACATGGGCACCACCGTGGTCCTCACCGCGGTCCTGCTCGGCCTGCTGTGGATCGCGGGCGCCCCCACCAGGCTCTTCTCCGGCGTGTTCGGCGTGACCGCCGCCCTGGCCGTACTCTTCATCAAGACCAGCGCCAATCGCATGTCCCGTCTGGAGTGCATCGGCGCGACCGACCCCGGGGTGAACGATCAGTGCTGGCAGGCCGTGCACGGGATCTACGCCCTGGCCAACGGCGGCTGGTTCGGCGCCGGACTCGGCGCTAGTGTGGAGAAATGGGGCGAACTCCCCGAGCCCCACACCGACTTCATCTTCGCCATCACCGGCGAGGAACTGGGTCTGGCGGGGACGCTGTCGGTGCTCGCCCTGTTCGCGGCTCTAGGCTATGCGGGTATCCGCGTGGCCGGACGCACGGAGGACCCCTTCGTGAGGTACGCCGCGGGAGGTGTGACCACCTGGATCACGGCCCAGGCCGTGGTCAACATCGGTGCGGTGCTCGGCCTGCTGCCGATCGCCGGTGTCCCGCTCCCGCTGTTCTCCTACGGAGGGTCCGCCCTGCTGCCGACCATGTTCGCCATCGGGCTCCTGATCGCCTTCGCGCGCGACGAACCCGGTGCGCGGGCGGCGCTGGCCATGCGGCAGCCTGGGGTGAGATGGAAGACGATGAGACGGCGCGTCAAGAAGCGACCGTCCGGAGAGCGGTGAATTTCGGTGCATGTCGTACTCGCCGGCGGAGGAACCGCCGGACACATCGAGCCCGCGCTCGCCCTCGCGGACGCCCTGCGCAGGCAGGACCCGACCGTGGGGATCACGGCGCTCGGCACGGAGCGGGGCCTGGAGACCCGGCTCGTGCCCGAGCGGGGCTACGAGCTGGGGCTCATCCCGGCCGTGCCGCTGCCCCGCAAGCCCACCCCGGAGCTGATCACCGTGCCCGGGCGGCTGCGCGGCACGATCAAGGCGGCCGAGCAGATCCTGGAGCGCACCAAGGCGGACTGCGTCGTCGGCTTCGGCGGCTACGTGGCCCTGCCCGGCTACCTGGCCGCCAAGCGGCTCGGCGTGCCGATCATCGTCCACGAGGCCAACGCCCGCCCCGGCCTGGCCAACAAGATCGGCTCGCGCTACGCCGCGTCCGTCGCGGTCTCCACCCCGGACAGCAAGCTGCGCAACGCCCGCTACGTCGGCATCCCGCTGCGCCGCACCATCGCCACCCTGGACCGGGCGGCCGTGCGCCCCGAGGCCCGGGCCGCCTTCGGCCTGGACCCGAGCCTGCCGACGCTGCTGGTCTCCGGCGGCTCGCAGGGCGCCCGCCGGCTGAACGAGGTCGTCCAGGCCGTCGTCCCGTTCCTGCAGCGCGCGGGCATCCAGGTGCTGCACGCGGTCGGCCCGAAGAACGAACTGCCGCGTGTCGACAACATGCCCGGAATGCCGCCCTATATCCCGGTATCGTATGTAGACCGGATGGACCTCGCGTACGCCGCGGCCGACATGATGCTCTGCCGCGCGGGCGCGATGACCGTCGCCGAGCTGTCCGCCGTCGGCCTCCCGGCGGCGTACGTCCCGCTGCCCATCGGCAACGGCGAGCAGCGGCTCAACGCCCAGCCGGTGGTCAAGGC
>KL569459.1:2118-2591 GCA_000715685.1 Streptomyces lilacinus
ACGCCCAGCCGGTGGTCAAGGCCGGCGGCGGCCTGCTGGTCGACGACGCCGACCTGACCCCCGAGTGGGTGCAGGGCCAGGTGCTCCCGGTCCTGTCCGACCCGCACCGGCTGTACGAGATGTCCCGATCCGCCGCCGAGTTCGGCCGGCGGGACGCCGACGAGCTGCTCGTCGGCATGGTGTACGAGGCGATTGCCGCCGCACGCAGGGCGGGCTGACGGCCCGTAGGAGCAGGAGGCTGGGAGCGTGGCCGGACCGACGACCGCCCGGCGCGGCGGCGAGAAGAAGCCGAAGTCCAAGGCGTCCCGGCCCGCCCGGCCGGCGAAGTCGTCGAAGCCGGGCCGGCCGGCCCGCTCCGCCCTCCTGCCCTCCCGCCCCGCCCGGCGGGGCGGGAGCGCCCGCACGGGCGGCCCGCGCGGCTCCCGGCCCGCCGGGGCACCGCGCCGCCGCGGTCTGCTCGTACGGGCGGCCGC
>KL569459.1:2836-4698 GCA_000715685.1 Streptomyces lilacinus
CAGAGATGTGTATAAGAGACAGCGTCTGGGTGCTCTACGGCTCGGGCTGGCTGCGCGTCACCCGCGTGGAGGTCGCCGGCACCGGCACGCTGACGCCCGCCCAGGTGCGCGAGGCCGCCGAGGTGCCGCTCGGCGAACCCCTCGCCGCCGTCGACACCGACGCCATCGAGGAGCGGCTGCTCGCCCGGCTGCGCCGCATCGAGTCGGTGGACGTCGAACGATCCTGGCCGCACGCGATCGGTCTGAAAGTGACCGAACGACAGCCCAAGGCGCTGCTCGAAAAGGGCGGGAAGTACATCGAAATCGACGGTTCCGGCGTGCGGTTCGCCACAGTTGATCACGCCGTGGCCGGCGTGCCCCGGCTCGTGGTGGAGAACGACGACTCGCCCAGCAACCGCCGGTTCGGCACCGAGCGGCTCGAGCGCGAGGCCGTCCGGGTGGCCGCCGAGCTGCCCGCCCAGGTGCGCAAGGACGCCCGGGTCATCCGCGTACGCTCGTACGACGCCATCACCGTGGAACTGACGGGGGATCGGACGATCGTGTGGGGCAGCGGCGAGCGCGGCGAGGCGAAGGCCCGTACGCTCACGGCACTGCTCAAGGCGGCCGGTGGCGCGAAGCGCTTCGACGTCAGCGCTCCGGGTGCCCCCGCGGTGTCCGGGAGTTGACGTCGATCCGGGCCGGCCAGCACCCTGGTTGGCTACGGCTATGGGTGATCACATAGGGTGAAAAGAAAAACGGGAGGTTCGGCGTGTTCGTTGAAGCCGCGCCGCTTGTCGACTTAGTGTCCTGCTTCAGAGAACCCAGGGAACAGTGACACCGGTAACCCTAAACTTCAACGTTAGGGTTCGGGTCGGCATTGAGAACCGCCCCCAGGCATACGTAACTCGAGGCGAGAGGCCTTCGACGTGGCAGCACCGCAGAACTACCTCGCAGTCATCAAGGTCGTCGGCATCGGCGGCGGTGGCGTCAACGCCATCAACCGGATGATCGAGGTCGGTCTCAAGGGCGTCGAGTTCATCGCGATCAACACCGATGCACAGGCCCTGCTGATGAGCGACGCCGACGTGAAACTGGACGTCGGCCGCGAACTCACCCGTGGCCTCGGCGCCGGCGCGAACCCCGATGTCGGCCGCAAGGCGGCCGAGGACCACCGCGAGGAGATCGAGGAGGTCCTCAAGGGGGCCGACATGGTCTTCGTCACCGCCGGCGAGGGCGGCGGCACCGGCACCGGCGGCGCGCCCGTCGTGGCCAACATCGCCCGCTCGCTGGGCGCCCTGACGATCGGTGTGGTCACCCGCCCGTTCACCTTCGAGGGCCGGCGCCGCGCCAACCAGGCGGAGGACGGCATCGCCAGCCTCCGCGACGAGGTCGACACGCTCATCGTCATCCCCAACGACCGACTGCTGTCCATCTCGGACCGCCAGGTGAGCGTGCTCGACGCGTTCAAGTCGGCCGACCAGGTCCTGCTGTCCGGCGTCCAGGGCATCACCGACCTCATCACCACCCCGGGTCTGATCAACCTCGACTTCGCCGACGTCAAGTCCGTGATGTCCGAGGCGGGCTCCGCCCTCATGGGCATCGGCTCGGCCCGCGGCGACGACCGCGCGGTGGCCGCGGCCGAGATGGCGATCTCCTCGCCGCTGCTGGAGGCGTCCATCGACGGCGCCCGCGGCGTGCTGCTCTCCATCTCCGGCGGCTCCGACCTCGGCCTCTTCGAGATCAACGAGGCCGCCCAGCTGGTCAGCGAGGCGGCCCACCCCGAGGCCAACATCATCTTCGGTGCGGTCATCGACGACGCCCTCGGCGACGAGGTGCGGGTCACCGTCATCGCCGCCGGCTTCGATCTGTCTCTTATACACATC
>KL569459.1:4922-13028 GCA_000715685.1 Streptomyces lilacinus
GCCGCGAGGAGGGCCCGGCGAGCGCGGCCGCCGGCCGCCCGGCCCCCGCGCCGGCCGAGCCGGTCCGCCCGTCCTTCGGCGGCCTCGGCAACGTGACCCCGCGCACCGAGGAGCCCGCCCCGGTCGACCCGACGCCGGTCGCCGAGGTCCCCCCGCCGCCGGTCTCCTCCCCGCAGGTCCCGCCGGCCCGTCCGTACCAGGACTCCACCGCGGAGGAACTGGACGTTCCCGACTTCCTGAAGTGACCGCGGCCCGGGCGATGCGCACGGCCTGAAGTGACCTCAAGAAACGGCTGAACGGCACCGAGTGATAGGGCAACAGCACATCGTGCCCCCTGTAGCACACGTGGCACACGCGAGCGGCGCGCACTTCGCCTTCACCGACAGGTGGGGCGGGGTGAGCGCCGCTCCGTATGCGGAGCTCAACCTGGGCGGCGCGGTCGGGGACGACCCGGCCGCCGTCCGGACCAACCGCGAGCGGGCCGCCGAGGCCCTCGGCCTCGACCCGGCGTCCGTCGTCTGGATGAACCAGGTGCACGGCAAGGACGTCGCGGTGGTGGACGGACCGTGGCAAACGGGTGAAATCCCCGCGGTCGACGCGGTGGTGACCGCCCGTCGGGGTCTCGCCCTCGCGGTGCTGACCGCGGACTGCACCCCGGTCCTGCTCGCCGACCCGGTCGCCGGGATCGCGGGCGCCGCCCACGCCGGGCGGCCCGGCCTGGTCGCCGGGGTGGTCCCGGCCCTCGTCGAGGAGATGCTCCGGCTCGGTGCCGAGCCCGGGCGGATCGTCGCCCGCATCGGCCCCTCCGTCTGCGGCCTGTGCTACGAGGTGCCCGAGGCCATGCGGGCCGAGGTCGCCGAGGCGGTGCCCGAGGCCTGGGCCACCACCCGGCGGGGCACGCCGGCCGTGGACGTCGCGGCCGGGGTCGAGGCCCAGCTGGGCCGGGCGGGTGTCACGGTCGACGGCAGGTCCCCGGTGTGCACGCTGGAGTCCGCGGACCACTTCTCCTACCGGCGCGAGCGCACGACGGGCCGGCTGGCGAGCTACGTCTGGTTGGGCGGGTCGGCGTGACGGACCGCAAGACCCAGTTGGCGGACAACCTCGCCCGGGTGGAGGAACGTATCTCCGCCGCCTGCGCCGCGGCCGGCCGGCCGCGCGAGGACGTGACCCTGATCGTGGTCACCAAGACCTACCCGGCGAGCGACGTCCGGCTCCTCGCCGAGCTGGGGGTCCGTCATGTCGCGGAGAACCGCGACCAGGACGCCGCCCCCAAGGCGGCCGCGTGCTCGGATCTGCCCCTTACCTGGCACTTCGTCGGTCAGTTGCAGACGAACAAGGTCCGGTCGGTGGTGAATTACGCCGGTCTGGTGCACTCCGTTGACCGCGCGCGACTGGTCACGGCCCTCTCGAAGGCGGCCGTCGAGGCCGGCCGGGAGGTGGGCTGCCTGATTCAGGTGGCGCTCGACGCGGAGACCACGGAGCGCGGGGAAAGAGGAGGCGTCGCTCCCGGTGGCGTGTCGGACCTGGCCGACGCGATCGCCGAGGCGGAAGGCCTGCGACCGGCCGGGCTCATGACGGTCGCTCCGCTGGCCGGGCCGTACGCGGGAAGACCGCGGGCCGCCTTCGACCGGCTGATGGAAATCGCAACGCACCTGCGCGCGGCCCATCCGGCTGCGAACATGGTGTCAGCAGGGATGAGCGCGGATCTGGAGGACGCCGTCGCCGCCGGTGCGACACATGTACGTGTCGGCTCGGCGGTACTCGGAGTCCGACCCCGGCTCGGGTAACGTCGCCAGGAAGTCGGACCACAGCAGAAAATATGGTCATTCCCGCCACAAGGCGGGCAGACCACGTGGATCCGGGCGCCGTTGACGGAGCCGATCCACCACAGAGCGGAGGATGCGGAGAATGGCCGGCGCGATGCGCAAGATGGCGGTCTACCTCGGCCTCGTGGAGGACGATGGGTACGACGGCCCGGGGTTCGACCCCGACGACGAGTTCGAGCCCGAGCCGGAGCCAGACCGGCGCCGGCAGCAGCACCAGACACATCAAGCACAACAGACGCAATCGGACGAACCGGTTCGAGTCGCCCAGCCTCCCGCGCAGCGCGAACCCGCTCCGCTCGTAGCGGAAGCGGGACGACCCGCCCGAATCGCCCCCGTGTCGTCCATCACACCCGAACGCCACTCTCTGGAGAAGAACGCACCGGTGATCATGCCCAAGGTTGTGTCCGAGCGGGAGCCCTACCGCATCACGACATTGCACCCCCGGACCTACAACGAGGCCCGTACCATCGGGGAACACTTCCGCGAGGGTACGCCGGTGATCATGAATCTCACCGAGATGGACGACACCGACGCGAAGCGTCTCGTCGACTTCGCGGCCGGTCTGGTCTTCGGACTGCACGGGAGCATCGAGCGGGTGACGCAGAAGGTGTTTCTGCTGTCTCCTGCTAACGTCGATGTCACGGCGGAGGACAAAGCCCGTATCGCAGAGGGTGGGTTCTTCAACCAGAGCTGAGACGCAACACCGGGCAATCCGGACAACGGCCAGTCAGGCCGAGTACGAGCAAGGGGAGAGGGAAGCGCGAGATGGGAATCGCACAGCAGGTGATCTACATCGCGCTGTACTGCTTCCTGATCGTGCTGATCTTCCGGCTGGTGATGGACTACGTCTTCCAGTTCGCCCGCTCATGGCAACCCGGTAAGGCGATGGTGGTCCTCCTGGAGGCCACCTACACTGTCACCGATCCGCCACTCAAGCTTCTGTCTCTTATAGCGCTCGACCTGTCCTTCTTCGTACTGATGATCATCGTCTACATCCTGATCACCGTCGTGAGCCGGCTGTGAACGCGGCTGTGAACGATACGGTCTTGCCGATTGCCGACGACTACGTTGAGGTGAAGAAGAGATGCCGCTGAGCCCCGAGGACGTGCGGAACAAGCAGTTCACGACCGTCCGCCTCCGAGAAGGCTATGACGAGGACGAGGTCGATGCCTTCCTCGACGAGGTCGAGGCAGAACTGACCCGCCTGCTCCGGGAGAACGAGGACCTGCGCGCCAAGCTGGCCGCGGCCACGCGCGCCGCCGCGCAGAACCAGCAGCAGAACATGCGCAAGCCCGAGCCGCAGGACCAGCGACCCGGCGCTCCGGTGCCCGCCGCCATATCGGGACCGCAGCCGGTGCCGCCGAACCAGCAGCAGATGGGCGGCCCGCCGCAGCTTCCGGGCGGTGCCCCGCAGCTGCCGGCCGGCCCCGGCGGCCACGGCCACGGTCCCCAGGGCCCGCACGGTCCCGGCCCGATGGGACAGAACGGTCCGATGGGTGGCCCGATGGGCGGACCCATGGGACAGAACGGACCGATGGGGCAGAACCCCATGCAGCAGAACGGCCCCATGGGCCAGAACGGCATGGGTCAGAACGGTCCCATGGGCGGCCCGCAGCTGCCGCAGCCGGGCCAGGGCCCGGGCGGCGACAGCGCGGCGCGCGTCCTCTCCCTCGCGCAGCAGACGGCCGACCAGGCGATCGCGGAGGCCCGTTCCGAGGCCAACAAGATCGTCGGCGAGGCCCGCAGCCGCGCCGAGGGCCTGGAGCGGGACGCCCGTGCCAAGGCGGACGCCCTGGAGCGGGACGCGCAGGAGAAGCACCGCGTGGCCATGGGCTCCCTCGAGTCCGCCCGCGCCACGCTGGAGCGCAAGGTCGAGGACCTGCGCGGCTTCGAGCGCGAGTACCGCACGCGGCTGAAGTCCTACCTGGAGAGCCAGCTGCGCCAGCTGGAGAACCAGGCGGACGACTCGCTCGCCCCGCCGCGCACCCCGGCGACCGCGTCGCTGCCGCCGGCCCCCTCGATGAGCGGGTCGATGGCCTCGGCCGGCGCCGGCATGGGCGGTCACTCCATGGGCGGCAACCAGACGATGGGCGGCCACGGCGGCCCGTCGACCGGTGCCCCCTCGTACGGCGGTCAGCAGCAGATGTCGCCGGCGATGACCCAGCCGATGGCACCGGTGCGGCCGCAGGGCCCGCAGCCGATGCAGGCGCCGTCGCCGATGCGGGGTTTCCTGATCGACGAGGACGACAACTGACGGCCGCGTAGTCGTCGGCATCAATGGGCCGGGCCCCTGGGTGATCCCAGGGGCCCGGCCCATTTGTGCGCCTTCGGCGCTTTTGGGTACGTGAAAACCCCCGGCGCGGAGCGCCGGGGGTTAACCCGTTTGCTTACGCCTTACGGAGGCGGAACGTCAGTCCGAGACCCTCGTCGGCGAAGGGCTCGCCGTAGGAGTCGTCGCCCTCGCCGGAGGCGAAGTCCGTCGCCAGGACCTCGTCGGCGATGAGGCCGGCGTGCTCGGTCAGAGCGGTCACCGTCTCCTCGTCGGTGGAGGCCCACCGCAGCGCGATCCGGTCGGCGACATCCAGCCCGCTGTTCTTGCGCGCCTCCTGGATCAGCCGGATCGCGTCACGGGCGAGGCCCGCCCGCCGCAGCTCCGGAGTGATCTCCAGGTCGAGGGCGACCGTGGCGCCGGAGTCGGAGGCCACCGACCAGCCCTCGCGCGGCGTCTCGGTGATGATCACCTCGTCGGGGGCGAGCGAGACCGACTCGCCGTCGACCTCGACGGCCGCCGTCCCCTCCCGCAGCGCCAGCGACAGCGCCGCCGCGTCGGCCGCGGCGATCGCCTTGGCCACCGCCTGCACGCCCTTGCCGAAGCGCTTGCCCAGGGCACGGAAGTTCGCCTTGGCCGTGGTGTCGACGAGCGAGCCGCCGACCTCGGACAGGGAGGCGAGCGAGGAGACGTTCAGCTCCTCCGCGATCTGCGCGCGCAGCTCCTCGCCGAGCGTCTCGAAGCCGGCCGCCGCGACCAGCGCGCGCGACAGCGGCTGGCGCGTCTTGACGCCGGACTCGGCGCGCGTGGCGCGGCCCAGCTCGACCAGGCGCCGGACCAGCACCATCTGCTGGGACAGCGTCGGGTCGATCAGCGCGGTGTCGGCCTTCGGCCAGGTCGAGAGGTGGACCGAGTCCGGGGCCTGCGGGTCGACCGGCACGATCAGGTCCTGCCACACGCGCTCGGTGATGAACGGCACCAGCGGTGCCATCAGCCGGGTGACGGTCTCGACGACCTCGTGCAGCGTGCGCAGCGCGGCCGGCTCGCCCTGCCAGAAGCGACGGCGCGAGCGCCGCACGTACCAGTTGGACAGGTCGTCCACGAAGGCGGACAGCAGCTTGCCGGCGCGCTGGGTGTCGTAGGCCTCCATGGCCTGCGTGACCTGCTCGGTGAGCGCGTTGAGCTCGCCGAGCAGCCAGCGGTCGATCAGGGGCCGCTCGGCCGGGGCCGGGTCGGACGCGGACGGCGCCCAGCCGGACGTACGGGCGTAGAGGGCCTGGAAGGCGACGGTGTTCCAGTAGGTGAGCAGCGTCTTGCGCACCACCTCCTGGATCGTGCCGTGGCCCACGCGGCGCGCGGCCCAGGGGGAGCCCTGTCTCTTATACACATCCAGGGACGGCGTCGGCGCCGTGCTGGTCCATCAGGGGGATGGGCTGGAGGATGTTGCCCAGGTGCTTGGACATCTTCCGGCCGTCCTCGGCCAGGATGTGGCCCAGGCAGACGACGTTCTCGTACGACGACTTGTCGAAGACGAGCGTGCCGACCGCCATCAGGGTGTAGAACCAGCCACGCGTCTGGTCGATGGCCTCGGAGATGAACTGCGCCGGGTAGCGCTTCTCGAACAGCTCCTTGTTCTTGTACGGGTAGCCCCACTGGGCGAACGGCATCGAGCCCGAGTCGTACCAGGCGTCGATGACCTCCGGCACGCGGACGGCGGTGTGCGAGCACCCCTCCGCCGTGCAGGTGAAGGTCACGTCGTCGATGTACGGGCGGTGCGGGTCGAGGCCGCTCTGGTCGGTGCCGGTGAGCTCGGAGAGCTCGGCCAGCGAGCCGACGCAGGTGAGGTGGTCGTCCTCGCAGCGCCAGATGGGCAGCGGGGTGCCCCAGTAGCGGTTGCGGGACAGGGCCCAGTCGATGTTGTTGTTCAGCCAGTCGCCGAAGCGGCCGTGCTTGACCGACTCGGGGAACCAGTTGGTCTTCTCGTTCTCCTCGAGCAGCCGGTCCTTGATCGCGGTGGTGCGGATGTACCAGGACGGCTGGGCGTAGTAGAGGAGCGCGGTGTGGCAGCGCCAGCAGTGCGGGTAGCTGTGCTCGTAGGCGATGTGCTTGAAGAGCAGGCCGCGGGCGGAGAGGTCGGCGACGAGCTTCTCGTCGGCCTTCTTGAAGAACTGCCCGCCGACCAGGCCGACGCCCTCCTCGAAGGTGCCGTCGGGGCGGACGGGGTTCACGACCGGCAGGCCGTAGGCGCGGCAGGTCTTGAGGTCGTCCTCACCGAAGGCCGGGGCCTGGTGGACCAGGCCGGTGCCGTCCTCGGTGGTGACGTACTCGGCGTTGACGACGTAGTTCGCGCCCTCGAGCTCGACCAGGTCGAACGGGCGGCGGTAGGCCCAGCGCTCCATCTCGCGGCCGGTGAACGACTGGCCGGTGGCCGTCCAGCCCTCGCCGAGGGCCTTCTCCAGCAGCGGCTCCGCGACGACCAGCTTCTCCTGGCCGTCGGTGGCCACGACGTACGTGACGTCGGGGTGCGCGGCGGCGGCGACGTTCGAGACCAGCGTCCACGGGGTGGTCGTCCACACCAGCAGCGAGGCCTCGCCCGCGAGCGGGCCGGAGGTCAGCGGGAAGCGGACGAAGACTGACGGGTCGACGACCGTCTCGTAGCCCTGCGCCAGCTCGTGGTCCGACAGGCCGGTGCCGCAGCGGGGGCACCAGGGGGCGACGCGGTGGTCCTGGACGAGGAGACCCTTGTTGAAGATCTCCTTCAGCGACCACCAGACGCTCTGGACGTACTCCGGGTCCATGGTCCGGTAGGCGTCGTCCAGGTCCACCCAGTAGCCCATGCGGGTGGTGAGCTCGGCGAACGCGTCGGTGTGGCGGGTCACGGACTCGCGGCACTTGTCGTTGAAGGCCGCGATGCCGTACGCCTCGATGTCCTGCTTGCCGGAGAAGCCGAGCTCCTTCTCGACGGCGAGCTCGACCGGCAGGCCGTGGCAGTCCCAGCCGGCCTTCCGGCCGACGTGGTAGCCCTGCATCGTGCGGAAGCGCGGGAAGACGTCCTTGAAGACGCGGGCCTCGATGTGGTGGGCGCCGGGCATGCCGTTGGCGGTGGGCGGGCCTTCGTAGAAGACCCATTCGGGGCGGCCCTCGGACTGCTCGAGGGTACGGGCGAAGGTCTTGTTCTCGCGCCAGAACTCGAGCACGGCGTGCTCGAGGGCGGGCAGGTCGACCTGTGCGGGTACCTGGCGGTACTGCGTCATCGGCTTCCTCCGGCGGAACGGTTGGTGCGCTGTCCGTCGGAGGGACGAGACGCGCCGGCGCGCTCCCGCGGTACCACCCTCCTTGGCCGTGGACCCGATGGCCCCCGGCCCCCTCATTAGGGTCGCGATGCCGGCTCTACTGACCCCGGCGACGCGGGGCGTTCTTCCGGCGGCTCCGGGCTGATCTTCACTGCCGCGCACACCTCCGGGCTCGCACCGTCCCCGGATCGCTCATGGCTGCGTGCGGCGCTACTGGTCCCATCGACGCCTTTCGCTGCGCCCAGTGTACGGGGCGCGGCCCC
Source organism: Streptomyces lilacinus (assembly GCA_000715685.1). Lineage (GTDB taxonomy): Bacteria > Actinomycetota > Actinomycetes > Streptomycetales > Streptomycetaceae > Streptomyces > Streptomyces lilacinus. The sequence continues at coordinate 12,574 of KL569459.1, forward strand.
GCGCGGCCGACCGATTAAGGGGCGCCTGTGGGGGGACTACGGGGCCGGAGGCGGGGCACACGGGGCGAGACCGGCGTGGCCCGTTGCCGCGTGCCGTGCGCCGATTTATCGTTCCCGCACGATTTGCGCGCAAGATCGTAAAATGTGAAGGGATCGCGGCCATGGCCAAGAAGTCGGCGGCGAGGCGCGCCACCACGGGGGCCGTGCCGGGTGGTGGGGCCGCGTCCGCCAGGGTCGTCGCGGCCGCGAAGGGCACGCCCGCGAAGGGCGTCACCGTGAGAGCCGCGTCAGCGGCGGCGAAGAAGGCCGCGCCGGCGAAGGGCACGAGCCCTGCCGCGAAGGCCGCGCCCGCGGCGGGCAAGGCCGCCGCGGCGAAGAAGACCGCTGCCCGGTCACCGGCGAAGAACGCCGCACCTGCCACGGCCGCCGCGCGGAAGAAGGCGGCTCCTGCCGCA
>KL569459.1:13281-13586 GCA_000715685.1 Streptomyces lilacinus
CCTGCCGCAGCCGGGCGCGGTGGAACGGCGGCCAAGAAGGCGGCCACCGCGCAAGGAGGCGCCTCTGGCGGCGCCGCCAAGGCGGCCGCGCCCCGCAAGGCACCGGCAAAAAAGCCGGCGCCCGCCGGGAAGGCCGCGACGAAGAAGGCGGCTCCCGCCAAGGCGGCCGCAGGCAAAGCGGCGGCCGAGGTGCCGCCCAGTAAGGCGACGGCGAAGAAGGCCGTCGGAAAGAAGGCCGCTCCCGCCAAGGCGGCAGCCCGGAAGGCGGCGCCCGCCGCAGAGGCCCCGGCCTGTCTCTTATACAC
>KL569459.1:13886-14101 GCA_000715685.1 Streptomyces lilacinus
AAAAGACTGCCGAGGCGGCCACAAAGAAGGCGGCTCCCGCCAAGGCAGCCACCCGAAAGGCGCCGGCCGCCGCAGAGGCCCCGGCGGCCAAGCGGGCGGGGAAGAAGACTGCCGCAAGTGAAGCCGTGGCGGCGAAAAAGACCGCCGGGAAGCGGGCCGCTCCTGCCGGAGCGGCTGCTGCGGAAGTCGCTGCGGCGAAAAAGACGGCCAAAGCA
>KL569460.1:0-2871 GCA_000715685.1 Streptomyces lilacinus
CGTCCAGCAGTTGGCGCGCGGCGTCCGACAGCCCGTACCCCGCCGCCCCGGTCGCCGTGCGGCCGGCGACGAGCAGGCCGCGCCGCTTGAGCCGGGAGACGGCGGACCGCACGGACGGCGAGTCCACGCCCACCGCGGCCAGCAGGCGGATCAGGGCGGCGATCGGCACCGGTCCGGCGGGGGCGTCGGCGGTGCCGCGCCCGTACGCGCCGTAGAAGGTGACGATGAGGGACCGAGGGGTGTGCGGCGGTTGCTGGTCAGTCACGCGCTGGTCAGTCACGGGGAAACTGTAAAGGCCCCGCACGCAGCCGGAATCGCTGCAACTTGCCGGTGGGCGTGCGGGGGAGGGCGTCGTGGAACTCGATCTCGCGAGGGCACTTGTACGGAACGATCTCCTTTTTGGTGAACTCCCGCAGCTCCCTGACCGTTTCGGGACCGCGCGGCACACCCGCCCGCAGGACGACGTGGGCGACGACGACCTGGCCGCGCTCCTCGTCCGGCCGTCCCACGACGGCGACTTCGAGGACGTCGGGGTGGCGCAGCAGGGCCTCCTCGACCTCGGGGCCGGCGATGTTGTACCCCGCCGAGATGATCATGTCGTCGGCGCGGGCGACGTAGCGGAAGTGGCCGTCGGGGTCGCGGATGTAGGTGTCACCGGTGAGGTTCCAGCCGTCGCGCACGTAGTCGCGCTGCCGCTCGTCGGCGAGGTAGCGGTGTGTATAAGAGACAGCGTTCGTGCCGTCCGGTGCGACGACGCGCGCCTCGTAGCCGGGCACGGGCAGCCCCGTCGTACCCGGGCGGATGAGGTCGTCCGCGGCGGAGATGAAGATGTGCAGCATCTCCGTGGCGCCGATGCCATTGATGATCCGCAGGCCCGTCGCGCGCCGCCAGTCGTGCCAGAGGGCGGCCGGCAGGTGCTCGCCCGCCGAAACGCATCTGCGCAGGGAGGAGACGTCGTACGAGCCGAGCGGGCCCAGCATGGCGCGGTAGGCGGTCGGCGCGGTGAACAGTACGGAGACGCTGTGGCGTCGGATGTCGGCGAGGAGACGCTCGGGGCCGCCCCAGTCGGTGAGCAGGGTCGAGGCGCCGGCGCGCAGCGGGAAGACGACGAGGCCGCCGAGCCCGTAGGTGAAGCCGAGCGGCGGACTGCCCGCGAAGACGTCGTCCGGGTGGGGGCGCAGCACGTGTGTGGAGAAGGTGTCGGCGATGGCCAGCACGTCGCGGTGGAAATGGACGCAGCCCTTGGGGCGTCCGGTGGTGCCGGAGGTGAAGGCGATGAGGGCCACGTCGTCGGCGGAGGTGTCCACCGCCGCATAGGATGCGGGTTTGTTTGCCGAGCGCCGTAGAAGGTCGTCGGGAGCGTCGCCGCCGTAGAGCGTGATCCGTAAGTGTGGTATCGCCGCCGCGATCAGGTCGTCGGCCGATCGGGTGTCGCACAGGGCGTGCCGTATACGGGCGAGCCCGCAGACGGTGGCGAGTTCGTGCGGGCGCTGCGCCGCCAGTACGGTCACCGCCACCGCGCCCGCCTTCAGGACCGCGAGCCAACAGGCCGCCAGCCAGGGCGTGGTGGGGCCGCGCAGCAGGACGCGGTTGCCGGGGACGACGCCGAGGTCCTCGGTGAGGGTGTGGGCGATGCGGTCGACGTGTCCCTTGAGGTCGCCGTACGACCACACGTCTCCCGCACCGTCCAGCACGGCCGGCCGCCCCGGGCCCAGGCGGCGAGCCGTGGCGTCCAGGAGCTCGGCGGCGCAGTTGAGGCGGGCGGGGTAGCGGGGGACGGCGGAGCCGGCGAGGTCGAAGCGGAGTTCCGGCCACTGTGCGGGGGGCGGGAGATGGTCGCGCGGAAAGGTGTCGGTGTGCGCCGACGGCATGAGCTCCATCGCGGATGCGCCCCCTCGCGCCGTGAGGAATGGGAGGTGAACGGGGGTCTTGCCAGCGCCACGGATCCACTGTCAGCGTAGCGAGTTGGTGACGGCAGTCAACAGAGCGCGATAAATCACGCGAGAGAAGCGAGAGAAGGGTGGGGACCGGATGGCCACACCGTTCACACTGGACGAGGAGCAACGCACGTGGTGCGAGGAGCTCCGTGAGCTCGCCGCCCGGCGGCTGCGCCCCCTCGCCGAAGCGGGCGCCCCCGGCCGCGTCAACCGGCCCCTCCTCGCCGCTCTCGGTGAACTCGGCCTGCTGAGAAGAGTGTTGCCCGCGGAAGGGCCCGTTCGCGCGACGGACCTGTGCCTGCTGCGGGAATCGCTCGCCCGCGAGTGCACGGAGGCCGAGACGGCCCTCGCCCTCCAGGGCCTCGGCGGCCACCCCGTCCTGCGCTCCGGCAGCGCGGCGCAGCGCGCCCGTTGGCTGCCGGAGGTCGCCTCGGGCCGGGCGGTCGCCGCCTTCGCGCTCAGCGAGCCGGGCGCGGGCTCCGACGCGGCGGCGCTCGCGCTGCGCGCCGAGCCGGCCGGTGCCGGCTGGCGCCTCCACGGCGAGAAGTGCTGGATCTCCAACGCCCCCGAGGCCGACCTCTGCACGGTCTTCGCCCGCACGGGCCCCGGCCCGCGCGCCGCCGGCGTCACCGCCTTCCTCGTCCCCGGCGACCGCCCCGGCCTCGGCGGCGAACCGCTCGAGATGCTCGCCCCCCACCCCGTCGGCACGCTCACCTTCGACGGCGTGCCCGTCGGCCCCGAGGACGTCGTGGGCGAGGTGGGCGGCGGCTTCCGGGTCGCCATGAGCACGCTCGACCTCTTCCGCCCGAGCGTCGGCGCCTTCGCCGTCGGCATGGCCCGCGCCGCCCTCGCCGCCGCCGTGGCCCACGCGGGCGAACGCCATGCGTTCGGCGGCCCGTTGAAGGACCTCCAGGCCGTCTCCCACCGGCTCGCC
>KL569460.1:3096-3446 GCA_000715685.1 Streptomyces lilacinus
GGCCACCCGCACCGAGGCCGCCGCCCTGCTCGTCCACGCGGCCGCCGCGGCCTACGACGCGGGGGAGCCGGGCATCGCCGGGCGCTCGGCGATGGCCAAGCTCTTCGCCACCGAGACCGCCCAGTACGTCGTCGACGCCGCCGTGCAGATCCACGGCGCCCGCGCCCTGCGCCGCGGCCACCTCCTCGAGCACCTCTACCGCGAGGTCCGGGCGCCGCGCGTCTACGAGGGCGCCTCCGAGGTCCAGCGCGCCATCATCGCGAAGGAGCTGTTCCGGTGACCCTCGAGCGCGTCAACCCCGCCCACCTCTCGCCGCCCACCGGCTTCAGCCACGCCGTCCACGCCACCGG
>KL569460.1:3690-11788 GCA_000715685.1 Streptomyces lilacinus
TGTGTATAAGAGACAGTGCCGGAACAGTTCGAGCGGGCGCTCACCAACCTTCTCGCGGCCCTGCACGCCGCCGGCGGCGCGCCCGAGCACCTGGCGCGGGTGACGATCTACGCCACCGACGTGGCCGCCTACCGCGCCCACGCCCGCGAACTCGGCGCGATCTGGCGGCGACTGGCCGGCCGGGACTATCCGGCCATGGCCGTCATCGGCGCGGTCCGCCTGTGGGACGAGGCGGCGCTCGTCGAGCTCGACGGGGTGGCCGTGCTGCCCTGAACCGGGGGTCCGGTGTACGGTTGACTGCCCATTCGGCATGGAATGGGGCGAAGACAAGTGAAAGCGTGAAAGCAAAGGGTGGCGTTTCGATGGCTCCTCGGCGCGGTGCCGACCCGGAGGCGCTGACCTTCACCGAGCGGGCCCGGCGGCAGCAGATCGTCGAGTGTACGATCGACCTCATCTCCACGCGCGGCTACCCCGCGACGTCGCTGTCGGCGATCGCGGAGGCGGCCGGCATCTCCAAGGCGGCCGTCCTCTACCACTTCTCGTCGAAGGACAACCTCACCGAGACCACGCTGCGGCACGTCCTGGACCGGTTCTTCGCGTACGTGACGCAGCGCGTCGAGCGCGAGTCCGAGCCGTGCGCCGCGATCGTCGCGTACGTCCGCGCGATGATCTCCTACCAGCAGGCGAACCGCCGCCACGTCCGCGTCATCACCGAGATGCTCCTCGACGACAAGGGCGGCACCCGGCTCAAGACGCCGGGCTCCCACGACACCCACGGCCGCTGGCAGGCCCTGGCCGACCTCCTGGCCGCCGGACAGGAGGCCGGCCGGCTGCGCGCCTTCGACACCCGCACGACGGCGCTGGCGATCGGCGGCGCGATCGACAACGTGATCTCGCACTGGCTCGTCCACCCCGACTACGACCTCGACGCGGCGGCCGACGAGCTGGAGGCGTTCACGCTCAGCGCCATCGAGCGGCGGGACTGACCCCCGTACCGCCCCGGGCGAAGGCGGGCGCGCGCTCGGGGCGTATGCCGACGCCGCCGAGGTACGCGCTCACGGTGCGCAGCAGCGGCACCCGGCCCATCAGCCGCAACGGCACCGGCAGTCGGTCGGGGTCCAGAGTGCCCTCGAGGGCGGGCCGCAGCAGCGCCTCGTGCTCGGCCGTCTGCATCTTCTGCACGGCCGCCGCGGGCAGCTGCCGGCGTCTCTGCACCCGCGCCAGGTCGCGGGTGCCCACGGTGCCGCGGCGCAGCGGCCCGGCGAGGATCCGGGCGGCCGCCACGGCGTCCTGCACCGCGAGGTTGACGCCGACACCGCCGGTCGGGGACATCGTGTGCGCGGAGTCGCCGATGCACAGCAGCCCCGGCCGGTGCCAGCGCCGGAGCCTGCCCATGGTCACCTCGAGCAGCTTCACGTCGTCCCACGAGCGAATCGCGCCCGTCACCTCCGGCCCCCAGTCGAACAGCTCGCCGATCCGGTCGCGGAACCACTGGATGCCGTGGGCGCGCAGCTCGGCGTCGGTGCCCTTCTTGATGAGATAGGACGTCTGGTAGTACGCGCCGCGATCCATGGTGGCCGCGAACTGCCGGTCGCGGGTGCGCATGAAGACCCGGCCGTCCCGCTCGCCGCCGGGCTGCGCCGGCACGCGCACGTTCCAGACGTCCATGGGGACGTCGAAGCGCTCCTGCAGCAGCCCGGCCGCGGCGCGGACCGACGAGTCCCGCCCGTCGCAGGCCACGGTGAGGTCGGCCGCGAGCTCACCGGCCACGCCCTCGCCGTCCACGTACCGCACGCCGGTCACCCGGCCGCCCTCCGTCCGCAGCCCGGTGACGGCGGTGCGCATGCGCAGCGTGAAGGAGGGCTCCTCGGCGGCCGCGCCCGCGAGCAGGTCGAGGAAGTCCCACTGCGGGACCATGGCGATGTACTTGTGCGGGCCGGGGATGCGCCGCAGGTCGCTCAGCGGCACGACGGTGTCGCCGACGCGCATGCGGACCTCGGTCAGCCTCTGCGCGGGGAGCCGGGCGAACCGTTCGCCGAGCCCGAGTTCGTCCAGCAGGCGCAGCGTCGAGGGATGGACGGTGTCCCCGCGGAAGTCCCGCAGGAAGTCCTCGTGCTTCTCCAGCACGGTCACCGCGACCCCGGCCCGGGCCAGCAACAGCCCGAGCATCATGCCGGCCGGCCCGCCCCCCACCACACAACACGTCGTGCGTTCCATGCGCTTGCGCTCCCCTCGCTCGCCCGTGATTAACCGCTCGGTCGATTGTCTGACCGATCGGTCAGACCGAGTCTACGCACGGCCGGCCGCACGACGACAACGGCCCCTCCGACGGGCCGAAAGGCCTGGCCGGAGGGGCCGTTGGGGGCGTTGAGGGGCGGACGGGCGCGGGAGCCCTCAGATGTCGCGGAACGTCTCGATCTGCGCGCCCACGGAGTTCAGGCGCTCGGCCAGGTCCTCGTATCCGCGGTTGATGACGTAGACGTTGCGCAGCACGGACGTGCCCTCGGCGGCCATCATCGCGAGGAGGACGACCACGGCGGGGCGCAGCGCCGGCGGGCACATCATCTCGGCCGACCGCCAGCGGGTCGGGCCCTCGACCAGGACGCGGTGGGGGTCGAGCAGCTTGACGTCCGCGCCGAGGCGGTTGAGGTCGGTGAGGTAGATGGCGCGGTTGTCGTAGACCCAGTCGTGGATGAGGGTCTGGCCCTGGGCGAACGCGGCGATGGCCGCGAAGAACGGGACGTTGTCGATGTTCAGGCCCGGGAACGGCATCGGGTGGATCTTGTCGATCGGCGCCCGCAGCTTCGAGGGACGCACCGTCAGGTCGAGCAGCCGCGTACGACCGTTGTCCGCGCGGTACTCGGCGCTGCGCTCGTGGTCGAGGCCCATCTCCTCGAGCACGGCCAGCTCGATCTCCATGAACTCCACCGGCACCCGGCGGATCGTCAGCTCCGACTCCGTCACCACGGCGGCGGCGAGGAGGCTCATGGCCTCCACCGGGTCCTCGGACGGCGCGTAGTCGACGTCGCGGTCGATGGTGGCCACGCCGTGCACGGTCAGCGTCGTGGTGCCCACGCCCTCGACCCGTACGCCGAGCTCCTCGAGGAAGAAGCACAGGTCCTGGACCATGTAGTTGGAGCTGGCGTTGCGGATGACGGTCACACCGTCGTGGCGCGCGGCGGCCAGCAGGGCGTTCTCGGTGACGGTGTCGCCGCGCTCGGTCAGCACGATCGCCCGGGTCGGGGCGACGGAACGATCCACCTGGGCGTGGTACATGCCGTCCGTGGCCGTGATCTCCAGGCCGAAGTGGCGCAGCGCCGTCATGTGCGGCTGCACGGTCCGGGTACCGAGGTCGCAGCCGCCGGCGTACGGAATCTTGAAGTGGTCCATGCGGTGCAGCAACGGCCCGAGGAACATGATGACGCTGCGCGTCCGCCGCGCCGCCTCCAGGTCCATGGCGGCGAGGTCCAGCTCGGACGGCGGCACGATCTCCAGGTCGTTGCCGTCGTTGATCCACCGATGCCGCACGCCGATGCTGCCGAGCACCTCGAGGATCCGATAGACCTCCTCGATCCGCGCCACGCGCCGCAGCGTCGTGCGACCGGCGTTGAGCAGCGTGGCGCAGAGCAGGGCGACGCAGGCGTTCTTGCTGGTCTTGACGTCGATCGAGCCGGAGAGCCGACGCCCGCCGACCACCCGCAGATGCATCGGCCCGGCGTAGCCGAGCGACACGATCTCGCTGTCGAGCGCCTCGCCGATGCGGGCGATCATATCAAGACTGATGTTCTGATTTCCCCGCTCAATGCGGTTGACCGCACTCTGGCTGGTCCCGAGAGCGTCCGCCAGCTGCGACTGTGTCCAGCCACGGTGCTGGCGCGCGTCGCGGATGAGCTTGCCGATGCGGCCGAGGTAGGCGTCTGTCATAAGGCAGACCGTATCTCAGATATGAGATCTCGAGCGCATGCGCCATGACCTCTCCACGCGTTCCACTCCTATTCGAACGATCGGACAGGAGTGTGTGGAAGTCAGAACTCCGACGTGTCGAGCTCGAGGTCGAAGGGGGCGGGGAGGTGGATGGGGGTGCCGAAGGGGTGGGGGCCGTCGGCCCTGGTGTAGCCCAGTTCCGTCGGCTTGCTGAAGAGCGTGCAGGAGCGTTCCTGGCGATCGACCAGGAGGTACAGGGGTGCGCCGTACTCCGCGTATCGACGACGCTTGACGACCCCGTCGGTGTTGTCGTGGAAGTCGGAGGTGACTTCCGCGATGAACAGCGTCTGGTCGGGCACCAGGGCGCCGGCGTCGTCCGCGAGATGCTTCGGTACGACCGCAACATCGGGGATGTACCAGTTGGGAGTCCCTGGAAGATCCAAGTCGCCTGCACCTACCAGGCAGCCCAACGTCTCGGCCACCGGCTCGATCTGCCTACGGATTTCGGTAGCAGCCCCTTCACGGCTCCAGCTTCGCGACATCCGCGTGATGACACCCTCGACGATCTGCACGCGATCGGCCTGAACATGCTGGATCGCGTACTTGAGCGCCTTCTCCGGATCGTCGACCGAGTACGTGGAGGCTCGTGCGCTCATTGGTCCCCCCAGGGCATTTTGGCTGCAGCGTGACGACCCTCCCGGGTCTACAGCAATCGCCACTGATGCCCCGCCCGTTCGGCCCAACACCCACCCGTACTGGTGAACCAACCCCCACTCGCTCACCCCCATCGCCCCCCTGCGAAGATCGATTCAGCGGTGGCCGAAAGGGCCGCCTGGTAGGGGGAGGCTGCCTCATGGGCACTCAGATCGGTTCCTTCGCCAGTGACGAGGCGCGGGAGCGCGTCCTCGCCGCGTACGACGAGGCCATGGCGTACTGGCCGCAGCCGCGCGAGGAGCGCGACGTCGAGACCTCGTTCGGGACGACGCGCGTGTACGGCTACGGCGGCGGCACCGGGACGCCGGTCGTGCTGTTGCACGGGCAGAGTGCCGGGCCCACCGAATGGGCGCCGCACGTCGCCGCGCTGGCCGAGGGGCGGCCCGTGCTGGCCGTCGACCGGGTGGGGGAGCCGGGGCGCAGCACCCAGACCGCGCCGATACGGTCGCAGGAGGTGATGGCCGCCTGGCTGGAAGAGGTGCTCGAGGGCCTCGGCCTCGAGCGCGCGCACCTGGTCGGGCACTCCTACGGCGGCTGGGTGGCGCTCAACCACGCCGCGCGCGCCCCTCGCCGCGTCGCGTCGGTGGCCGTGTACGACCCGCCGCACGCCTTCGCGCCGCTCAAGCCCCGCTTCGTCATGGGGGCGGTCGCCGCCGCCGCGAGCCGTTCGGACGGCTTCACCCGGCGCTGGATCACCAAGATCATCGGTGAGACGGGCGCCGCGCCGGAGGTCGACGAGGCGCAGATCCGGTTCACCGTCGAGGCGCTCGGCGGCTTCCGCATCCAGCTTCTGCCGCCCCCGAGCATGACCGACGAGGAGCTGCGCGGGATCACCGCGCCGACGCTCGTCCTGTTCGGCGGCGCGAGCGGCGTCCACGACTCCCGGCGGGCCGCGGAGCGGGCGCGCCGCCTGGTGCCGGGCATCCGTGTCGAGGTCGTGCCGGGTGCCGCGCACGGCATGCCGGTCGCCGTGGTGAACGACCGGGTGCCGAACTTCCTCCGCGAGATCGAGAAGGCGTCGACCGAGCGCGACCAGGCCTGACCGCGCCGCCGCCCTCGTGAGGGGTTCCCTGGGCTGTACGGCCATGCCGCCGTACAGCCCATCCGGGCATGACCGACGCGCGTCCATGTACTAGTGTTATCTCGACATCGAGATATCTGCCGAGAGGCGTACCGCTGTCGCGCCAGTAAGGCGTACCTAACTTAGGCACACCTTAGCGGATTCGCGCAGCGTCCGGGCGGCAGGATGGCCGCAGTACGTGAATTCATGCATGAAGGAGACTGTCGTGTCGGCGAACAGCTTCGACGCCCGCAGCACGCTGCAGGTGGGCGACGAGTCGTACGAGATCTTCCGGCTGGACAAGGTCGAGGGCTCCGCGCGCCTTCCCTACAGCCTGAAGGTGCTGCTGGAGAACCTGCTCCGCACGGAGGACGGCGCGAACATCACCGCCGACCACATCCGCGCGCTGGGCAGCTGGGACTCGCAGGCCCAGCCCAGCCAGGAGATCCAGTTCACGCCGGCCCGCGTGATCATGCAGGACTTCACCGGCGTCCCCTGCGTCGTCGACCTCGCCACCATGCGTGAGGCCGTCAAGGAGCTCGGCGGCGACCCGGCGAAGATCAACCCGCTGGCCCCGGCCGAGCTGGTCATCGACCACTCCGTCATCGCGGACAAGTTCGGCACGGCCGACTCCTTCGCGCAGAACGTCGAGCTGGAGTACGGCCGCAACAAGGAGCGCTACCAGTTCCTGCGCTGGGGCCAGACCGCCTTCGACGAGTTCAAGGTCGTCCCCCCGGGCACCGGCATCGTCCACCAGGTGAACATCGAGCACCTGGCCCGCACGGTCATGGTCCGCAAGGGCCAGGCCTACCCCGACACCCTCGTCGGCACCGACTCGCACACCACCATGGTCAACGGCCTCGGCGTCCTCGGCTGGGGCGTCGGCGGCATCGAGGCCGAGGCCGCGATGCTGGGTCAGCCGGTCTCCATGCTCATCCCGCGCGTCGTCGGCTTCAAGCTGACCGGCGAGCTGCCCACCGGCACCACCGCCACCGACCTCGTGCTGACCATCACCGAGATGCTGCGCAAGCACGGCGTCGTCGGCAAGTTCGTCGAGTTCTACGGCGAGGGTGTGGCGGCCACGAGCCTCGCCAACCGCGCCACCATCGGCAACATGTCGCCGGAGTTCGGCTCCACCGCCGCGATCTTCCCGATCGACGACGAGACCCTGAACTACCTCAAGCTCACCGGCCGCTCCGAGCAGCAGGTCGCGCTCGTCGAGGCGTACGCCAAGGAGCAGGGCCTGTGGCTGGACCCGGCCGCCGAGCCGGACTTCTCCGAGAAGCTGGAGCTCGACCTCTCCACGGTCGTCCCCTCCATCGCCGGCCCGAAGCGCCCGCAGGACCGCATCATCCTCGCCGAGGCCGCCGCGCAGTTCGCGCAGGACGTCCGCAACTACGTCGACGAGGTCGACGAGGCGGGCAAGGAGTCCTTCCCGGCCTCCGACGCCCCGGCCATCTCCACCGGCGCCCCGTCGAAGCCGGTCACCGTGACCGCCCCCGACGGCTCGACCTACGAGATCGACCACGGCGCCGTCACCGTCGCCGCGATCACCTCCTGCACCAACACCTCGAACCCCTACGTCATGGTCGCCGCCGCGCTCGTGGCCAAGAAGGCGGTCGAGAAGGGCCTGACCCGCAAGCCGTGGGTCAAGACCACCCTCGCCCCGGGCTCGAAGGTCGTCACCGACTACTTCGACAAGGCGGGCCTGACCCCCTACCTCGACAAGGTCGGCTTCAACCTCGTCGGCTACGGCTGCACCACCTGCATCGGCAACTCCGGCCCGCTGCCGGAGGAGGTCTCCAAGGCCGTCAACGACCACGACCTGGCCGTCACCTCGGTGCTCTCCGGCAACCGCAACTTCGAGGGCCGGATCAACCCCGACGTCAAGATGAACTACCTGGCCTCCCCGCCGCTGGTCGTCGCGTACGCCCTCGCGGGCTCCATGAAGGTGGACATCACCAAGGACGCCCTGGGCATCGACCAGGACGGCAACCCGGTCTACCTCAAGGACATCTGGCCGTCCGAGGCCGAGGTCAACGACGTCGTGGCGAACGCCATCGGCGAGGACATGTTCAACAAGTCCTACAGCGACGTCTTCGCGGGCGACGCCCAGTGGCAGGCCCTGCCGATCCCGACCGGCAACACCTTCGAGTGGGACGCCGAGTCCACCTACGTCCGCAAGCCCCCGTACTTCGAGGGCATGCAGATGGACCCGGCCCCGGTCACCGACATCACCGGCGCCCGCGTCCTGGCCAAGCTGGGCGACTCGGTCACCACCGACCACATCTCCCCGGCCGGTGCGATCAAGGCCGACACCCCGGCCGGCAAGTACCTCACGGAGCACGGCGTCGAGCGCCGCGACTTCAACAGCTACGGCTCTGTCTCTTATACACATCT
>KL569460.1:12027-13420 GCA_000715685.1 Streptomyces lilacinus
GAGATGTGTATAAGAGACAGAGGTCATGATCCGCGGTACGTTCGCCAACATCCGCCTGCGCAACCAGATCGCGCCGGGCACCGAGGGCGGCTTCACCCGCGACTTCACCCAGCCCGACGCGCCGGTCTCGTTCATCTACGACGCCTCGCGCAACTACATCGAGCAGGGCATCCCGCTGGTCGTCCTGGCCGGCAAGGAGTACGGCTCCGGCTCGTCCCGCGACTGGGCCGCCAAGGGCACCGCGCTCCTCGGCGTCAAGGCCGTCATCGCCGAGTCCTACGAGCGCATCCACCGCTCGAACCTCATCGGCATGGGCGTCCTCCCGCTCCAGTTCCCCGAGGGCGCCTCGGCGGAGTCCCTCGGCCTGACCGGTGAGGAGACCTTCTCCTTCGCCGGCGTGACGGAGCTCAACGAGGGCCGTACGCCCAGCACGGTCAAGGTCACCACCGACACCGGTGTCGAGTTCGACGCGGTCGTCCGCATCGACACCCCCGGTGAGGCGGACTACTACCGCAACGGCGGCATCATGCAGTACGTGCTGCGCAACCTGATCCGCGGCTGACGCGGACCGGTTACGCGGTTGATCGGTCGAGGGCCGCACCCCGTCTCGTACGGGGTGCGGCCCTCCGCGTTTCAGGGCCCTACAGGCCGATCGGGCTGTGCAGCGCCCAGACCTGGTGGCCGACGGCGGTACCCACCGCCGGGTGCGCGGTTCCACGCTGTCGGACGTCGCCGGACTGCAGAAGGGCTGAAAGCCGCCAAGCTGAGCAAGGCGGTAAGTATGCATCCATTCCGGCCAATTGACTTGGGTGGTCTTGACCGGGCGTGCGTTCCCCTGCGCACACCAATGAGGGACACATCCAACTCGACTGGGTGACAGACAGTTTGATGATGTGTCGGGTGATCCTCCCCGGGTTAGGTTCCCGCCGGGATGAAGGGGAGGGAGCAACGATGGGATCCGCCGTGACCTTCGGGGAGCTCGACCGGCTTTCCGGTGAGCAGCTTCCCGCGCGGATCGCGCTGTCGAGCGTGCTCCTGCCGGCGGGCTCCGAACAGCCCGTGTTTCCGACGCTCGTGAAAACGGAGCACGGGACGACGGTGGCCTATGCCTGTCAATTCCGGCAGAACGCGGGCAGCCCTCCCCTGCTGGTCGCGCTGGGTCTGGCTTCCAGCGACCCCGGTTACAGCACCACGTGCATTCCTGCGGCCATCTCCAGCCGCTGACCGCCTTTTCGAGAAGGGGTACGAAATGGAAAACGTCATCAGCTTCGAGGAGCTCGACAACGTTGCCGGCGAGGTGCTGCCCGAGCGCACCGTCATGGGCATCCTGGCCAGCCCGCTCCTCGCCGGCCCCGGCGACCCCGACGGCGGCGCCGGATCCGGCGCCGGCAGC
>KL569460.1:13711-16085 GCA_000715685.1 Streptomyces lilacinus
GTCTACGCCCCCGCCCCGCACGACCACGGCACGACGATGCTGTCGTCCTGCCAGTCCGTCGACCGGCCGCAGACCGCGGGCCTGCTGGGCTCGCTCGGCCTGCCCTCGCAGAACACGACCGCCAGCGTGACCTGCACCCCCGCGGCCGTCTCCAGCCACTGATCGCGTAGCGGCGCGCCGTACGCACCGGGGAAGGGCCGGACGGGTCCGGTCCTTCCCCGCCCGTCCCCACGGAGAACGCCCATGGCATCGCCCGCTCTGCTGACCGGCATCGAGTTGGTCGGGGAATTCGAGGACTCCGGCTATCGCGAGCCGCCGAATCTGGTCTGCCGCCCCGACGGGCAGATCGTCCGACTCCCGGCCCTGCTCTACCAGGTCGTCCGGGCGCTGGGCGGCTGCGGCCAACCCGACCGCGAACCCGTCATGACGCGGGTGGCGGGCCACCTCAGTCGGGAGACGGGGCGTCAATTCACGGCCGAGCACGTCGCGTTCCTCCTCGACAAGAAACTCGCCCCGCTCGGCCTCACGACGTACAGCGACGGGTCACTGCCTCCCCCCGCGCCCAAGACCGATCCCTTCCTCGCCTTCCGGTTCCGGCTGGCGGTGCTGCCCGAGCGTGCCACGTGGTTTCTTTCCGGGCTGTTCGCGTGGTTGTTCCGGCCGCTGTTGGTGACGGTCGCGCTGGGTACGTTCGTGGGCGGCGAGGTATGGCTGTGGTCGACGCAGGACACGGGTGCGGCACTGCAGACGGTGCTCTCGTCACCGGCCAGTGTGCTGCTGGTGCTGGTTCTTGCCGTCGCTTCCTGCGTATTCCACGAAATGGGGCACGGCGCGGCGTGCCGCTACGGGGGTGTGCGGCCCGGTGAGATGGGCTGCGGCATCTATCTGGTGTGGCCCGCCTTCTACACCGACATCACCAATTCGTACCGGCTCGGCCGCGCGGGCCGCATCCGGGCCGACCTGGGCGGCGTCTACTTCAACGCGCTCTTCGTGCTGGGCCTGCTGGCGCTGTACGGGGTGACCGGCAGCCCGCTGCTGCTGGTGGCGATCCTCTCCGTCCACCTGGAGATGTTCCAGCAACTCCTGCCCACGTTGCGGTTCGACGGCTACTACATCGTCGCCGACCTGGTCGGCATCCCCGACCTCTTCAAGTACATCGGCCCCATTGTGAAGCGGGTGGTGCTCCGTCGCCCGCAGGACGACCGGCTCCGGGCGCTCAAGCGGTGGCCGCAGATCGTCGTCGCCGTGTGGGTGATGGTGCTGGTGCCGGCGCTTGTGCTGCAGCTCGGCATGGTGGTCGCCAATCTGCCGCAGCTGGTCGCGACGGACTGGCAGACCGTCAACCTGCTGGTGGCCAACGCCGGTGCGGATGGCTATCCGGTGCTCGGCACGGTCGCGGCATGCCTGCAGGTCGTGCTGCTCACGCTTCCTATTGCGGGGTTGGCGCTGGCGCTGTGGCGACCGGCGCGGTCGCTTGTGCGTCTGGCTCGCCGCTGTGCGGGGCCATAGCGCCGACGTGGCGCAAAAGGCCGCACTCCACCCCAGGAGTGCGGCCCTCGCATCGCGTCAGAACATCAGCGTGAACTGGCCCCAGTTCGACGCCCCGATCTTCACGCGCGGCAGCTTCAGCGGTGCCGTGGCGTTGCCCGTGCCCCGGTAGAGCCACAGGTTGCCGTCCTTGCCGCGGGCCAGGACGTCGGCGTGGCCGTCGAGGTCCACGTCGCCGGTGGAGACGAGCTTGTCGAACTCGTTCCAGCCGCCGCCGATACGTACGCGGGCCGGGTCGAGCGGCCGCTTGTAGTCGCCGGTGCCCTTGTACAGCCACAGCACGCCGTCGCCGTCGCGGGCGACGACGTCGGTCCTGCCGTCGCCGGTCAGGTCGCCGCGGCCGCTGATCGAGGTGAAGGCGTTCCAGCCGCCGCCGACGCGGTGGCGGGTGGTGAGGGTGCCGTCGGGGTAGGCGAGGTAGAGCCACATCACGCCCGCCGTGTCGCGGACCAGGATGTCGGAGGGGCCGATGCCGCCGAGGTCGCCGGGGGAGAAGAACGTGTCGTACTGACCCCAGCTGCTCGCGACCCGCTGACGGCCCCCGTGCGTCTCGTAGTAGAGGTTGTGCTTGTCCGTGAGGAAGTAGGCGCCTTCGACGAGACCGTTGCCGTCGTGGTCGACCTGGGCGGCCGCGCGCACACCCCGGTAGTTGTTGTTCCGCGGCTCGCGCGGGCCGAGCCCGCCCTTGCCGTCGGGGAGGGAGAGGTAGAGCTCGCCGGAGCCGTTGACCGAGGCGAGCGGCAGGACGGGGGCCGCCGCGGTGGGCTTCACGGGGGCGGGGCCGTCCGCGGCGGCGGTGCCGGCGGTGGTACCGACCAGGGCGGCG
>KL569460.1:16339-19511 GCA_000715685.1 Streptomyces lilacinus
CCGCCGTGACGAGGCGCGAGAGGACGCGCCCCTTCTTGCGGCCGGAAAGTCTGGCCACGTGGTGCTCCATCAGTTGAGAGGTGCCATAAGTGGGTGCGAGCTACGGCTGTTTGCGGCTCCGCTGCGTATCGCTTTTCCGCGCAGCGAAGCGATGCGGCCCCGCCAGGCGCAGCGAAGCGGAGCCGCACACGAGAACGCTAAAGCGCTCTTAGAACAGCGACGTGTACTGGCCCCAGCCGCCGTTGCCGATCTTCAGGCGCGGGAGGGCGAGCGGGGCGGACTCGTTGCCCGTGCCGCGGTACATCCACAGGGCGCCGTCGCGGTCGCGGGCGATGAGGTCGGTGTGGCCGTCGAGGTCGACGTCGCCGCTGGTGGCGAGCACGTCGTAGGCGTTCCAGCCGCCGCCGATCTGGACGCGGGAGGAGTCGATCGGACGCTGGTAGTCGCCGGTGCCCTTGTAGAGCCACAGCACGCCCGACTTGTCCTTGGCCAGGATGTCGGTCTTGCCGTCGCCGTTGAGGTCGCCGCGGCCGACGATGTCGGTGAAGGAGCCCCAGCCGCCGCCGACGCGGTAGCGGTTGGTCAGCTTGCCGTCCGCGTAGGCCAGGTACTCCCACATCACGCCGTCCTTGTCGACGGCGAGGATGTCGGAGGTGCCGATGCCGCCCAGGTTGCCCGGGGACAGGATGCGGTTGTAGATGTTCCAGCCGCCGCCGATCTCGTCGGCCTTGGTGTCGTCGCCCTCGCCGTGGACGAAGGCGAGGCTGCCGTCGATGGCGCGGATGTACCAGCCGTCGGGCGTGCCGTCCTGGTTGTGGTCGACCTGCGTCTGGGCGGTGATGCCGCGCCAGTCGCCGCCGACGGGGACGCGGTCGCCGTAGGCGCCCTTGCCGTCGGGCCAGTACGCGTACACGTTGGCGGTGGAGCCGTTGACGGCCAGCAGCGGGAAGACCGGGGCGTCGGCGCGCGCCTGCGTGGTCGGGGCCGGGGCCGGGGCCGTCCGCAGCTGGGAGCTGACCTCGGCGGCCTTCTGGGGCGCCGGGGGAGCCGGGGTGTCGGCGTTGGCGGTCGCGGCGGTGGTGCCGACCAGGGCGGCGGCGATGACCGCTGTCGCGAGACGGGACAGGGTGCGCCCGCGCTTGCGGCCGGGAAGATGAGCCACGGAGTACTCCAAAAATGATCATGGAAGAAACGCGGCGCGCCCTGGGAGGGCGCACCGCGAGATCTCCGGGATCATTTCACACCATCTTCACGCTTCAACAGGTTATTCGGAAGTTCGTGCGAGAAGCTCGACTTCGGCGAGTGACGCCGTGTCACCCCCCGCCGCCACCAGCCGCCAGTGGCGGTACGCGGCCGGCGTGCGCAGCGCGAAGACGCGGGTCTGGCGGTTCCAGGTGAAGGTCTCGTCCGCGCGACGGTCGACCTCCGTCCACGTCGTGCCGTCCGTCGAGCCCTCGAGGACCCAGCCGCGCGGTGCGGCGGCGCGGTCGGCGGAGGTGAGGGTGTACGAGGTGACCCGGGCGCCGGGGGCGGCCTCCAGGGCTGCCGTGGTGAAGGAGGCGGACGTGCGGGAGGTGTCGTCGGTGAGCGCCGAGCCGCCGCTCCGGACCGTCACGTCGCGCACCGGCACCGGCACCGCCGTGTCGTGGGTGAGGGAGGTCGGGCCGGCGTCCGGTCCCGTGGCCCAGGGGGAGGGGCGGGGGCCCATGGCGAAGTCCAGGGTGCCGCCCCTCGCCAGCAGGGCGTGGGGCAGGGCGGTGGAGTTCCAGGGCCGGCCGTTGAGGCGTACGCCCTGGACGTAGACGTTGCGGGCGCTGTTGCGCGGGGCGCGGACGACGAGGTCCCGGCCGTTCTCCAGGTGCACGGTGGCCTTGGTGAAGAGCGGCGAGCCGATCGCGTACTCGCCCTGGCCCATCACCAGCGGGTAGAAGCCGAGCGCGCTGAAGACGTACCAGGCCGACATCTCGCCGTTGTCCTCGTCGCCCGGGTAGCCCTGGCCGATCTCGCTGCCGAGGTAGAGCCGCGAGAGGACCTCGCGCACCTTCTCCTGCGTCTTCCACGGCTGTCCGGCCGCGTCGTAGAGGTAGGCGATGTGGTGGGAGACCTGGTTGCTGTGGCCGTACATGCCCATGCGGACGTCCCGCGCCTCGGTCATCTCGTGGATGACCCCGCCGTACGAGCCGGCGAACTCCGCGGCGCCGGTCTCGGGGGTGGTGAAGTAGGCGTCGAGCTTCTTGGCGAGGCCCGCGCGGCCGCCGTGGAGGTTGGCGAGGCCCCGGGTGTCCTGGGGGGCGGTGAAGGCGAAGTTCCAGCCGTTGGTCTCGGTGTAGTCGTGGCCCCAGACGCGCGGGTCGTAGGACTCGGCCGGCAGCCGCCAGGCGCCGGCCTCGTCCCTGCCCTGGAAGAAGCCGGTCCGGGAGTCGAAGAGCCGGACGTAGTTCAGGGCGCGGCCCAGGAAGTAGTCGGACTCCTCGCGGTAGCGGGCCTTGTGGGTCCGCTCGTACAGCGCCCGGCCCATCTTCGCGATGCCGAAGTCGTTGAGGTATCCCTCCAGCGCCCAGGACATGCCCTCGCGGGTCTTCGTGCTGGTGTAGCCGAGGAAGACGGAGGTGTCCATGCCCTTGCGGCCGGTGCCGGGGGCGTCGGGGGCCACGGTCGCGTTCTTCAGCGCCGCCTCGTACGCCGCCTCGGCGTCGAAGCGGACGCCCTTGACGTAGGCGTCGGCGAAGGCGACGTCGGAGCTGGTGCCGGTCATCAGGTCGGCGTAGCCGGGGGAGGACCAGCGGGAGATCCAGCCGCCGTCCTTGTACTGCTGGACGAATCCGTCGACCAGTCGGCCGGCCCGCGCCGGGGTGAGCAGGGCGTACGCGGGCCAGGCGGTGCGGTAGGTGTCCCAGAAGCCGTTGTTGACGTACACCTGGCCGTCCACGATCTTCGCCCCGGTGGTGGTCGGGGTGTTCTCGCCGGCGGGCGGGGAGAAGGGACTGGCGTAGCGGAGGCGGGGGCGGGCGGGGGTGCCGGTGTTCTCGGACCCGGAGTTGGGATAGAGGTAGAGGCGGTAGAGGCTGGAGTAGAGGGTGGTGAGCTGGTCGCGGCTCGCGCCCTCGACCTCGATCCGGCCGAGGAGGGCGTCCCAGGCGGCCCGCGCGCGGTCGTGGACGCGGGCGAAGGA
>KL569460.1:19765-20936 GCA_000715685.1 Streptomyces lilacinus
GCGAAGGAGGTGCCCGCCGGGATCTCCTGCCGGAGGTTGGCCCGGGCCTGGTCGACGCCGATGAGGGAGGTCGCGATGCGCAGGGTGACGGTGCGGGAGGGGCCGGGCGCGAAGCGCAGGTAGCCGGTGACGCCCTCGCCGCTGTCGCCCTTGAGCATGCCGCTCGCGATGACGGGCGCGTCGAAGACGCCGTGGACGAAGAGGCGCCCGGCGCCGGTGGACAGCCCGCTGCGGACGTCGGAGAAGCCGCTGAAGGACCTGCCGTCGGGGTCGAGCGTCAGGCCGCCCCGGTTCCTGACGTTGTCGAGGACGACGCTCGCGCTGTCCGTCGGGAAGGTGAAGCGCATCATCGCGGCGTGGTCGGTGGGGGTGACCTCGGCCTTCAGGCCGTTCTCGAAGGTGACGCCGTAGTAGTGCGGCCGCGCGGTCTCGCGGGAGTGCCGGAAGGGCAGGGCCCGGGTGCCCCGCGAGGCCGGCGGGACGCCGGCCGCCCCCGAGGGCATGACCTGGAAGGTCTGCCGGTCGCCCATCCAGGGGCTGGGCTCGTGGCTCGCGGCGAACGCCTGGAGGGTGGGGAGGTTGTCGGCGTTGTTGGTGGCCGCGTACTGGTAGAGCCAGTCGGTGGAGCCCGCGTTGGTGACGGGGGTCCAGAAGTTGAAGCCGTGGGGGACGGCGGTGGCGGGGAAGGTGTTGCCGCGGGAGAAGTTCGAGCTGGAGTGGGTGCCGCGGGTGGTCAGCGCCCAGTCCGCCGGGTGGGCCGGCGCCGCCTCCCGCGGGGCCGGGGCGATCGCGATGTCGTCCACCCAGCCCCGGAACTTCGCCGGGCCCACGGGCGAGTCGTAGGCGATCAGGACGCGCTCGACGGTCTTGCCGGCGGCGACGGCCCCGATGGGCGCCTCCTTGTTGTTCCACTGGTTGACGTACAGCGTCTTGGAGGCGGCCTGGCCCTGCGGCGTCAGCGGGGCGCCGTGCTGGTCGAGGGCGCCGAGCTCGCTGAGGTAGGTGCCGTCGGTGAAGGCGAGGTCGAGCGCGACGTGGGTGGCGGGATAGCGGGCGTCCGCCTCGGGCATCGCGGGAAAGATCTTGTACGACAGCACGGTGCGCGCGGTGACCCTGGTGTTCACCGCGAAGACCCGGTTGTACGAGTAGCCGCGGCCGGTGGCCTGGTGGG
>KL569460.1:21186-26830 GCA_000715685.1 Streptomyces lilacinus
GGGCGGGGGCGTGCCGGTGTCGGCCGTGGCCAGTTGCACCTCGGCGAGCTGGGTGACGGGCTCGCCGCCGTTGCGGGTTATCTCCAGCCGGAACTGGCGGTAGGGGGCCGTGCCGGCGAAGGAGAACTCCCGGGTCTGCTGCCGCTTTTCGAAGATCTCGTCGTGGCGGGTGTCGAGGGTGGTCCAGGCCTTGCCGTCGTCGGAGCCCTTGAGGGTCCAGTCCCGGGGGTCGCGGGCGGGGGCGTCGTTCGCCGAGGTCAGGGCGTAGCGCACGGCCCGCACCGGCTGGGCCAGCTCGAATTCCAGCCACGCGGACCGCTCGAAGTCGAGCCATTTGGTCGCGCTCTCCCCGTCGACCAGGTTCTCCTTCACCTCGCCGGCCTCGGTGTGCTCGCCACTGGCGCGGACGGCGGTCACCTTGTCGGTGACGTTGCCGGGGATGCCGCTGGAGTCGTCGCCGTCGACCCCCGCGGCGCGCCGGCGCCCGTCGCGGCCGGTCTCGACGGTATTGAGCCAATCGGGCTGCGGCTCGCCGGCCTCGAAGGAGGAGGCGAACCGTTCGGAGGCGGGGGAGCCGGGGGCCCCCGGGGAGGCGGCGGCGCCGGGCGGGGCGGCGACCTGAGCGCCCGTCACCAGGGCGGTGACCAGCAGGAGGGCCAGGGGAGGGGCGAGATTGCGGGGGAGACGGCGGGTCAGGTGACGCCATCGGCGGTGCCCGGGTCCGTGTCGCATCCCTTGCCTCTCCGTTGAATCCGACAAACCATCAGACAAACATCAGACAACGTTGTCATCCGTATCGCGCAGAGACAAGTAGGGCGCGAGACACCAGTGGTGTCAAGGGTCTCGGGCTGGTGTCGCCGGCCGGGGAAGGGGGCAGCAACACGGGGAACGGAGCCGGGCGGCGGTGGCGCGCCGCGAGGTCTCAACTCGGGAAAGGCCACGAGGTCTCAACTCGGGAAAGACTGGCCTGCAATGCCGCTTTCGATCTTGCCCAGTTGATCGGAGTGGACTATACCTGTCGAACAGTCCGGGGCGGCCCGGCGGCCGACCGGATCCGGGGGAGAGCCTGTCTCTTATACACAGACAGGCCCTGCCGTGGCGACCTCTTCCCGGCGCACACCCAGCACCAAGCTTCAGCAATCCAGCACCACGCTTCAACTGACCCGCGGTGTCGGGCCCTTCGGCGGTGGCGAATGCGCAAGGGGAGACCGCAACACCGCCTGAGTCCTGGAGAAGGCGAGGACTTGAGCATGGGATCCACCTCGGAATTCAGCCGACGAGACCTGATCAGACGAGCCGCGGCACTGGGGCTCGTCGCAGTGCCCACGATGAGCGCGCTGACCGCCTGCGCCAGCGGGGACAGCGGTGGCGGGAACCAGGTCGACAAGGGCGAGAAGAGTGCCAAGAACCCGCTCGCGGTCAACGAGAGCGCGCCCCTCGACGTCGTCATCTTCGACGGCGGATTCGGCCAGCAGTACGCCAAGGACGCCGAGGCCGAATACAAGAAGGCCTTCCCCAAGGCACAGGTGAAGCACGCCGCCACCCAGGAGATCCAGACCCAGCTCCAGCCCCGCTTCAACGGCGGCACCCCACCGGACCTCATCGACAACTCCGGTGCCAAACAAATGGACATGGGCACCCTCGTCGGCAAGAAACAGCTCACCGACCTCAACGCCCTGCTGGACGCCCCCTCCTACGACGACCCGTCGAAGAAGGTCCGCGACACCCTGCGCCCCGGCGTCGTGGAAATGGGTCAGTTCGACGGCAACGAGACCTGGATCCTCTACTACGCCTACACCGTCTACGGCGTGTGGTACTCGAAGACGAACCTGGCGAAGCTCGACGCGCGGTACCCCGAGACCTGGGACGAGATGCTCAAGGTCTGCGAGGCGGCGAAGAAGAAGGGCATCGCCGGCTGGACCTACGCGGGCAAGTACCCCTACTACCTGCCGTTCAGCCTCTACCCCTTCATCGCCAAGATCGGCGGCGTCGAGGTGCTGAACAAAATCGACAACCTCGAGCCGAACGCGTGGAAGGACCCGGCGGTCAAGGCCGCCTTCGAGGCCTACTACGAGCTCTACAAGAAGGGCTACATCCTCCAGGGCACCCCCGGCCTGACCCACATCGAGTCGCAGACCGCCTGGAACGAGGGCAAGGCCCTCTTCATCCCCAACGGCTCCTGGGTGGAGAACGAGTCGAAGAAGACCACGCCCCAGGACTTCCAGATGGCGGTCGGGGCGCCCTCCGGCCTCGACAAGAGCGACAAGCTGCCCTTCGGCACGATCTGGGCCTCCGGCGGCGAGCCCTTCATCGTCCCGAAGAACGCCAAGAACCCCCAGGGCGGCATGGAACTGCTGCGCACCATGCTGGGCAGGAAGTCCACCCAGAACTTCATCAAGTCCGTCTCCTCGCTCACCTCCCTCAACGGCGGCACCGACGGCCTCAGCCTGCCGTCGGGTCTCGCCTCCTCCCAGGAGGCCCTGACCAAGGCCGGCAAGAACGTCGTCAATCCCCGGCTGCAGGACTGGTACGTCGCCCTGCAGAAGGAGAAGATCGGCGTCGCGACGCTCGGCGAGATGATGGCCGGCCGCCTGACCCCCGACGAGGCGATCACCAAGATCCAGCGCTTCGCCGACGACACCGCGAAGGACAGCTCCGTCAAGAAGTACAAGCACAAGTGAGCGGCGGCGGGCATGCAGCACGGTAAGTACCGCTTCATCGCGGGATTCCTGGTCCTGCCCCTGGCGATCTACGGGATCTTCGTGATCTCGCCGTTCGTGCAGGCCATTTACTACTCCTTCACGGACTGGACCGGGCTGAGCCCCGACTTCAGGATGACGGGACTGGAGAACTACCAAAGGCTCTGGAACGACGACGTGTTCTGGAAGGCCGTCGGGCACAACGTCCTGCTGCTGCTCGTGCTGCCGCTGGTGACGCTCGGGCTCGGGCTGTTCTTCGCCTTCATGCCGCAGGAAGAACGCGGCGGTCGCCGGGGTGCGCGGCTCGAACGTCTACAAAATCGTCTACTTCTTTCCCCAGGTCCTCTCCATCGCCATCGTCGCCCTGCTCTTCCAGTTCGCCTACAACCCCAACAGCGGTGCCCTCAACTCCTTCCTCGACGCCGTCGGACTCGACTCCGTACGGCCGGAATGGCTGGGCGACCCGCGACTGGCGCTGTGGTGCGTCATGGCGGTGATGGTGTGGAGCAACGTCGGCTTCTACGTCGTGCTCTTCTCCGCGGGCATGAGCTCCATCCCGCGGGACTTCTACGAGGCCGCGCTCCTGGACGGCGCCAACCGCGTCCAGACCTTCTTCCGGATCACGCTTCCGCTGCTGTGGGACACCGTGCAGACCGGCTGGGTCTACATGGGCATCATGGCGCTCGACTCGTTCGCCGTCGTGCAGATCATGACCGTCGGGCCGGGCGGACCGGACTACTCCACGGAAGTGCTGTCCTTCTACCTCTACACCAAGGCGTTCCGCGACGGGCAGGCCGGCTACGCGACGACGCTCGGCGTCGCCCTGCTCATCGTCACCCTGCTCTTCGCGGGCGTCGTCCTCAAGCTCGGCCGGCGCGAACGGCTGGAGTACTGATGGCCGTGACGACGGAACCCACCGAGGGGAGCAGCGCCGTGACCTCGCGCGCCGGCAAGGCCCGCACCGGAGCGGACCGGCGGGGGACGGGCGGCGAGGGCGGCGTCCTCAACGTCTTCTCCCACGGCATCCTGCTGCTGTGGGCCCTCATGGTCACCCTGCCGCTGCTGTGGGCGGTGATGAGCGCCTTCAAGACCGACCGGGAGATCTTCACCTCCCCCTGGGCGCCGCCGAGCGGCCTGCACGTCGACGCCTGGGGCCGCGCCTGGTCGCAGGCCCACATGAGCGAGTACTTCCTGAACTCGCTCATCGTCGTGGCGGGTTCGCTCGCCGGCACGATGCTGCTCGGCTCGATGGCGGCCTACGTGCTGGCCCGCTTCGACTTCCCCGGCAACCGCTTCATCTATTTCCTCTTCGTCGGCGGGATGAGCTTTCCCGTCATCCTGGCGCTCGTCCCGCTGTTCTTCGTGATGAAGAACATGCACCTGCTCAACACCTATCCCGGACTGATCCTCGTCTACATCGCCTATTCGCTGCCCTTCACGATCTTCTTCCTCAGCGGTTTCTTCCGGACCCTGCCCACGTCCGTGGCCGAGGCGGCGATGATCGACGGGGCGTCCCACACCCGCACCTTCTTCCAGGTGATGCTGCCGATGGCCAAGCCGGGCCTGATCAGCGTCGGGATCTTCAATTTCCTGGGCCAGTGGAACCAGTACCTGCTGCCGACGGTGCTGAACGTGGGCGACGAGGACAAGAAGCTGCTGCCCCAGGGCCTGGTCGCGCTCGCGGTCAGCCAGGGCTACAAGGGCGACTGGTCCGGGCTCTTCGCCGGCCTGGTCATGGCCATGCTGCCGGTGCTCGCCGCGTACATCGTCTTCCAGCGCCAGGTCCAGGCGGGGCTGACGGCGGGGGCGCTGAAGTAGCCCACCGACACCGCCTCCGGGGCAGGTCTGCGCGCCCGTCCCGGAGGCCCCCCGCGATGGCTCGCCGACCGGCCGAACCCTTACGCTGTGACGTCAACCCCTTGACGGGACGCAACGCTGGCGGCTCAGCTTAGAGTTCACATGTTGTACGGATGGCCGGGCTCCAGAGCCGTAGCCCGGCCCTCGGGGCGGTGGTCGTGCCGGCCCGGTGAGGCGGGAGTGGATGGGCGTGGAGACTCCGGGGTCGCAGTCGTCGCTGCACCGGGCCAACCTGGAGCGGGTCGTCCGCGCGGTGCGCATGGCGGGATCGCTCACACAGGCGGAGATCGCCCGGAGCACCGGGCTCTCGGCCGCCACGGTCTCCAACATCGTCCGGGAGCTGAAGGACGGCGGGACCGTCGAGGTCACGCCCACCTCCTCGGGCGGGCGGCGGGCCCGCAGCGTCTCGCTGTCGGGGGACGCCGGCATCGTCGTAGGGGTCGATTTCGGGCACACCCACCTGCGGGTGGCCATCGGCAACCTCGCCCACCGGGTGCTGGCCGAGGAGGCCGAGCCGCTGGACGTGGACGCCTCCGCCGAGCAGGGGCTGGAGCGGGCCGAGTGCCTGGTCAGGCTGCTGATGACCAAGGCGGGGATCGACCCCCGCAAGATCGTCGGGGTGGGGCTGGGCGTCCCCGGTCCGATCGACGTCGAGTCCGGGGTCCTCGGCTCGACCGCGATCCTGCCGGGCTGGGCCGGCACCAACCCCCGCGACGACCTCTCCGCCCGGCTCGGCGTGCCGGTCCACGTCGACAACGACGCCAACCTCGGCGCCCTCGGCGAGCTGGTGTGGGGCGCCGGCCGGGGTGCGGCCGATCTCGCGTACATCAAGGTCGCCAGCGGCGTCGGCGCCGGGCTGGTGATCAACGGGCAGATCTACCGGGGCCCGGGCGGCACGGCCGGGGAGATCGGCCACATCACGCTGGACGAGTCCGGCCCGGTCTGCCGGTGCGGCAACCGCGGCTGTCTCGAGACGTTCACCGCGGCGCGCTACATCCTGCCGCTGCTCCATTCGGCCCACGGCACCGACCTGACCGTCCCCCGGGTGGTCCAGCTCGCGCACGGCGGCGACCCGGGCTGCCGGCGGG
>KL569460.1:27103-31400 GCA_000715685.1 Streptomyces lilacinus
AGAGATGTGTATAAGAGACAGTGGCGAACCTGTGCAATCTGCTCAATCCGAGTCGAGTCGTCCTCGGTGGCGACCTCGCCGAGGCCGGGGAGCTCGTGCTCGGCCCGATCCGCGAGTCCGTCTCGCGGTACGCGATCCCCAGCGCCGCACGGCAGTTGGAGGTCGTGCCGGGCGCCCTGGGCGGCCGGGCGGAGGTGCTGGGCGCGCTGGCGCTGGTGCTCAGCGAGATGGGCGATTCCTCCCTGCTGGACGACACCCGTCCGTCGCGGGCACCCGTACCGGCCTGACGGTTTCGGCGTGTTTGCGGCACACTTCGGCGCGTTTTCGGCGGCGCGCCGGCGGCCGCTCTTGAGTTCACGCAGATAACGAATGGCATCGTTGCCATCTCGTTAAGGATTTACTTCTTGACGCTCCTTTGGCGGCCGAGTTGACTTCCAGCCACCTCGGCCGCAACGACGCGGCCTCGTCAGGGAGGTATCTGCAAAGTGAACGCACATCTGCGTCGCGCGGCCGTCGCCGCGGCCGCCGTGTCCATGGCCCTCGGAATGGCCGCCTGCGGCAGCGCCAAGGAGGCCGGCGGCGGCGAGAAGAAGGCGGACAAGAAGGGCCCGCTGACCATCGGGCTGCTGCTGCCGGAGAACCAGACCGCCCGCTACGAGCGGTTCGACCGCCCGCTGATCGAAAAGAAGATCAAGGAATTGGCGGGCGCGAACGCCGTCGTCCTTTACGAGAACGCCAAGCAGGACGCCTCCGTCCAGCAGCAGCAGGTCGACACGATGATCACCAAGAAGGTCGACGCGCTGATCGTCGACGCGGTGGACGCGAAGTCGATAGCGAGTTCGGTGAAGAAGGCCACCGACAAGGGCATTCCCGTCGTGGCGTACGACCGCCTGGCCGAGGGGCCGATCAGGGCCTACA
This sequence comes from Streptomyces lilacinus, assembly GCA_000715685.1. Classification (GTDB taxonomy): domain Bacteria; phylum Actinomycetota; class Actinomycetes; order Streptomycetales; family Streptomycetaceae; genus Streptomyces; species Streptomyces lilacinus. Next base: position 28,022 of record KL569460.1, read on the forward strand.
CCTCCGTCGACAACGAGCGCGTCGGCAAGATCCAGGGTGAGTCGCTGCTCAAGGAGCTCGGCGACAACGCCTCCAAGGGCAAGATCGTGATGATGAACGGCGCGATCACCGACCCGAACGCCAAGATGTACAAGGACGGCGCCCACTCCGTGCTCGACGGCAAGGTCGAGATCGGCAAGGAGTACGACACCAAGGAGTGGAAGCCGGAGAACGCCAACGAGAACATGAAGGGCGCGATCTCCTCGCTGGGCAAGGACAACATCGTCGGCGTCTACTCCGCCAACGACGGCATGGCCGGCGGCATCATCACCGCCATGCGCAGCGCCGGCTTCGACAAGCTCCCGCCGGTCACCGGCCAGGACGCCGAGCTCTCCGCGGTCCAGCGGATCCTCTCCGACGAGCAGTTCATGAGCGTCTACAAGCCCTACAAGCCCGAGGCCGACGCCGCCGCCGAGCTGGCCGTGGCCCTCGCCCAGGGCAAGGGTGCCGAGACGGTCTCCAAGACCACCGTCGACAGCGGCACCCAGAAGAAGATCCCCTCGATCATCGTCACCCCCTTCGCGCTCACCAAGGCGGACGTCGGGAAGTACGTCGGCCAGGAGGGCTTCTTCACCAAGGACGAGATCTGCACCGCCAAGTACCAGGCGCAGTGCGCCGCCGCCGGCCTGAAGTAGGGAGATGATGCACGTGTCCGCTACGCCCGTGCTGGCGTTGCGCGGAATCTCCAAGCGGTTCGGCGCCGTCCAGGCCCTCACCGACGTAGAGCTGGAGATCCACGCCGGCGAGGTGGTGGCCCTGGTCGGCGACAACGGCGCCGGCAAGTCCACCCTCGTCAAGACCATCGCCGGAGTCGGCCCCGCCGACGAAGGCGTCATCGAGTGGGAGGGCCGGCCGGTCACCGTCGACCGGCCGCACGCCGCCCAGGAGCTGGGCATCGCGACCGTCTACCAGGACCTCGCGCTCTGCGACAATCTCGACGTCGTCGGAAACCTCTTCCTCGGCCGCGAGATCGTCCGGGCCGGGGTGCTGGACGAGGTCGAGATGGAGCGCCGCTCCCGGGAGCTGCTCTCCACCCTGTCCATCCGCATCCCCAGCGTCCGGATCCCGATCGCCTCGCTCTCCGGCGGGCAGCGGCAGACCGTCGCCATCGCCCGTTCGCTGCTGGGCGAGCCCAAGATCGTCATCCTGGACGAGCCCACGGCCGCCCTCGGCGTCGAGCAGACCGCCCAGGTCCTCGACCTCGTCGAACGCCTGCGCGAGCGGGGTCTGGGTGTGATCCTCATCAGCCACAACATGGCCGATGTGAAGGCGGTCGCCGACCGTGTCGCGGTCCTGCGTCTGGGCCGCAACAACGGCACCTTCGAGGTGGGCTCGACCTCCCAGGAGGAGATCATCTCGGCCATCACCGGTGCCACGGACAACGCCGTCACCCGCCGCCGCGCCCGCTCCGCGGAGGCCGCCGCCGGCGCCGCCGAGGCCACCCCGGCCGGCAAGGCCGACAAGGCGGACGAGGCGGAGAAGAGCGACCGGGCCGACAAGGCCGACGAGCCCGAGAAGGAGGCGGGCGCATGAGCACCAAGCTGCCCACGTCGTCCCCCGAGCCGGCCGCCGACGGCAACGGCCAGGCCCCCGCCCACGACGCCGTCACCGCGGTCGACCCGCGCCTGCTGGTCCGTGAGGAGGGCTTCGCCGGCTACTGGAGCGAATTCCGCCGCAAGATGCGCAGCGGCGAGCTGGGCTCGCTGCCCGTGGTCGTCGGGCTGATCGTCATCGGCCTGGTCTTCCAGCTGCGGGACTCCGCCTTCCTGGGCGCCGAGAACCTCTCGAACCTCTTCGTCACCGCCGCGGGCACCGGCCTGATCGCGGTCGGCATCGTCTTCGTGCTGATCCTCGGCGAGATCGACCTGTCGGTCGGCTCGGTCAGCGGCCTGGCGGCCGCCGTCTTCGCCGTGCTCAACGTCAACCACGGCATGGCGGAGTGGCTCGCGCTGGTGCTGGCCATCCTCTCCGGGGCCCTGGTCGGCGCGCTGCACGGCTTCTTCTTCGCCCGCATCGGCGTACCGGCCTTCGTGGTCACCCTGGCCGGCCTGCTCGGCTGGAACGGCCTGATGCTCGAGGTGCTGGGCTCCAACGGCACCATCAACCTCGACGACTCGGGGCTGGTGGCGGGGCTGACCAACCACTACTTCAGCGACGTCGCCGCCGCCTACGGGCTGGCGACGCTGAGCGTGGTGGCGTTCTTCCTGCTCTCCCTGCGCGACAGCAAGCGACGGGAGGCGGCCGGGGTGCCCAGCCGCCCGCTGAGCGAGATCGTCCTGCGGACGGCCGCGCTGGCGGTGCCCGCCTACGTGGTGGCCTGGCTGTTCAACCAGTACAAGGGCCTGCCGCTGGCCGTGGTGATCTTCCTCGGGGTGGTCGTCGCGCTGGACTTCGTCCTGCGCCGCACCTCCTACGGGCGCAAGGTCTTCGCCCTCGGCGGCAGCGTCGAGGCGGCCCGCCGGGCCGGCATCAACGTCGCGGCGATCCGGATCTCGGTCTTCGCGCTGTCCGGCACGATGGCGGCCCTCGGCGGCATGTTCCTGGCCTCCCAGATCAACGCCGCCAACCAGTCCTCCGGCGCCGGCAGCCTGCTGATGCTGTCTCTTATACACAGACAGGGGCAAGACCTGGTCGGCCCTGCTGGGCGTGCTGGTCATCCAGTCCATCGCCTCCGGCATGGCCCTGCTGGGCATCGCCTCGGCGGTCCAGTACATGATCACGGGCGCGGTGCTGCTGGCCGCCGTCGTGATCGACTCGGTCTCCCGGCGGACCCAGAAGACGGCCGGACGGGCGTAGCGCTCGTACGTACGAACGGGTGGGCCTCCGATCCTCGCGGGTCGGGGGCCCGCCCGTGCCCTTTGGGGCGGTTTGGGGATCGGCTCGGCCGATCGCGTGAGATAGGTCGCATCACCCGTTCACCGCCACTCCGGGCGGAACATTAGACTCGACGGATCCAGGGGCACAGGAGCCCCTGGCGCCGTCTACCAGCCCGACAGCTCGATGAAGGAGGCACGGGTGGCCCTGCTGACCCGCATCAGGGGACCGCGCGATCTGGACCGGCTCAGCCCGGAGCAGCTCGACCGGCTCGCAGCGGAGATCCGCACCTTCCTCGTCGACGCCGTCTCCAAGACCGGCGGACACCTCGGCCCCAACCTCGGCGTGGTCGAGCTGACCATCGCCCTGCACCGGGTCTTCGACTCGCCGCGCGACAAGGTCCTCTTCGACACCGGGCACCAGGCGTACGTCCACAAGGTGCTCACCGGCCGCCAGGACTTCTCCAAGCTGCGCGCCAAGGGCGGCCTGTCCGGCTACCCCTCGCGCGAGGAGTCCGCGCACGACG
>KL569460.1:31715-32591 GCA_000715685.1 Streptomyces lilacinus
TCGCGCGAGGAGTCCGCGCACGACGTCATCGAGAACAGCCACGCCTCGACCGTCCTCGGCTGGGCCGACGGCCTCGCCAAGGCCAACCAGGTCCTCGGGCGCTGGAAGGCCACGTCGTCGCCGTCATCGGGGACGGCGCCCTCACCGGCGGCATGGCCTGGGAGGCGCTGAACAACATCGCCGCCGCCAAGGACCGCCAGCTGATCATCGTCGTCAACGACAACGAGCGCTCCTACGCCCCCACCATCGGCGGCCTCGCCAACCACCTGGCCGGCCTCCGCACCACCGACGGCTACGAACGCGCCCTGTCCTGGGGCAAGGACGCCGTCCTGCGCGTGCCGGTCCTGGGCAAGCCGCTCTACGAGTCGCTGCACGGCGCCAAGAAGGGCTTCAAGGACGCCTTCGCGCCCCAGGGCATGTTCGAGGACCTCGGGCTGAAGTACGTCGGCCCGATAGACGGCCACGACATCGCCGCGGTCGAGTCGGCGCTGCGCCGCGCCAAACGGTTCCACGGGCCCGTCCTCGTCCACTGCCGGACCGAGAAGGGCCGCGGCTACCGGCCCGCCCTCGAGGACGAGGCCGACCGCTTCCACACGGTCGGCGTGATGAACCCCCTCACCTGCGAGCCCCTCGCCCCCGCCGCCGGGACGTCCTGGACCTCGGTCTTCGGCGACGAGATGCTCCGGATCGGCGCCGAGCGGCCCGACGTCGTCGCGATCACCGCGGCGATGCTGCACCCCGTGGGCCTGACGAAGTTCGCCGAGGCCTACCCCGACCGCGTCTGGGACGTCGGCATCGCCGAGCAGCACGGCGCGGTCTCGGCGGCCGGGCTGGCGACGGGCGGCCTCCACCCGGTCTTCGCCGTCTACGCCACCT
>KL569460.1:32860-33222 GCA_000715685.1 Streptomyces lilacinus
GGCGGCCTCCACCCGGTCTTCGCCGTCTACGCCACCTTCCTCAACCGCGCCTTCGACCAGGTGCTGATGGACGTGGCCCTGCACAAGTGCGGCGTCACCTTCGTCCTGGACCGCGCCGGCGTCACCGGCACCGACGGACCCAGCCACAACGGCATGTGGGACATGTCGATCCTCCAGGTCGTCCCCGGCCTGCGCATCGCCGCCCCGCGCGACGCCGACCAGCTCCGCGCCCAGCTCCGCGAGGCCGTCGACGTCGACGACGCCCCCACCGTCGTGCGCTTCCCGAAGGAGAACGTGGGCGAGCCCGTCCCCGCCGTCGGCCGCGTCGGCGGCATGGACGTCCTGCGCCGCCCCGCCGAGGG
>KL569460.1:33503-33655 GCA_000715685.1 Streptomyces lilacinus
CCTCGCCGGCTCCGCCGAGACCGACGCCGACGTCATCGCCGACGTCCTCCTCGTCGCGGTCGGCGCCATGGTCCCCGTCGCCCTCGCGCGGCCGAGCTGCTGGAGGCGCGCGGCACCACCTGCACCGTCGTCGACCCGCGCTGGGTCAAGCC
>KL569461.1:0-7978 GCA_000715685.1 Streptomyces lilacinus
GGCCCACCGCATGGTGCCCGGCGGTGCCGAACCCGCTCACCCCGCAGGGGCACCGCGGCGGGAAAGCCACTGGCCGGCCAGCACCAGCAAGCCGGCGGCGAGCCACAGCGCGCCCACCAGCCGAGCCGCCGCCGAGGCTTCGGCGATAACGGCCACCACCACCCCCAGCCCAACAACCGGCACCACACCGTGCCGCCAAACCCCCCGCCCCCGGAACCACCCGATCACCGACAGATGCAGCAACGCAAACGCACACAACGCCCCCACATCCACCACCGACACCAGCCGATCCAGCCCGTCCGCCCGCCGCGCCGCCCACACCGCCGCCACCAGCGTCACCGCCGCCGCACCCAGCAGCGCGAGCCGCGGCACCCCCGACCCCCGGTCGACCTTCGCCAGAAGGCCCGGCAGGCGCCGGTCCCGGGCCATCGCGAAGAGCAGGCGGCCGGCCGCCGCCTGCCCGGCCAGTGCCGCGAACGCCGCGCCGAGCGCCTTGCTCGCGGCGACCAGGTCGTGCAGCCACGGTCCCGTCGCCGCGTCGACCGTGTCGTAGAAGGCCGCCCCCTGCCGGGCCGGCTCCGCCGCCAGGTCCGCCGCCGACATCGGCGCGAGCAGGGCGGCGAGATAGGTCTGGACGAAGAACAGCGTCCCCGCCACCGCCAGGCACGTCAGGACCGCGCGGGCCACCTTCTCCGAGCCGCCCGCCGACTCCTCCGCGAAGGCGGCGATCGCGTCGAAGCCCAGGTACGACAGCACCGCCACCGACACCGCCCCCAGCACCGCGCGCACCGTGCCCGCGTCGAAGGCGCCCTCCCCGGTCAGCGGCGCGAGCCAGCCGCGCCGCGCCCCGTCCTGCGCCAGCGCGACCGCGGCCGCCACCACGAAGACGGCCAGCACCGCGAGCTCCATGGCCAGCACCAGGAAGCCGGCGAGCGCGGCGGCGCGTACGCCCCACAGGTTCAGGCCGGTGGTCAGGAGCACCGCGATCGCCGTACACACCCACTGCGGGACCGCCGGCACCAGCGCGTGCATGGCGATGCCGGAGAAGAGGTAGGCGACCGCCGGGATGAGCAGGTAGTCGAGCATCGCCATCCACCCGGCGACGAAGCCCGCCCCCTCGCCCAGCCCCAGCCGCGCGTAGGTGTAGACCGAGCCGGCCTGCGGGGCGACCCGCACCATCTGCGCGTACGAGTACGCGGTGAACGCCATCGCGAGCGTCGCCACCACGTACACCAGCGCCACCGCGCCGTGCGCCTTCGCGCCCAGCGTGCCGAAGATCCCGACCGGCGCCATGGGCGCGATGAAGAGCAGACCGTAGACGACCAGATCGCGGAACGAGAGCGTCCGGCGGAGGGACCGGTCACCGAACGGCGGAGGCACCGACGGCGGGTCGGCGGGCGTCGCGGATGGGGCCATGTCGTCAGTATTCGGGCGGCCGCGGCGCCCGGCGGGCGGGCCACGCCGGTGGTCCGGGCCCTTACGATGGACGGCATGACTGCCACTCCCGCCCGCAAGGTCCTGCTCGCCGCCCCCCGTGGCTACTGCGCGGGTGTGGACCGTGCCGTCATCGCCGTCGAGAAGGCCCTCGAGCAGTACGGCGCGCCCGTCTACGTACGCCACGAGATCGTGCACAACAAGTACGTGGTGAAGACGTTGGAGAAGAAGGGCGCCATCTTCGTCGACGAGACCGAAGAGGTGCCCGAGGGCAACATCGTCATCTTCTCCGCGCACGGCGTGGCCCCCGTGGTCCACGAGGAGGCCGCGCGCGGCAAGCTGGCCACGATCGACGCCACGTGCCCCCTGGTGACCAAGGTCCACAAGGAGGCCATCCGCTTCGCCAAGGAGGACTACGACATCCTCCTGATCGGTCACGAGGGCCACGAGGAGGTCATCGGCACCAGCGGCGAGGCGCCGGACCACATCACCCTCGTCGACGGCCCGGACGACGTGGCGAACGTCGAGGTCCGCGACCCGGACAAGGTCGTCTGGCTCTCCCAGACCACCCTCTCCGTGGACGAGACGATGGAGACGGTCGACGCCCTCAAGGGCCGCTTCCCCAACCTCCTCTCCCCGCCCAGCGACGACATCTGCTACGCCACGCAGAACCGCCAGATCGCGGTCAAGCAGATGGGCGCCGAGGCCGACCTCGTCATCGTCGTCGGCTCCAAGAACTCCTCGAACTCCGTCCGCCTCGTCGAGGTCGCCCTCGGCGCCGGCGCGCGCGACGCCCACCTGGTGGACTACGCCGAGGAGATCGACGAGGCCTGGCTCGAGGGCGTCTCGACGGTCGGCGTGACCTCGGGCGCCTCGGTGCCGGAGATCCTCGTCCAGGGCGTGCTGGACTGGCTGGCCCAGCGCGGCTTCGAGGACGTCGAGGTGGTCAAGGCCGCCGAGGAGTCCATCACCTTCTCGCTCCCCAAGGAGCTGCGCCGCGACCTGCGCGCCGAGGCCGCCACGCTCAAGGGCTCCGCCGACAAGGCCACCGCCGGCAACGGCTCCGCCGAGGGGTGACCGCCGCCGCCACGCCGTAGCGTGGCGGTATGAACGTATTCGGCGTGGACATCGGCGGATCGGGCATCAAGGGCGCTCCGGTGGACCTGGAGCGCGGTGAGATCGCGGAGGAGCGCTTCAAGGTGCTCACTCCGCGTCCGGCCACCCCGGAGGCGGTCGCGGAGGCCGTACGGCAGGTGGTCGAGCACTTCGGCCCGCCGCGGGGCTCGGTCGGCGCGACCTTCCCGGGCGTCGTGGTCGACGGCACGACCCGGACCGCCGCCAATGTCGACAAGGGCTGGATCGGCCAGGACGCCGCCGAGCTGCTCGGCGGGGCCGTCGGCGTACCGGTGACCCTGCTGAACGACGCCGACGCGGCCGGGCTGGCCGAGATGACGTACGGCGCGGGCAAGGGCCGTACGGGCACGGTGATCGTGCTGACCTTCGGCACGGGCATCGGCAGCGCGGTCTTCACGGGCGGCCGGCTGGTGCCCAACACCGAGCTGGGCCATCTGGAGCTGCGCGGCCACGACGCCGAGACCCGGGCCTCCACCCGGGCCAAGGACGAGGAGGGCCTCAACTGGGACCGCTGGGCCAAGCGGGTCGGGCGGTACCTCGCCCATGTGGAGATGCTCTTCTCGCCCGAGCTGTTCGTGATCGGCGGCGGCGTCAGCCGCAAGGCGGAGAAGTTCCTGCCGCTGCTCGAGGGCGTCAGCGCCGAGGTCGTCCCCGCGCGTCTCCAGAACAACGCGGGGATCGTGGGGGCCGCGATGGCTGCTGCCGCCGCCGCTCCCGTCGTCGCCGCGTGATCAGCGCGATCCGGCGGACGAGCGCGATCAGGGCGGCCAGCAGGGTGCCGGAGTAGAGCCAGCCCGCATTCAGCGACAGCAGGGTGACCAGGCTCATGAGCCGCCCGAGCCAGCCGCCCGTGCCGTCGCACAGGGGCACGGCGCCCACCGCGTAGGCGATGGGCACGCTCACGGGCGCGGTCATCAGCTCGGCGGGCCGCACCCACAGCGCGCAGGCGGCGCTGGCGAGCAGGAAGAAGACCCCGTACACCCGCGGCGAGCAGCCGACGAGCGAGTCCAGGGCGCCGATGGTGAGCATGCTCAGCGTGGTGAGGAGCCCGCTGCCCAGGCCGGTCAGCCGGGCGGCCGGCAGCCGGGTGAACGCCCCGGGCGCGCGGCCGGGGCGGGTGCCCCGGTCGTCGTCGCCGCGGCGCTGTCCGACGGGTGCGGCGGGGCGGGGCACGGGGGACCCGCGGCGGACCTTGCGCTGGGGGATACGCGTGCTCGGTTGCTCCACGCGACCAAACTAGGCAGGGCGACGCGGGGAATCCGGCGTTGGACACGCCGTTTGCGCCACCTTGGGCATGCGTTCGAGGAATCGTCCGTCAGGGGCGGGTGTGCGGCATCGACCCGTAGACTGGTGGACCGGCCGCGTCACGGGGCGCGGAAGCCTTTACCTACGGGATCAACGGGAAGACTGTCACGTGTCGCTCACGATCGGAATCGTCGGTCTGCCGAATGTCGGCAAGTCGACCCTGTTCAACGCCCTGACCAAGAACGACGTGCTGGCGGCCAACTACCCGTTCGCCACCATCGAGCCCAACGTGGGCGTCGTCGGTGTCCCGGACGCCCGGCTCACCAAGCTCGCCGAGATCTTCGGCTCGCAGAAGATCCTGCCCGCCACCGTCGACTTCGTCGACATCGCCGGCATCGTGCGCGGCGCCTCCGAGGGCGAGGGCCTGGGCAACAAGTTCCTCGCGAACATCCGTGAGTCCGACGCGATCTGCCAGGTCATCCGCGCCTTCAAGGACGAGAACGTCGTCCACGTCGACGGCAAGGTCTCGCCCAAGGACGACATCGAGACCATCAACACCGAGCTGATCCTCGCCGACCTGCAGACCATCGAGAAGGTCCTGCCGCGCCTGCAGAAGGAAATGCGGATCAAGAAGGACGTCGCGCCGAAGGTCGCGGCCGTCGAGGCGGCGAAGGAGATCCTGGAGAAGGGCGAGACGCTCTTCTCGGCGGGCATCGTCCAGGGCTCCGGCAACGAGGAGCTCCTGCACGACCTCCACCTGCTCACCACCAAGCCGTTCCTCTACGTCTTCAACGTGGACGAGGAGGAGCTGTCGGACGAGGCCTTCAAGGACGAGCAGCGCGCCCTGGTCGCCCCCGCCGAGGCCATCTTCCTCAACGCCAAGCTGGAGGCCGACCTCGCCGAGCTGGACGAGGACGAGGCCCTCGAGCTGCTCCAGTCCGTCGGCCAGGACGAGCCGGGCCTGGCCACGCTGGCCCGCGTCGGCTTCGACACCCTCGGCCTGCAGACCTATCTGACGGCCGGCCCCAAGGAGTCCCGCGCCTGGACCATCAAGAAGGGCGCCACGGCCCCCGAGGCCGCCGGTGTGATCCACACCGACTTCCAGAAGGGCTTCATCAAGGCCGAGGTCATCTCCTTCGAGGACCTCGTCGCCACCGGCTCCGTCGCCGAGGCCCGCTCCGCCGGCAAGGCGCGCATGGAGGGCAAGGACTACGTGATGGCCGACGGCGACGTGGTGGAGTTCCGCTTCAACGTCTGAGCGGATGAAATAACACCACGTCACTGGCGTGGCAAACATGCAGGTCAGAAGGGGTCGGACTCTGTCGAGTCCGACCCCTTCGTCGTCACCGTGCTGGATGGGTGCTGGATATTCTGACGTGGGCTCAGCCGCAATCAGGTCTCGTAAACAGTGGACCGGTGTCCCACGTGAACGACCCAGATCACCAGCTCTCCGTTGTCGATCGTGTAGACGACGCGGTAGTCGCCGACGCGCAGACGGCGTCGTTCGGGCTGGGACACGAGTGCGGTGGTGTTGAAGCCGAGAGGGTCGGTCTCCAGCTCGGTCAGCTTGGCCAGGATGCGCAGCGCCATGTCGCGGGGGATCTTCCGAAGCTCGGCCTGCGCCTCGGGGCGGAAGACGGTTCGGTACTCACTCACCGCGTGCCAGCGTCTCCCTCATGATGTCCTCGATCGGGATGCCGGGCGCGGGGTTGGCCATGCGCTCGTCGATGATCCGATTGATCTCGCGCTCTTCCCACTCCTGGTACTTGCGCAGCACCTCGATGGAGACGACGGCGGCGACTTCCTTGCCTCGGCGGGTGATGACCGTGGGCACGTCGTCGCGGTCTGCACGCTCCACGACTTCCGCCAAGTGCGCGCGCACGTCGCGGATGGACTCTATGGGCAGCGGCTGTGTCATGCGCTCAAGCGTACCGAGTGTCTCATGTGTACACAACAGGCCATGGTGTTGGGCGGACCCACCTCGGCGCGGTCGTGTGCTGGATGTGCTGGACGAACGCGCACCGTGCTGGATCGGTGCTGGATGGGCGCTTTGAGAAGCGTGTTTTCGCAGGTCGGAGCCCTGCGTCGAAGGTTCAGGTTTAACGTCTGACCGCTTCAAACGGCTGATCGCGCACGCACGCTACAAGGGGCCGACTCCTTCGGGAGTCGGCCCCTTCGTCGTACCGGCGAGTGCCCTACGACGGCACCACCGACGAGTGGTGGTTGACGATCAACCAGTGCCGGTCGCGCAGCTCGTAGACGAACGTGTAGCGCGCGTCGACCTTGCTGACCTTGCCCTTCTTGTCCGTCAGGGTGAACTGGTACAGCCCGGTGTCGACGGCCGCGGTGGGCCCGAGCACGGTGATGTGGCGGCGCTGGATCCTGCCCTGGGGCCGCTGCTCGAGGAAGTGCTCGAAGTAGTCGACGATCTCGGCGTGCGTGGTGCGGATCTGCGCGGACACCGTCGGCAGCAGGACGGCGTCGCGCGCGTAGAGAGCCGCGACGGTACGGGCGTCCCGCGTGGCCAGCGCCGCGTTCCAGCGGTCGAAGAGGGCGGCGATCCGCCTCGGGGTGGGTCTGGCGGCGGCATGCGGGTGGGCAGCGGCGAGCTGCGCCTGTGCCGTGCTCGGGTGGGGGAACGCGCTGCCGCCTGCCGCCTGGGCCGGGCCCGCGCCGGCGAGCAGCACCACGGCGGCGACGAGGGCTGTCCGGACGGTGCGTCTTCCTGTCATGGGTCCTCCGGGATCCTCGGACGGAATGATTCGGAATGATCAAGTCCGCTTACGAGCGTCACCTCCCAACGGCGCCCGGGCACGCCGGCGACCGGCAATCGGGGGTGCGGCCCGGGTGCGGCCACGCTCCGTGTCAGGCGGCGACCGCGCAGAAGTGCGGATGTGCCTCGGGTGCGTGCTGATCGCATGTGCCGAGGGCTCGCTCGTGCGCCGTGCTGAGCTGCGCTTCGCCACTGGCCGTAAAGCGCTGGCCAGAAGTTGCGGAGCGCAACGTTCGGTTGCCAAGCTGTTGCGGACTGTCAACCCCTTGGGAGTGGACGTGGCCTTCGGTGACCAGCCCGCATACCTTCGTGTGGCCGGCGATCTGCGCCAGAAAATCGTCGCGGGCGAGCTTCCGCCGCACACCCGGCTCCCCTCCCAGGCGCGCATCCGGGAGCAGTACGGAGTCTCCGACACCGTGGCCCTGGAGGCCCGCAAGGTCCTCATGGCCGAGGGCCTGGTCGAGGGCAGGTCCGGCTCCGGAACGTACGTCCGCGAGCAGCCCGTGCCGCGCGCCGTGGTGCGTACGGGCTACCGGGGGGTGGGGGAGTCCACGCCCTTCCGGCAGGAACAGGCCAACGAGCGGGTCAAGGGCACCTGGGAGTCCCGCAGCGAGCAGGTGCCGGCCGACGGGCGGGTGGCGCGGCGGCTGCGCGTCGGGCCCGGTGACCGGGTGATGCGCACCGACTACCTCTTCCGGTCCGCGGGCGAGCCCTGCATGCTCTCGACCTCCTGGGAGCCCCTCGCGCTCACCGGGCGCACGCCCGTGATGCTGCCGGAGGAGGGGCCGCTGGCCGGGCGGGGCGTGGTGGACCGGATGGCCGCCATCGACCTGGTCGTGGACAACGTCACCGAGGAGGTCAGCGCGCGTCCCGGCCTCGCCGAGGAGACGCTGGCGCTCGGCGGCGTGCCCGGCCACTGCGTCCTGGTGGTCTCGCGGACCTACTACGCGGGCGGCTGCCCGGTCGAGACCGCCGACGTGGTGATGCTCGCCGAGCGCTACCGGGTCGCCTACCACCTGCCGGTGAAGTAGCGATGAACCGCGCGTGAACCGACTCCGTACTGACTCCGGAGTCAGTACGGAGCCCCCTTCCGGGCCCCGCCCGCTGGTTCGTACCAGCGGGTAGGTAGCTCACGCCTTGTCCGAGTTTGTCCCGGTGTGAAGTCATGATCTCCGATGTTGCAAAACTCACAGACTCCCAGGTCAGGGCCTTTTGGCAGAAACAACTCGGCCAAATCGCCCGTACGATGGCGCGGTTTGTGTCCTGCCCGTGGGGGAGTAGAAAGCAAAGGAGATCCGGGGTTTGAGCACCGAACAGGGTTCCCACTCGAATTACCGCCGGACCCTCGGCACGACGGCGCTGACCGCCGTCGGCCTCGGGTCGATCATCGGC
>KL569461.1:8227-8772 GCA_000715685.1 Streptomyces lilacinus
ACCTCGGGTCGATCATCGGCTCCGGCTGGCTGTTCGGTGCCGAGCGTGCCGCCGTGCTGGCCGGCCCCGCCGCCATCTTCGCCTGGGTCATCGGCGCCGTCGTGGCGCTGACCATCGCCCTCACCTACACCGAGCTCGGCTCGATGTTCCCCAAGGCGGGCGGCATGGTGCGGTACGGGCAGTTCTCGCACGGCTCGCTGGCCGGCTACATGGCCGCCTGGGCCAACTGGATCGCCATCGTCTCCGTCATTCCCGGTGAGGCGACCGCGTCCATCCAGTACATGAGCTCGTGGAAGTTCGACTGGGCGGGCAAGCTCTTCGACGGCAAGGAGCTCACCGGCACCGGCCTCGCCGCCGCGAGCGTGCTGGTCGTCTTCTACTTCTTCCTGAACTGGTTCGCGATCACCCTGTTCGCCAAGACGAACAACGCGATCACCGTGTTCAAGGTCGTGGTCCCGGCGCTGACCGCGGGTGCGCTGATCTTCGCGCACTTCGACACCAGCAACGTCGGCTCCGCCCACGGCGGCTTCGCCCCCAACGGCTGG
>KL569461.1:9011-10730 GCA_000715685.1 Streptomyces lilacinus
CGGCTGGAGCGCCGTCTTCAGCGCCGTCGCCGTCGCCGGCATCGTCTGGGCCTTCAACGGCTTCCAGTCGCCGCTGAACATGGCCGCCGAGGCCCGCAACCCCGGCAAGTCGCTGCCGAAGGCCGTCGTCGGCTCCATCCTGATCGCGCTGGTCATCTACATCGCGCTGCAGGTCGCCTTCCTCATGGCCGTCCCCGCCGCGGACCTCTCCGGCGGCTGGAACACCCTGGCCTACAAGTCCCCGCTCGCGGACCTCTCCATCACCTGGGGCCTGAACTGGCTCGCGCTGCTGCTGTACGCGGACGCCTTCATCTCCCCGTCCGGCACCGGCATGATCTACGCGGCCACCACCTCGCGCATGATCCACGGCGTCCAGGAGAACGGCCACCTGCCGAAGGTCTTCGGCAAGGTCGACCCCAAGACCGGTGTGCCGAAGCCGGCCCTGCTGCTCAACCTGGCGATCTCCTTCGTCTTCCTCGCCGTCTTCCGCGGCTGGGGCTCGATCGCGGAGATCGTCGGTGTCGCCACCGTCATCTCGTACATCACCGGCCCCGTCGCCGTGATGTCGCTGCGCCGCATCGCGCCGGACATGAAGCGCCCGGTCAAGCTGAAGGCCATGCCGATCATCGCCCCCATCGCGATGATCTTCGGTTCCCTGGTCATGTACTGGGCCCGCTGGCCGCTGACGGGCAAGGTCATCTTCATCATGGCCATCGGCCTGCCGATCTGGGCCTGGTACGAGCTGCGCAAGCCGTGGGCCGAGCTCAAGCCGCACCTGCAGGCCGGCGCCTGGATGGTGGCCTACCTGCTCGTGATGGCGTTCGTCTCGTGGGCCGGCGGCACCGAGTTCGGCGGCAAGGGCTACCTCGCCCCGGGCTGGGACATCGCCGTGGTTGTCCTGATCGCGCTGGCCTTCTACGCGTGGGGCGTGCGCAGCGCGTGGCGCAACCCGACCCTTGTTCAGGTCGAGAAGGAAATCAACGAGGCCGCCGAGGCCGAGGCCGCCGCCGAGCCGGAGCTCGCCCCGGCCAAGTGATCCGCGCACGTGGCCGAATGCGTACCTCTTTGTGAAAACCCGTATCCGCTGCGTAAAGTCCGGGCGTACGCTCGGGCATATGCGGACTGCGGTTTCTTCGGAAGTCACCGAAGGGCGTGCGCCGGTGCGCGCGGCGACGACGGCGGGAGGGCAGGGGCGATGACGGACACCGGACCGGTCCTGCCCTGGCTGGTCATCCGCCAGGACGAGAACGGCAACCGCTACCGCGTCGGCCGTTACGCCACCAGGACGGAGGCGGAGCGGGTGGCCGACCGGCTGGACGCGGAAGGCCGCCGCCGGCTGTACATCGTCGAGAGGGTGGGGCGGGCCGTCACCTAGCCCGCCCGTCCGACCGGGGGCGCGCGGGGGCGTGCGTCCCCGCCGGCCCCGCGCCCCCGGGGCGGCGCTCACCAGGCCCGGCGCCGCCCCGGGCCCGGCCCGGCACGCACGCGTGCCGGGCCTTACGCTTTCCCCTCATGGACAGCGTGCGCGTAGTGGTGGGCGGGGCGGTCTTTCACCAGGGGCGGCTGCTCGCCGCGCGGCGCAGTGCCCCGCCCGAGCTGGCCGGCCGCTGGGAGCTGCCCGGCGGCAAGCTGGAGCCCGGCGAGACGCCCCGGGCGGCCCTCGTCCGGGAGCTGCGCGAGGAGCTCGGCATCGAGGCCGAGCCGCTGGAGCGGATCGAG
>KL569461.1:10975-12722 GCA_000715685.1 Streptomyces lilacinus
TGTGTATAAGAGACAGGATCGAGGGGGAGTGGACGCTCAAGCCCGGCTACGTCCTCCAGGTCTGGACGGCGCGCCTGGTGGCGGGGGAGCCGCAGCCCCTCGAGGACCACGACGAGCTGCGCTGGCTCGCCCCCGACCGGATCGACGACGTCGACTGGCTGGAGCAGGACCGCCCCGCGGTCGCCCGGGCGGCCCAGCTGCTCGCGGCCGAGGCCCCGGAGGGCGCCGCGGACCCCGAGGGTGCCGTGGACGCCGAGGACCCCGCGCCCCCGCGGGCCCACTGACCGCGCCCCGTCACCGTGGGCCCGGCCCCGCTACGCCCGTGTACGCCGAATGCGGCAACTCTCGCGGACATGCCAGGGGAAGGAAGATAGTCCGACCCCCATACCGGGTATGTGCTGATTATTAGCCCCAAAGCCGGACATGCCGGTGGGGTCGCGCAGCGGTCTGGGAAGTGGTCGGCGTGAGCGAGAGCGCAGGGACCTTGGCATCGACGCCCGGCTTCGCCGAGTGGAGCTTCCCCGCCGAGGCCGGCGCCGTGCGCACCGCCCGCACGCTGGTGCGCGACACCCTGCGCGAGTGGGGCCTGGACGCCGTCACCGACGTGACGGTCCTGCTGGTCAGCGAGCTCGTCACCAACTCCCTGCGCTACGCCAGCGGCCCCATCGGCGTCCGGATGTACTCCCACGCCGGCCCCAGCCTCCTCGTCGAGGTCTCCGATCCCCTGCCCGACCCCCCGCGCGAGCGCGTCGCCCATGCCGACGACGAGGGCGGCCGCGGACTGCAGCTCGTGGCATTGGCCTCCCGTCGCTGGGGAACCCGACCGGGTACGACGGGAAAGACCGTGTGGTTCGAGCTGAGCCTGCCCGGTTAGTAACCCGGGGAGGATACATAGCGGGTTGAGACCGTGCTGTGATCGTGAAGTCCGTGTTCCGAAGGGCCCCTGTGCTGGATACTCGGCCTTCTGATGCCGGTGCGAGCACAAGAGCCGGAGGGGACGGGCACGTGAGCGAAAAGCCAGCGGGTACGGCGGGAAAGTCGGGGGATGCGGACGCCACGTCGATGTGGCAGAACAGTCCACCCGGCTCCCTCTACGACTACATCCGTGTGGCGTCCTTCTCCCTCGGCCCCGACGGCCGGATCGACCAGTGGAGCGAACGGGCGGCCGAACTCTTCGGAATAGCGGCCCGGCACGCCGTCGGCAAGGACCCGCAGGAGATCTTCGGGCCGCCCCCGGGCGCCCGCCGGCGCCCCGCCGCCCCCTTCCTCGCCGAGGGCGGCCTCGACGGCCGGGCCTGGACCGGGCTCGTCCCGTACCAGCGCGACGGCCGTGCCGGCCGCGACGGCGGCGACGGCAGCGATGGCGTCGAACAGGGCCTGGCCGAGATCTATGTGATGCCCAGTGAGAATGCCACCGGCGACCGCGCCGCCCTCTGCGTCGCCGTCGACGTCCGGGCGCTGCGCGGAATAGAGACCGACATCGCCGCATCGGAAGCTGTTTTCGGCCAATCTCCGCTCGGCTTCTTCTTCTTCGGCACCGACTTGACCCTGCTGCGCGTCAACGAGAGTTTCGCCCAGACTTTCGGCCGCCCCGTCGCCTGGCACCGCGGCCGCACCCCGCACGACTTCCTGCCCCGCGGCGAGGCCGACCGGCTCACCGCCGCGCTGCGCCAGGTCCTGGACACCGGAAAGCCCGTGGCCGACGTCCAACTCGTCGGTCCCGTGCCCGGCCACAGCGAGCGCCGCC
>KL569461.1:13021-14812 GCA_000715685.1 Streptomyces lilacinus
GTGTATAAGAGACAGACCTGGCCCTGCTCAACGAGGCCGGCGCCCGCATCGGCAACTCCCTGGACCTCGAGAAGACCGCCCGCGAGCTCCTCGACGTCGCCGTCCCGCAGTTCTGCGACCTCGCCTCCGTCGACCTCTACCAGGGCCTGCTCGCCGGCGACGAGGCCCCGCCCGGCCTCGCCGACGGCAGCGCCGAGCTGCGCCGCGTCGCCTACTCCAGCGCCGTCTCCGGCGCCCCCGTCGACGAGGCCGACGCCAAGCCCATCCAGGTCGGCGAGGTGCACCGCTACGCCTTCCACTCGCCCTGCGCCCAGGCCCTGCGCACCGCCCACGTCCAGGTCGTCCCCGGCCGCGAGGCCGAGGACGGCCCCGAGCTCGGCGCCGTCGTGCAGTCCACCCTCGCCGTCCCGATGGTCGCCCGCGACACCGTCCTCGGCCTCGCCCAGTTCTCCCGTACGAAGGGCAGCGAGCCCTTCGGCGAGCGGGACACCGCCCTCGCCGTCGAGCTCGCCGCCCGCGCCGCCGTCTGCATCGACAACGCCCGCCTCTACCGCCGCGAGCACGAGCGCGCCCTGATCCTCCAGCGCAGCCTCCTGCCCCCCGGCGACCCCGAGGCCGCCGGCGTCGAGATCGCCTGCCGGTACCTCCCCGGCAACGCCGCCACGGAGGTCGGCGGCGACTGGTTCGACGTCATCGAGCTGCCCGGCCACCGCACCGCGCTCGTCGTCGGCGACGTCATGGGCCGCGGCCTGCGGGCCGCCGTCGCCATGGGCGAACTGCGCACCGCCGTCCGCACCCTGGCCATGCTCGACCTCGAGCCGGCCGAGGTGCTCTCCGCCCTCGACGAGATCGCCCACGGCCTCGGCCGCCCCGGCGGCAAGCAGTCCGCCTCCCGCGGCGTACGCGGCAGCGTCCGCCCCGCCGACCTCTCCGAGGTCTACCTCGCCACCTGCGTCTACGCCGTCTACGACCCCGTCACCCGGCGCTGCACGGTCGCCAACGCCGGCCACCTGCCCCCGGTCCTGGTCGAGGCCGGCGAGCCCGCCATGCTGCTGGAGGTCCCGCCCGGCATGCCGCTCGGCGTCGGCGGCGAGCCCTTCGAGGAGACCGAGATCGAGCTCCCCGACGGCGCGCTCCTCGCCCTCTACACCGACGGCCTCGTCGAGTCCCGCGACCACCCCCTCGACGAGGGCCTCCAGGCCTTCCGCGAGGCCCTCTCCGACCCCGAGAGCCCCCTCGAGGACGTCTGCGACCACGTCCTCGGCGCCCTGGACACCCACCACGGCGAGGACGACATCGCCCTCCTCATGGCCCGCCTGCGCGGCCTGAAGCCCGGCTGCGTCGGCGACTGGACCCTCCCCCCCGAGCCCCGCTCCGTCGCCCGCGCCCGCGAACTCGCCCGCGACCAGCTCGAGTCCTGGGGCCTGACCGACCTCGTCGACACCTCCGAGCTCCTCGTCAGCGAGCTGGTCACCAACGCCCTGCGCTACGGCGAGGGCGAGATCCGCCTCCGCCTCCTGCTCGACCGCACCCTCGTCTGCGAGGTCTGGGACGGCGGCCACGTCCAGCCCCGCCGCCGCCGCGCCCGCGACACCGACGAGGGCGGCCGCGGCCTCCAACTCGTAGGCCTCCTCAGCGCCGCGTGGGGCAGCCGCCGGACGCCTCACGGCAAGACGGTCTGGTTCGAGCTGGCGCTGCCGGACGAGGACTCGCCGGCACCGGACGCGGTGGAGGCGTTGCTGAGCCTGTACTGAGCCGGGGCTCCGCCCCGGACCCCGGTCCTCAATCGCC
>KL569461.1:15107-17142 GCA_000715685.1 Streptomyces lilacinus
CGGACGGGCTGAATTTTCAGCCCGTCCGGCGATTGAGGACTCACCCCGCCAACCGCCCCCGCGTCGCCCCGCCGCCGAACGTGGCCGGCAGCAGGCCGGCCAGGATGATGCCGCCCAGGAGGGCGCCGCCCAGGGCTCGGGCGCGGTGGGTGTCGGGGGTGTCGTACGCGGCTCCGTAGCGCAGGACGTCGTCCTCCGCCAGCGCTCGCGCCTGGCGCGCGAGCGCTTCCGCGCGCGCCGCCGCGGAGCGCGCGCCCGGGCCTCCGGTCAGCGCCAGGGTCACGTGGTGCTCCGCCTCCGCGAGCCGGGTGCGTGCGCGGGCGCCGATCGCGCCCCGGTGCGTGGCGACGAAGTCGCGGGCCGCCGCGGTCTCCGCGCGGGCGGCGAGGACGGAGCGGGCCGGGCCGCCCGGCAGCGGTACGGCCTCGTCGAGGAGGCGCAGCACCTCGCGCGGGTCGTACGGCGTCTTCGCCATCGCGCGGCGCGCCTCCTCCGCCGCCGGGCACCTGCCCGCCTCGCCGAGGGCGGTGCGCAGGCGGTCGGTCGCGGCGGTGAGGTCGTGGGTGTGGCGCAGGACGGCGGTGGTGAGGGTGCGGGCCTGGTGGAGGGCGGCCTCGGCGGCGCGCAGGGAGACGGCGGCGTGCTCGGTGTCGCCGACGAGCAGGGCGGTGCGGGCCTCGGCGAGCGCGGTGTCGGCGAAGGCGACGCGGTCGCGGGCCGCGCCGGGGTGGCCGGCGACCGGGGACAGGGCGGTGCCGGCCCGGCAGCGGGCGAGGGCGCCCAGTGCCGCGTCGGCGGTGTCGAGGCGGGGGGCCAGGGATCTCGCGGCGGCCTCGGCGAGGTCGAGTATCCGCGGGCAGTTGGCCTGGATGTCGCGCAGGCGGTCGAAGGCCTCGGACTCGGCGTCGAGGCGCCGGTTGGCGCTGGTGCAGCGGGAGCAGATCTCGTCCAGGGCGTGGCGTCGGGCGTCGTCGTCCGCGTGGGGCGACTCGTCCAGCCGCTGCCGCAGCCGGAAGGCGTGGGCGAGCTCGCCGCGGGCCCAGTCGACCGCCTCCGCGAAGGGCCGGGTGGCGGCCTCGCCCAACTGGGCGGTGGCGAAGAAGAGTTCCTCGGCGCTGGTGCGGACCGCGTCATCGGTGTCGACGAGGTTCGCCGCGGCCTCGGCGTCCAGGTCGGGCAGCGGCGTGAGCGGTTGGGCCATACGGGTCGGTCCCGTGTCGATGGCGTCGGTGACGAGGAG
Source organism: Streptomyces lilacinus (assembly GCA_000715685.1). Lineage (GTDB taxonomy): Bacteria > Actinomycetota > Actinomycetes > Streptomycetales > Streptomycetaceae > Streptomyces > Streptomyces lilacinus. Next base: position 16,348 of record KL569461.1, read on the forward strand.
CGGGCGGTCCCGGGCCGCGGCCCGGCGCCGCCGGGCGGCGCGGGTGCGCCGCGAGCCGAGGTGGAGGGCGGTCAGGCACACCGCGACGGCCAGGGCGACGGGCACCCATACGTGGCGTTCGCCGGGGACGAGCCCGTCGCCGCCGGGGTCCCGGCTGCCGGGGCGGATGGCGGGGGTGCGCACGGGTTCGCCACGCAGGACGGCCCCGTAGCCGTCGGCGGCGCCGATGGCGGCGCCGGCCCAGTCGTGCTCCCGCAGGGCGGGCTCGATGGCGACGGTGGCGACGCGGACCAGCTGGTCCTTGCGGAAGCCGGACTCCTTGTCGGCCGAGACGGCGTACTGGCCGCCGTGGGTGGCGATGGCCAGCAGCACGTCGCGGGGGCCGAGGCCGTTGCGGTCGGCGGTGGCGTCGGCCCAGGCGTGGGGGGCGCGGCCGGAGAAGTCGTGGACGTAGGTGACGTAGAGCTGGACGTGCTGGGTGGTGTGGAGGCGGTCGAGGGCGGCGTCGACCTGGGCCCGCCGCCGCGCCAGCGCGCCGACGGTGTCGGTGACGCGGCCGGGGGCGTCCAGGTCGAGGGGCGCGTCGGCGCGCGAAACGGGCGCGGGGGCCAGGAGGAGGGCGCAAAGCGCGAGGAGGGCGCTGACCATGGCCCAGCCCGGCGCCCTCGGCCCGTACCCCCACGAAAGCCGCGTCACATTTTGGAGAGTATGACCGGATTGGCCGATCCGCTACCGGGGGCGCGCGGGGTATTACGGAGAGTGGTCACTCCTTGTGCTGTCTCTTATACACATCTC
>KL569461.1:17426-21759 GCA_000715685.1 Streptomyces lilacinus
CGCCACGACCGTCCGTGGGCCCGTCACGTCCGCCGGCGTCGGATCTTGCTGCCCAGCCAGACCAGCGGGTCGTACGAACGGTCGACCACCCGCTCCTTCAACGGGATCAGCGCATTGTCCGTGATCTTGATGTGCTCGGGGCACACCTCCGTGCAGCACTTGGTGATGTTGCAGTACCCCAGCCCGTGGTCCTCCCGCGCGCCCCGCCGGCGGTCGATCCCGGCCTCGTCGGCCGCGTCCAGCGGGTGCATGTCCAGCTCGGCCACCCGCATCAGGAAGCGCGGCCCGGCGAAGGCCGTCTTGTTCTCCTCGTGGTCACGGACCACATGGCAGGTGTTCTGGCACAGGAAGCACTCGATGCACTTGCGGAACTCCTGGACGCGACCCACGTCCTCCTGCTTCATGCGGTACTGCCCCGGCCCCAGCTCCTTGGGCGGCACGAAGGACGGCACCTCGCGCGCCTTCGCGTAGTTGTACGACACGTCCGTGACCAGGTCCCGCACCACCGGGAAGGACCGCATCGGGGTGACCGTGATCGTCTCGGCCGGGTCGAACACCGACATCCGCGTCATGCACATCAGCCGCGGCCGGCCGTTGACCTCCGCGCTGCACGAACCGCACTTGCCCGCCTTGCAGTTCCACCGCACCGCGAGATCCGGCGCGGCGGTGGCCTGCAGACGGTGGATGATGTCGAGGACGACCTCGCCCTCGTTGACGGCCACCTCGAAGTCGACGAGGCCGCCACCGTCCTTATCACCCCGCCACACCTTGAAGTGGGCCTGGTAACTCATGAGGTGAGCTCCTCGTCGGTCAGGTACTTCGTCAGCTCTTCCTTCTCGAACAGCGCCAGCAGGTCCGGCCTGATCGGCGGCGTCTCCTGCCGCTCCAGCCGGATCAGCCCCAACGCCGAGTCCGTCACCGCGTGCCCGGCGCTCTCGTCCGCCAGCCGGCACACCAGGTTGACCCGCCGCCAGCGCCGGTCCATGCCGGGGTGGTCGTCGCGGGTGTGCCCGCCCCGGCTCTCCGTGCGCTCCAGGGCCGCCCGCGCCACGCACTCGCTGACCAGCAGCATGTTCCGCAGGTCCAGCGCCAGGTGCCAGCCGGGATTGAACTGCCGGTGCCCCTCGACCCCGGCCCGTCGGGCCCGGGCCCGCAGCCCGGACAGCCGGTGCAGGGCCTCCTCCATCTCACCGGACCGGCGGATGATGCCGACCAGGTCGCTCATCGCCTGCTGCAGCTCCTGGTGGAGGGTGTACGGGTTCTCCGCCGGCCCGTGCGAGACGTGCTGGTCGCCGCCCTCCGCCCCGAACGGCCGCAGCGCCTCGGCCTCCGCCAGCGCGATGTCGGCCTCCGGGACCGCCGGCGCCGCGCCCGTGGCGAAGCCCGCCGCGTACCGGGCCGCGTGCAGCCCGGCGCGCCGCCCGAAGACCAGCAGGTCGGACAGGGAGTTGCCGCCGAGCCGGTTGGAGCCGTGCATGCCGCCGGCGACCTCGCCGGCCGCGAACAGCCCGGGGACCCCCACCGCCGCCGCGGTGTCGGGGTCCACCTCGACGCCGCCCATCACGTAGTGGCAGGTCGGCCCGACCTCCATGGGCTCGGCGGTGATGTCGACGTCGGCCAACTCCTTGAACTGGTGGTGCATCGACGGCAGCTTGCGCTGGATCACCTCGGCCGGCATCCGGGTCGAGACGTCCAGGAACACCCCGCCGTGCGGGGAGCCGCGCCCGGCCTTGACCTCGGCGTTGATGGCCCGGGCCACCTCGTCGCGGGGCAGCAGCTCGGGCGGTCTGCGGTTGTGGTCGGGGTCGGTGTACCAGCGGTCGCCCTCGGCCTCGGACTCGGCGTACTTCTCCTTGAAGACGTCCGGGACGTAGTCGAACATGAACCGCTTGCCGTCGCTGTTGCGCAGCACCCCGCCGTCGCCGCGCACCGACTCGGTGACCAGGATGCCCTTGACGGACGGCGGCCAGACCATGCCCGTGGGGTGGAACTGCACGAACTCCATGTTGACCAGCCGCGCCCCGGCCAGCAGCGCCAGCGCGTGGCCGTCGCCCGTGTACTCCCAGGAGTTCGAGGTCACCTTGAAGGACTTGCCGATGCCGCCCGTGGCCAGCACCACGGCCGGCGCCTCGATCACGAAGAAGCGCCCGGACTCGCGCTCGTAGCCGAAGACCCCGGACACGCGTCGGTTCTCCTTGAGGACGCGCGTGACCGTGCACTCCTGGAAGACCTTCAGCCGGGCCTCGTAGTCGCCGTACTCCCGCTCGTCCTCCTGCTGCAGCGAGACGATCTTCTGCTGCAGGGTGCGGATCAGCTCCAGGCCCGTACGGTCGCCGACGTGCGCCAGGCGCGGGTACTCGTGGCCGCCGAAGTTGCGCTGGGAGATCAGTCCGTCGGGGGTGCGGTCGAAGACCGCGCCCCAGGTCTCCAGCTCCCAGACCCGGTCGGGGGCCTCCTGCGCGTGCAGCTCGGCCATCCGCCAGTTGTTGAGGAACTTGCCGCCGCGCATGGTGTCGCGGAAGTGCACCTGCCAGTTGTCGTTGTGGTTGACGTTGCCCATGGAGGCGGCGATGCCGCCCTCGGCCATGACCGTGTGCGCCTTGCCGAACAGCGACTTGCAGATCACCGCGCACCGCAGCCCCTGCTCACGCGCCTCGATGGCGGCGCGCAGCCCGGCGCCGCCGGCGCCGACCACGACCACGTCCCAGGACTGTCGGTCCACCCGTGTCATCGGAAGAAGGCCCCTCTCCTAGAAAAAGCGCGGGTCGTCGAAGGCGCCGCTTGCGACCAGGTACACGTACAGGTCGGCCACCGCCACGCTCACCAGGGAGGCCCAGGCCAGCTGCATGTGGCGGGCGTTGAGCGCGCTGACCCAGCCCCACATGCGGTAGCGCACGGGGTGCTTGGAGAAGTTGCGCAGCCGGCCGCCCACGATGTGCCGGCAGGAGTGGCAGGAGAGGGTGTACGCCCAGATCAGCGCGATGTTGGCGAGGAGCACCAGGGTGCCGAGGCCCATGTGGCCCCAGGCGCCGTTCGCGTCGCGGAAGCCGAGGATCGCGTCGTAGGTGAGCACCCCGGCGACGAGCACCGCGAAGTAGAAGAAGTAGCGGTGGACGTTCTGCAGGATCAGCGGGAAGCGGGTCTCGCCGCTGTACGTCGCGTGCGGCTCCGGCACCGCGCAGGCCGGCGGCGACGCCCAGAAGCCGCGGTAGTACGCCTTGCGGTAGTAGTAGCAGGTCAGCCGGAAGCCCAGCGGGAAGATCAGCACCAGCAGCGCGGGCGACAGCTGCCACCAGGAGCCCACGAGCTCCCAGTCGGCGCCGCCCTTCATGGGCACGCAGTTCTCCGCGAGACACGGCGAGTAGAACGGCGAGACGTAGGGCGCCGCGTAGTAGTCGGCGCCGGCGAACGCGCGCCAGGTCGAGTACGCGACGAAGGCGAGCAGTCCGGCGGCGGTGGCGGCGGGGGTCAGCCACCACCGGTCGCGGCGCAGGTGGCGGGCCGGGATCGCGGCGCGCGAGGCGTGGTGCACGCCGCGCGCGGCCGGCCGGTCCGCGGCGGCGGAGAGGTCGGGGTCGGTACCAGTGGCCAAGAGGGACTCCGGAGAGGAGTGGAGACGGGACGGGCGGGGCGGGGTGCGGTCAGGGCGCGCGGCGGTCCCGGCACCCGAGCCCCTCGTCGTCCGCGTCCTTCCACAGCGAGGGGTCGTACGGGGTGTCGGAGACCGTCACCATCTGCAGCGGCGGCTCGACGGGCGGGGCGGCGCCGGCGCGCAGCAGCGCGAGGTCCTCCCGCAGGTGACCGGCGTCGGCGCGCAGCCGCCGCACGTCGAGGGCGCCCTTGCCGAGCCTTTGCTCCAACCGGCCGATCGCACGGTCGAGATCCTCGAGAGAACGCTGAATGACGGTCAACTCATCCTTGACGGACATGATTTGGCCTTCCGCGTGGGTGATTGCGGGTGCCGCCGGTCATGCGACAGGAAGTGTCGCGCGTCACACCCCTCGAGGGGAAGATAGCCTCCGCGATCGCGCCGACGGGGGAGGGCGTTCGCCGCCGCACCGGTGGCTGTCTCTAGATGTGTATAAGAGACAGACATTCCCCCAGGCGAGTGGCGTGCGCGCGGGAGGCGACGTGTCGGCGCGCCTTCGCGCGGGACGTCGCTTTCAGTGGGCGGCAGCAGACGCGATCCGCGGCGGTACGAGGACCTGCCCGCCGCGCGATCCGGCCCGGTCCGGCGGAGGTGGCCCCCATGTCGTCCATGCGCTCGCGATCCCGCACGCGCCGGTGCCTCGTCCTCCTCGCCGCGGTGCTGCTGCCGCTGTCTCTTATACAC
>KL569461.1:22015-23634 GCA_000715685.1 Streptomyces lilacinus
CACCGGGACGACGACGCCGACGGCCCGGCCGCCCCGCCGGACATCGCCGCCGTCCCGCGCGCCAAGGTCGCCGACAAGGGCACCCTGACCTGGGCCGTCGACGCGCTGCCGGCCACGTACAACACCTTCCAGGCCGACGCCGACGACACGGCCCAGCGCGTCGCCGGCGCCGTGCTGCCCACGCTCTTCACCCTCGACGAGCGCGGCCGCCCGCAGCGCGACCCCGACTATCTGACCGCTGCGGAGGTCAAGCAGCGCGAGCCCCGGCAGGTCGTGGTCTACAAGCTCAACCCCAAGGCCGTCTGGAGCGACGGCAGCGCGATCACCGCCGCCGACTTCGAGGCCCAGTGGAAGGCGCTGCGCGGCAAGGACAGCGCGTACTGGACGGCCCGCAACAGCGGCTACGACCGGATCGACCGGGTCGAGCGCGGCGCGAACGACCAGGAGGTCAAGGTCACCTTCGCGAAGAACTACGCGGACTGGGCCGCCCTCTTCACCCCCCTCTACCCGAAGTCCGTCATGGGCAGCCCGGCCGGCTTCAACGACTCCGCCCGCAAGGACCTCAAGCTCGCCGCCGGGCCCTTCCGGGTGGGGGAGCGCGACGCGGCGCAGGACACGCTGACGCTCGTACGCAATCCCCGGTGGTGGGGCGACCCGGCCAAGCTGGACAAGCTCGTGCTGCGCGCCGTGCCGCGCGAGCGGCGCGTGGAGGCGCTGGCGAGCGGGAAGCTGGACCTCGCCGAGGTCACGCCGGCGGCGGCCGAGCGCATCATGAAGGCGAACGCCCCGACGAAGGGGCAGTCGCCGGACGCGGGCAAGGGCGGCCCGGCGCTGCTGGCCGGCCCCTCGACGGCCGCCCCCCTCGCCGCGAGCCCGTCCCTCCTGCGCCCCTCGGCGGCGAGCCCGGCCGTGAGCCCGGCCGCCGTGAGCCCGTCTGCGGCGAGCCCGGCCGCCGCCAAGCCCTCGGCCGCGAGCCCCTCGGTGGCCGGTCCCTCCGCCGTACGCCCCTCGGGCCCCTCGGCTCCCTCAGCTCCCTCGGCCCCTTCGGTCGGGGGCCGGTCCGACGGGGCGAACAAGCCCGTCGCGGCCGACGTGACCCTCTTGCGCGGCCTGGTCGTCCGCCGCTCCCTGGAGCCCGCCTACACCCAGCTGGCCCTCAACGGCGCCTCCGGCCCCCTCGCCGACGAGCGCGTCCGGCGCGCCGTCGTCCGGGCCGTCGACCGCAAGGCCCTCGCCGAGTACGTGCTGACCCCGCTGGGGCTGCCCGCCGAGCCGCTCGGCAGCCACGTCCTCGTCATGGGCCAGCCCGGCTACGAGGACAACAGCGGCGCCATCGGCTCCGTCGACCCCAAGGCCGCGATGGCCCTCCTGGCGGACGCCGGCTGGCGGGAGGGGCACGGCGCGGCCCCCCGGAAGAAGGCGGCCGACCTGCCCCTGGGCCTGCCCGAGAAGCCCGAGGGGCGTGGGGCGCCGGAGGCCGACGAGCACGCGGCGGACGCGGCGGACGAGAACGGGCCCGCCGACCGGACCGGGCCCGGGGCCCACCGGGGCGCCCGCCAGGACGAGCAGGAGGGCGGCGCCGAGGGCGACGGCAAGGCCCCCGGCGACACCGGCGGGAA
>KL569461.1:23892-29763 GCA_000715685.1 Streptomyces lilacinus
GAGATGTGTATAAGAGACAGCTACAAGGACGGCAAGAAGCTGGTGCTCCGCTTCGTCCTGCCCCAGGGCAGCGGCGCCGAGCCGCTGCGGGCCGTGGGCGAGCGCATCGCCCGCCAGCTCGACGCGATCGGGGTGCGCACCGAGCTCGTCAAGGTGGACGACGCCGCCTTCTTCAAGGACCACATCGCCGCCGGCAACTTCGACCTGGCCCTCTACGGCTGGCCGACCGGCGCCTTCCCCGCCACCGAGGCCCGGCCCGTCTTCGCCAAGCCCCAGCCCGCGGCGGACGGCACGCTGCAGGTCGAGCAGAACTACACCCGCGTCGGCACCGACCAGATCGACCGCCTCTTCGAGCAGGCGGCCCTGGAGCTGGACGAGGACGCCTCCCGCGACCTGGTCTCCCGCGCCGACGCCCGTATCTGGGCGGTGGCGGGCTCGCTGCCGCTCTACCAGCGCCCGGAGCTGGTGGCCGCGCGCAAGACGGTGGCCAACGCGGGAGCCTTCGGCCTGGCGACGCCGCGCTACCAGGACATGGGCTTCCTGCGCTGAGCCGTGCCGCCGGAGGGGCCGGAATCGGTCCCTCCGGTGGTCCGGGGCCCCGAGCCCGTAGGGAAAACCCCAGGTCAGAGGCATCGCCAGCGGCCTGAGGCGGCCAAATGGGGCAGCGCCCCGTACCATGGAAGTGGCCGCGGCGTGATCAAGCCCGGCGGGCGCGCGTGCCGGACCGTACGCGCCGCCATCCACGATTCCGGGAGAAGCGCCGCAAGTATGCCCACCCGTCACGACATCCGTAACGTCGCCATCGTCGCCCACGTCGACCACGGCAAGACGACCATCGTCGACGCCATGCTCAAGCAGGCCGGTGCCTTCGCCGCGCACCAGCTCGACTCCGTCGACGACCGAGTCATGGACTCGAACGACCTGGAGCGTGAGAAGGGCATCACGATCCTCGCCAAGAACACGGCGGTGAAGTACCACCCCAAGGACGGCGGCGAGCCGATCACCATCAACATCATCGACACCCCCGGCCACGCCGACTTCGGTGGCGAGGTCGAGCGCGGTCTGTCGATGGTGGACGCGGTCGTGCTGCTGGTGGACGCCTCCGAGGGTCCGCTGCCGCAGACCCGCTTCGTGCTCCGCAAGGCGCTCCAGCAGCGGAAGCCGGTCATCCTGTGCATCAACAAGACGGACCGTCCGGACTCCCGCATCGACGAGGTCGTCAACGAGACGTACGACCTCTTCCTGGACCTGGACGCGGACGAGGACCAGATCGAGTTCCCGATCGTCTACGCCTGCGGCCGTGACGGCATCGCCTCGCTGACCAAGCCGGAGGACGGCACCGTCCCCGCGGACAGCACCAACCTGGAGCCGTTCTTCTCCACCATCCTGGAGCACGTCCCGGCCCCGACGTACGAGGAGGACGCGCCGCTCCAGGCCCACGTCACCAACCTCGACGCCGACAACTTCCTCGGCCGCATCGCGCTGCTCCGCGTCGAGCAGGGCGAGCTCCGCAAGGGTCAGACCGTCGCGTGGATCAAGCGTGACGGCACGGTCTCCAACGTCCGCATCACCGAGCTGATGATGACCGAGGCCCTCACCCGCAAGCCCGCCGAGGTGGCCGGCCCCGGTGACATCTGCGCCGTCGCCGGTATCCCCGACATCATGATCGGCGAGACCCTGGCCGACCCGGAGAACCCGGTCGCGCTGCCCCTGATCACGGTCGACGAGCCCGCGATCTCCATGACCATCGGCACCAACACCTCGCCGCTGGTCGGCCGCGGTGGCACGGGCAAGGGCGCGGACGCCAAGTCCGCGGTCAAGGACCGCAAGGTCACCGCCCGCCAGGTCAAGGACCGTCTGGACCGCGAGCTGGTCGGTAACGTCTCGCTGCGCGTCCTGGACACCGAGCGCCCCGACGCCTGGGAGGTGCAGGGCCGCGGTGAGCTGGCGCTGGCCATCCTGGTCGAGCAGATGCGCCGCGAGGGCTTCGAGATGACCATCGGCAAGCCCCAGGTCGTCACCAAGGAGGTCGACGGCAAGGTCCACGAGCCCGTCGAGCGCCTCACGGTCGACGTGCCCGAGGAGCACATGGGCGCCGTCACCCAGCTCATGGGCACCCGCAAGGGCCGCATGGACAACATGTCCAACCACGGCTCCGGCTGGGTCCGCATGGAGTTCGTCGTCCCGTCCCGCGGTCTGATCGGCTTCCGCACGGAGTTCCTGACGAACACCCGCGGCACCGGCATCGCCCACTCCATCCACGAGGGCCACGAGCCGTGGTTCGGCGAGCTGAAGACCCGTAACAACGGCTCCCTGGTCGCCGACCGCGCCGGTGCCGTCACCGCCTTCGCGATGACGAACCTCCAGGAGCGCGGCGTGCTCTTCACCGACCCGGGCACCGAGGTGTACGAGGGCATGATCGTCGGCGAGAACTCGCGCGCCGACGACATGGACGTCAACATCACCAAGGAGAAGAAGCTCACCAACATGCGCTCCTCCTCCGCCGACTCCTTCGAGGCGATCGTCCCGCCGCGCAAGCTGTCGCTGGAGCAGTCCCTGGAGTTCTGCCGCGACGACGAGTGCGTCGAGGTGACCCCGGAGGCCGTCCGCATCCGCAAGGTCGTCCTGGACCAGAAGGAGCGCGGCCGCACCGCGTCGCGCGCCAAGCGCTGACGCGTCGTCACCCTCCCCGGAGGCCCGGCATCGGATTCCGATGCCGGGCCTCCGGCGTTTTTCGTCCGGATAGCGGGCCTCCCGCTCCGGATGTCGTGTTAACAGTCCGTTTCGTAGGTGTCTGTCTGTGCTGTCTTTGTCCGCATTTCGAACGAGTCGCGTTGATCGATGTGACCAAAGCGAGACCCAGTAAGAGTGGTTTAAAGGGCGGCTGTACTTAATAGTTGGGTTCACTGAGCTCGGGTCAATGGGTCACGCGCTGTGGGGAGCGCCGACTCACGAGCACACTCGAGGTGCCGGTTCCGTCTCCGCTGTCAGGGGTGTCAGCGTGGGACCGGCGCCTCACTCGTAGGGACAAGTGGACTCTTGAGGAGGCATACCCATGCGCGGTGCCAGGAGCGCCAAGTGGGTCACGTGCGCGATAGTCGTGGCGCTGGCCGCGACTGCTTGTGGCGGTGACAAAAGCGACAGCGGAAGCGGTCTGACGGACGGAAAGGTCGACCCCAACGGGACGATCACCGTGCACACCGGTGAGCCGCAGAACCCGCTGCAGCCGGCGAACGCGAAGGAAGTGCAGGGTCACCGGGTGCTGAACACCCTGTTCTCGACCCTGGTGACGTACGAGTCCGGCACTGCCAAGATCGTGAACGTCAACGCCGAGTCGGTGACGTCCACCGACGCGCAGCACTGGACGGTCAAGCTCAAGCCGGGCTGGAAGTTCCACAACGGCGAGCCGGTGACCGCGCAGTCCTACGTGGACTCCTGGAACTGGTCGGCAAACACCAAGAACAACCAGATCAACTCGAACTGGTTCAGCGACATCGAGGGCTTCGACGACGTCCACCCGGAGAAGGGTGACCCGAAGTCCGACAAGATGGCGGGCCTGAAGGTCGTCAACGAGAACGAGTTCACGATCTCGCTGAAGACCAAGGTCCCGTACTTCAACTACAAGCTGGGCTACATCGTCTGGGCCCCGCTGCCCAAGGCGTTCTTCGCCGACCCGAAGGCCTACGGCGAGAAGCCGGTCGGTAACGGCCCGTACCAGTTCTCCTCCTGGGCGCACAACGACAAGATCGTCGTGAAGCGCTGGGACGGCTACCAGGGTGCGAACAAGGCCAAGAACGGCGGCATCACCTTCAAGAACTACACCACCGCCGACGCCGCCTACAACGACCTGCGCTCGGACAACCTCGACTGGGTCGAGCAGATCCCCGACACGTCGCTGACCAGCTACAAGCAGGACCTCGGCGACCGCGCGGCCACGGTGGAGTACTCGGCGATCCAGGACGTCGCCGTCGCGTACTACACCGACCAGTGGAAGAGCATCGACAACAAGGTCGTCCAGGGCCTGTCGATGGCGGTGGACCGCGAGACCATCACCAAGAACACCCTCCACGGCACCCGCATCCCGGCGAACAGCTTCGTCGCCAAGGGCGTGCTGGGCTACCAGGCCAACTCCTGCGGCGAGGCCTGCACCTTCAACCCCGAGAAGGCCAAGCAGCTCATCAAGGAGGGCGGCGGTGTTCCGGGCAACAAGATCTCGATCCAGTACAACGCCGACCTGAACCACAAGCCGTGGGTCGACGCGGTCTGCAACAGCATCCGCACCAACACCGGTGTCGACTGCGTCGGCGACGGCAAGCCCAACTTCAAGGCGGACCTCGACGTCCGTGAGAAGAAGCAGGTCAAGTCGCTGTACCGGTCGGGCTGGAACCTCGACTACCCCGTCAACGCCAACTTCCTGCGCGACCTCTACGGCTCCAAGGCCGATGGCAACCAGGGTGGTTACGAGAACAAGGAGTTCGACGAGCTGGCGGCCAAGGCCGACAACGTCAACTCCCTCGACGAGTCGGTGAAGCTCTACCAGGAGGCCGAGAAGGCCCTCACCAAGAAGCTTCCCGTGATCCCGCTGTGGTACTACGCCGTCAACTCCGGTCAGTCCACCAAGATCTACGACAAGATCAAGTACGGCCAGGACGGTGAGCCCCTCTTCTGGGCCATCCAGGTCAAGCAGAAGTAAGACCAAGGGACACGGACAACCGTAAGGCCGGTGCCGCCGATTCGAGTCGGCGGCACCGGCGCACCCGTAGACGCGCCGCACCCTCAATTCCCCCCACCTACAAGGGGCGTCAGGCTGCCCGGCGTCGTTTCGCGGGCTGCGACTGACTTGGAGGCATGATGGGGCGTTACGTCGCGCGGCGACTGCTCCAGATGATCCCGGTTTTCATCGGGACCACGCTACTGATTTTCTTGATGGTGCACTGGCTCCCCGGCGACCCGATCAAGGCGCTGTGGGGCGACAAGGTGCCCGACCCGGCCCAGGTCGAGGCGCTGCGCCACAAGTACGGGTTCGACCTCCCCCTGTGGGAGCAGTACTGGAACTACATGGTCGACCTCGTCCAGGGACAGTTCGGCGAGACCTTCGGCGGTCGCCAGGTCTCCGACATCATGGGCGAGTCCTTCCCGGTGACCATCCGACTGGCGATCGTCGCGTTCGTCATCGAGGTCGTCCTCGGCATCACCCTCGGCGTCTTCGCAGGCCTCAAGGCCGGCCGGGCGCTCGACACGGCCGTGCTGATCTTCACCCTGCTGGTGATCTCGGTTCCGGTCTTCGTCCTCGGCTACATCTTCCAGACCGTCTTCGCGGTCGAACTGGGCTGGGTGACGCCGAACGTCAAGGATTCCGAGGACATCACCCAGCTGATCCTGCCGGGCGCCGTGCTCGGCTCCCTCTCGCTCGCCTACGTGGCGCGGCTGACCCGCACCACCATCAGCGAGAACCTGCGCTCCGACTACATGCGCACCGCGCTCGCCAAGGGCCTGCCGCGGCGCCGGATCGTCGGCGTGCACCTGCTGCGCAACTCGCTCATCCCCGTCGTCACCTTCCTCGGCACCGACATCGGCGCCCTGATGGGCGGCGCGATCGTGACCGAGGGCATCTTCAACGTGCAGGGCGTCGGCCAGCAGCTCTACCGGGCTGTCAACCAGGGCGAGGGCACCACCACGGTCGGCATCGTGACCGTCCTGGTCCTCGTCTTCCTCTTCACCAGCCTGATCGTCGACCTGCTCTACGCGGTCCTGGACCCGAGGATCCGGTATGCCTGACGTGACCAAGACCCCCGACGCGTCCGCGACGGAGACCGCGGCGGCCGCCGGCGAGGCCGCGGTCGTGGCGCTGTCTCTTATACACATCTCTGA
>KL569461.1:30035-31438 GCA_000715685.1 Streptomyces lilacinus
CGCCGGCAAGCCGCGGAGCCTGTGGAGCGACGCCTGGCGCGACCTGCGCCGCAACCCGCTCTTCGTGATCTCCGCGCTGCTGATCGTGGTGCTGCTGGTGATGGCCCTGTGGCCGTCGCTGTTCACCAGCACCAACCCGCGCAACGGTGACCTCACGCACCACTTCCTGACCAAGCCGGAGTACGGCAACGTCTTCTCGGCGGACTGGTTCGGCTACGACAAGCAGGGCCGCAGCATCTACGCGCGTGTCATCTACGGCGCCCGCGCGTCCATCAGCGTCGGCGTCCTCGTCACGCTGGCCGTCACCGTCGTCGGCGGCCTGGTCGGCATGCTCGCCGGCTACTACGGCGGCTGGATCGACTCGCTGCTCTCCCGGCTCACCGACATCTTCTTCGGCATCCCCTTCTTCCTCGGCTCGATGGTCATCCTGGTGAGCTTCACCGACCGGAAGGTGTGGGTCGTGGCCGCGGCCATGGCGTTCCTGGGCTGGACCCAGATCGCCCGCGTGATGCGCGGCTCGGTGATCACCACCAAGCAGTCCGACTACGTGACGGCCGCCCGCGCGCTGGGCGCGGGCACCGGGCGCATCATGTTCCGGCACATCCTGCCGAACGCCATCGCGCCCGTCATCGTCGTCGCCACGATCGCCCTCGGCGGCTACATCGCGGCCGAGGCCACGCTGTCGTACCTCGGCCTCGGCCTCTCCGAGCCGACGATCTCGTGGGGCATCGACATCTCCGACGCCAAGGACTCCATCCGGGACAACCCGCACGTGATGTTCTTCCCCGGAGGCATGCTCTGCATCACCGTGCTCGCGTTCATCATGCTCGGCGACGCGGTGCGCGACGCCCTCGACCCCAAGCTGCGCTGAGGGAGGCGTACCGTGACCACCACTGAGAAGACCGGAGCCGTCCCCGAGCCGCGTACGGCCGGCGACGACAGCGCTCCGCTGCTCGAAGTCCGCGACCTGCACGTGGAGTTCCACACCCGCGAGGGCGTCGCCAAGGCCGTCAACGGCGTCAACTACACCGTCGACGCCGGCGAGACCCTGGCGGTGCTGGGCGAGTCCGGTTCGGGCAAGTCCGTGACGGCGCAGGCCATCATGGGCATCCTCGACATGCCGCCCGGCAAGATCCCGCAGGGCCAGATCCTCTACCGCGGCCAGGACATGCTCACCATGTCCGCCGACGAGCGGCGGAAGATCCGCGGCCGGAAGATCGCCATGATCTTCCAGGACGCCCTCTCCTCGCTGAACCCCGTGCTCAGCGTCGGCTACCAGCTCGGCGAGATGTACCGGGTCCACCAGGGCCTGTCCAAGAAGGACGCCAAGGCCAAGGCCATCGAGCTGATGGACCGCGTCCGCATCCCCGCCGCGAAGGAGCGGGTGAACGACTACCCGCACC
>KL569461.1:31707-32081 GCA_000715685.1 Streptomyces lilacinus
CCGCACCAGTTCTCGGGCGGTATGCGGCAGCGGATCATGATTGCGATGGCGCTGGCCCTGGAGCCGGACCTGATCATCGCGGATGAGCCGACGACGGCGCTTGACGTGACCGTTCAGGCCCAGGTGATGGACCTGCTCGCGGAGCTGCAGCGCGAGTACAACATGGGCCTCATCCTCATCACCCACGACCTGGGTGTGGTGGCGGACGTGGCCGACAAGATCGCGGTGATGTACGCGGGTCGGATCGTGGAGACGGCTCCGGTGCACGAGCTGTACAAGCGTCCGGCCCACCCGTACACGCGCGGTCTGCTGGACTCCATCCCGCGCCTGGACCAGAAGGGCCAGGAGCTCTACGCCATCAAGGGCCTTCCACC
>KL569462.1:0-3126 GCA_000715685.1 Streptomyces lilacinus
ATGTGTATAAGAGACAGCCCCGACCACGTGCAGATGGGCTTCTGGTACCTCTCCCCCCGCCGCGGCCCCCACCGCACCACCCGCCAGATCACCGCCGGCACGTGGGAGGAGGTCCGCGCCAACTACACGGCGCCGGTCGCCGACGCCATGGACGGGCTGATGAAGATCACCCCGGACGACGTCGCCGGCCGCCTGCTGCTCCTGCACGGCCCGCCGGGCACCGGCAAGACCTCGGCGCTGCGCACCCTGGCCCGCTCCTGGCGGGACTGGTGCCAGGTCGACTGCGTCCTGGACCCGGAACGGCTCTTCAACGACGTCGGCTATCTGATGGACATCGCGATCGGCGAGGACGACGGATCGGAGCGGTCCCGCTGGCGGCTGCTGCTCCTGGAGGACTGCGACGAGCTGATCCGCGGCGAGGCGCGGCACGCGGCCGGACAGGCGCTCTCGCGCCTGCTGAACCTGACGGACGGCCTGCTGGGGCAGGGTCGCAACGTCCTCGTCGGCGTCACCACCAACGAGGACCTCGAGCGCCTCCACCCGGCCGTCGTCCGCCCGGCCGCTGCCTCGCCCGCATCGAGGTCGGCCGGCTCACGCGGGCGGAGTCCGTGCGCTGGCTCGGCCGCGAGACGGGCGTGGGCCGCGACGGGGCCACCCTCGCCGAACTCTTCGCCTTGCGGCGCGGCACGACGCCGGCGTCGGTGCCGGGCCCGTCGGAGGGGGCGGATGCGGGGTTGTACTTGTAGGCGGACGGGCTGACGAAAGTCAGCCCGTCCGGCATTTGAGGACATACGGGAAGGGGCGGGGTGGGGGATCAATCCCCGTACGCCGCCCGCAGGGCGTCCCGCGCTGCCGCCAGGGCGGCCTCGTGGTCGAGGCCAAGGCGGTGGGCGCGCTGCGCGAAGGCCGTTGTGTATAAGAGACAGCTCGATGACCCCGTCCGCCTCGAGCGCACGGTACGCCTTCGCCACCGTGTTCGCGGCCAGCCCGAGCTCCTCGGCGAAGCCGCGCACGGTCGGCAGCTTGTAGCCGACGGGCAGCGCACCCGAGCGGGCGCGCTCGGCGATACGGGCGCGGATCTGCTCGTAGGGGGGCTCGGCCGCGTCCGGGTCGACGGTCATCTGCAAGGCCACGATGGGACTCCTGGCTGGGCGGTGACGGGGCGTGTCGTGCCCTCCATGCTAGAGCTCGAGCGTCGCGCCGTAATCGGTCAGCCAGGTGTTGAGGTTGAGGACCACCTCGGTGGCGGTCCGGAAGGTCTCCCCCGAGCCGTCGTCGAGGGACTCGGCCACGGCAGCCGTGTCGAGCAGCGGGCGGACGGGCGCGTCCGGCGCGAGTCGGCCCAGCGCCGTGCGCAGGGCGGCGGCGTAGCGGGGGTCCTGAGTACTGGGGTAGGGGCTCTTGACGCGGTCGGCGATGGCGTCGGGGAGCAGGTCGCGGGTGGCGGCGCGCAGCAGGGACTTCTCGCGGCCGTCGAAGGTCTTCATCGCCCAGGGGGTGTTGAAGACGTACTCGACGAGGCGGTGGTCGCAGAAGGGCACGCGCACCTCGAGGCCGACGGCCATGCTCATGCGGTCCTTGCGGTCGAGCAGGAGCTGCACGAAGCGCGTCAGGTGGAGGTAACTGATCTCGCGCATGCGGGCCTCGAGCCCCTCCTCGCCCGGCACCCGCGGCACTTCGGCCAGCGCGTCGCGGTAGCGCTCCGCCGTGTAGCCGGGCAGGTCGAGCTTGCCGAGGAGGCCCTTGTCGAGGAGGGCGACGCGGCCGCCGCTGCCGGGGCCGGAGAACTGGTCGGCGACGCCGGCCGCGATCCAGGGGAAGGTGTCGGCGTGCACGGTCTCCGGGGTGTGGAACCACCGGTAGCCGCCGAAGATCTCGTCCGCGGACTCGCCGGACAGGGCGACGGTGGACTGCTCGCGGATGGCCTTGAAGAGCAGGAGGAGGGAGACGTCGCCGTCGCCGAAGCCGGCGGTCGGCGCGTCGCGCGCGGTCAGGACCGCGTCGCGGTTGACCCGGTCCATCAGGGCGGCGGTGTCGAGGACGATGTCGGTGTGGTCGGAGCCCACGTGCTCGGCCAGGGCGTGGGCGTACGGGCCGTCGGGCGTGCCCCGCAGGTCGTCGGCCTTGAAGTTCTCGGTGTGACCGAGGAAGTCCACGGAGAACGAGCGCACGGGCCCGCGCCCGGCCCCGGCGAGGCCCTTGGCGGCGAGGGCGGTGATGGCGGAGGAGTCGAGGCCGCCGGAGAGCAGGGTGCACAGCGGGACGTCGGCGACGAGCTGACGGGCGACGATGTCGTCGAGGAGCTCGCGGACGTGCCGGACGGTGGAAGGCGTGTCGTCGGTGTGCTCGTGCGCCTCCAGCTCCCAGTAGCGCCGTACGGTGAGACCGCCCCTGCGGATGCGGGCGACGTGGCCGGGGCGGAGTTCGTGCATGCCCTTGTAGATGCCGTGGCCGGGAGTCTTGGTGAAGGCCAGCATCTCGGCGAGGCCCTCGGCGTCGACGACGGGGCGTACGGCCGGGTGGGCGAGGATCGCCTTGGGCTCGGAACCGAAGAGCACCCCGTCGGGGGTGGGGTGGTAGTAGAGCGGCTTGATGCCCATGCGGTCGCGGACGAGGAGGAGTTCCTCGGTGCGCGGGTCCCACAGGGCGAAGGCGTACATGCCGTTGAGGCGCTCGGTGAAGGCCTCGCCCCACTCGAGGTAGGCGTGGAGGACGACCTCGGTGTCGCTGCTGGTACGGAAGGTGTGGCCGCGGGCCGCTAACTCGGCCCGGAGTTCTCGGTAGTTGTACACCTCGCCGCTGTAGGTGAGGGCGGCGAGGACGCGGCCGTCGCGCTCGACGAGCATGGGCTGCCGGCCGCCCTCGATGTCGATGACGGCCAGCCGGCGGTGGCCCAGGGCGACGTGGGCGTCCAGCCAGACGCCGGCGGCGTCGGGGCCGCGGCAGGCCATGGTGTGCGTCATGGCGTCGAGGGTGTCGCGTTCAGTGGTGAGGTCTCGGTCGTAGGCGATCCATCCGGTGATGCCGCACATGTGCGGTCTCCTTTCGGTAGGCCACGTCGAGGCTACGCCCGCGTTAGATGTACGTGACATCTAGTGCGGGTAAAGGCTTGCCTCAAACGCCGGA
>KL569462.1:3349-4754 GCA_000715685.1 Streptomyces lilacinus
GGAAGGGGCGGGGTGGGGGAAAAGACCCGCTCACCCCAGATAGTGGAACGTCGGCCTCGGATGCATCAGAAAGTCATGATGCGAGATGTTCCACGCATACGCCCCCGCCATCGCAAAGGCGACCCGGTCCCCCACCCGCAGCTCCGCCACCGGAACCCGTGCCGCCAGCGTGTCCTTCGGCGTGCACAGCTGCCCGCTCAGCGTCACCGCCTCCTCCCGCACCGCCGGACGTGCCCAAGGCCGCCCCCACTCCTCAACAGGCAGCACGCTGAAGGGCTGGTCATGCCCCTTGGTCGCAGGCGTGCGCAGATGATGCGTCCCGCCCCGGACCACGGCGAAAGCCTCCCCATGACTGTGCTTGAGGTCCAGCACCTCCGTCACATACCACCCGCAGTGCACCGTCAGCGACCGACCCGGCTCCACGCGCAGCGTGAACCCCGCATGCCGAGCGGCGAGTTCGGCCAGCCCCTTCCCATAGGCGGCCCAGTCGAAGCGGGCGTCCGGCCGGCCGTAGTCGACGGCCATACCACCACCCACATTGACCTCGCTCAGGCCCAGGCCGTGCCGCTCGTCGAGGTCGCGGGCCCAGGCCGTGACGCGGTCGGCGACGGCCAGCTGGGCCGCCGCGTCCAGGCCGCTGGCCAGGTGGGCGTGGACGCCGCGCAGCCGCAGCCGCGTGCCCCGCAGCAGCGGCAGGCAGCCCTCGGCCCGCCCCGGGTCGAGGCCGAACGGGCTGGGGCGGCCGCCCATGGCGAGGGCCGCGCCACCCAGGTCGCTCTCCCCCGCCGGGAGGTTGACGCGCAGCAGGATCTCGGGCGCCGGGGCGTCGGACGGCCGTTCGTCGGCGAGGGCGGCCAGCATGCGCAGCTCCTGCTCGCTCTCCACGTGGAAGCGCTCGACGCCCAGGTCGAGGGCGAGCCGCAGCTCGGCCTCGGTCTTGCCGGGGCCGCCGAAGGCGAGCGGGTGGTCGGGCACGGCGGCGCGGACGTGGGCCAGTTCGCCGCCGGAGGCGACCTCGTAGCCGCTGACGTGCGGGGCGAGCGCGGTGAGGATCTCAGGGGCGGGGTTGGCCTTGGCCGCGTAGTAGAGCTCGACCTCCTGCGGCAGGGCGGCGCGCACGGCGCGGGCGTGGTCGTCGAGGGCGGCGAGGTCGTGGACGTAGGCGGGCAGTTCGGCGGCCGGCAGGCGCGCGGCCCGGGCGGCGGCGCGAGGGGTGATCACGGCGTGGTGCTCCAGGAATCGGTGCGGTCGGCGGACGACAGGGCGGACAGCAGGCCGGACCCCAGCGGCGAGCCGATGCGGACGTATCCGGCGTGCCGGTCGGCCTTGCGCTCCCAGCGGGTGAGCAGGTTGGCCTTGGCGGGCAGCGGCACGCCGGCCACGAGGGCACGCAGCAGTGGCGGGC
>KL569462.1:5042-6374 GCA_000715685.1 Streptomyces lilacinus
GATGTGTATAAGAGACAGGACCACAGCCGGGGCTCGAGCTCCGGGTGGCGGTCGGCGAGGGCGGCGAGCATTTCGGCAAGGTGGTTGACGAGCAGGCAGTACACGACGCGGTCCCAGCCGCGTTCGCGGTCGTACGTCATCGGCGCGGCGACGGTCTCCCCGAGGGCGGCGAGGGCCTCGGCGTGGTGCTCGGGGAGCAGCTTGGTGCCCTCCAGGTCGCGCAGGAGGACCTGGCGGGGCATGCCGTCGTCGTCGACGCCGACGACGACGTTCTGCAGATGCGGCTCGAGGACGACGCCGTGGTCGACGTAGGCGGCCAGCACCGGGGGGACGAGCAGGTCGAGGTAGGCGTCCCACCAGGCAAGGGCCCGCTGCGGGCCGGTCCCGGCCAGGAGCCGGGAGACCTGGGCGCCGCCGGTGGGGTGCTCGTCGGCGACGGCGGCGGCCAGCAGGGCGGTCAGGCCCGGCGCGAGCCGGGCGTCGAGGCCCTCGCGGACGATGACGCCGAAGCCCTCGGCGAGGTCGCGGCTGCCCATGTCCAGGGTGCGGTAGCCGGGTTCGCGCAGCAGCTCGGCGCCGGGGAAGCGGGCGGCCAGGTCGACGGCGACGGGTTCCAGCAGCCGGGTGAGGGCGACGGCGCCGGTGAGCTCGTACTCGGCGTTCTTGCGCAGGCAGTTGGTGATGCGGACGTTGAGGCTGAACTTCAGGAAGTCCCGGCCGTCGTAGAGCGTGCGCACCGACGCGGTCGGCTCGAACTCGGCGCCGCGCTCCCCGAGGTCGAGGACGTCGCGGCGGGCGACGGCCGCGCGCAGGGCGGGGTGGTCCCGGAGCATGGCGTACTGCCAGGGGTGGGCGGGCAGCAGGACGTACCCCTCGGGCACGTCGCCCTGCCGGTCGAGGGCGGCGAGGGCGTCGGGGGTCGCGGACTCCTCGCGTACGAGGGCGCGGCGCACGGCCAGGTGGCGCAGGGCGAAGCGGGCGCGGGTCTCGGGGGCGTGGCGGGCCCAGTCGGCGGCGGCGCCGGTGCGGGCCTTGGGGGTGGGGTGGAAGCGGTGGCCGAAGAGCAGGGACTGCTCGGAGTCCATGTAGGGATCGGCAGGGGGAAGGTCGTCCGGGCGGCGGGCGGCGAGGGCGGCGGTGACGCCGGCGTGGCTGGAGGCCACCTGGTCGAGGAACTCGTCGTTGCGGACGCCGGTGCGCAGCTCCAGCTCTCGGTGGATGTACGCGGCCAGCCGGGACCAGGGCAGCTCGGTCCAGGCGCCGTCGCGCTGTTCGGCGACGGGCCCGGTGAAACGGTGGGCGCCGATGAGGGAGGTGCGGCGCAGCCGGACG
>KL569462.1:6705-7930 GCA_000715685.1 Streptomyces lilacinus
ATGTGTATAAGAGACAGGTGCTCGGGGCCGGACACCTCGCGCAGCAGGCAGTTGAGGAGGGTGTGGGCGACGACGTGGTCGGCGGAGGGACGGGGCGCACCGGTGGGGGCGCCCGTCGGGGCGGTGACGGGGGTGGCGGAGGGTGCTCGGGACATTTCAGCGACTCCTGTGGAGGAGGGTGGGCGTGCTGACGAGCGCCGTCAGGGCGGCGACGGCGGATCCTGCGACGACGGGGGCGGCCGGGCCCCAGACGTCGTTGGAGACGGCGGCGACCGCTCCGGCGACGACGGCCCCGGCCTTGGATATGAACTCCAGGGACCCGAAGAGCCGGCCCGGCCTGCGCCCCCGGCTGGCGTCGGCGGCGAGCGCCGACAGGCTCACCAGCCCCAGGGTCATGCCGGCCCCGAGGACCAGCCGCAGCACCACGAAGGAGGCCAGGGAGTCGGCGCCGCCGTGCCCGGCGAGGGCCACGGCGACCAGGGCGAAGCCGCTGACGACGCCGAGCAGCGGGCGGGGGGCGACGGCGGTGTGGACGGGCCTGGCCAGCAGGGGGTAGCAGATGTGCGGGAGGGCGAAGAGGACGCCGCCGGCCGCGCCCCCGAGGCCGGGAAGCCGCCGCTCGATGAGGGTGATGAGGTAGGGGTACGAGATGACGGTGGCGAGGACGAAGGCGAACTCGAGGGCGTAGAGGGTACGCAGGGAGGCGACGGGGGCGCGCCCGGGCCGGCCCTCGGCGACGGGTCCGGCGGGCTCGGCGGCCGCGGCGGCGGCGGCGGGCTGAGTGGGTACGGCGGCGGGCCGGGCGGATTCGGCGGCGGGCTGAGCGAGTACGGCGGCGGATTCGGCGAGCTCGGCGGCGGGCTCGACGGGCCCGTGCGCCTGCTCGAGGCGCCCCGGCTCGGGCAGCGCGGCCAGCATGGCGGCGGCGGCCAGCGGCAGCACGGCGAGCAGCGCGTACTGCCGGTGCGGCGAGATCCACGGCGAGAGCGAGCCCACCAGGATCGGCGCGGCGACGAGCGCGAGCCGGGCGGCGCCCTGCATCAGGGTCAGCGCCCAGGACAGGCGCCGCCCGTCGAGGGCGGCGGCGAGGTAGCCGTTGGAGGCGGCGAACGTCCCGCCGAGGACGCCCTGCAGCACGAGGGCCGCGGTGAAGGCGGGCAGGCTGTCCGCCCACCCGGCGAGCAGGAAGGAGACGGCGAGGCCCAGCTGGGCGCGCAGCAGCAGC
>KL569462.1:8197-8633 GCA_000715685.1 Streptomyces lilacinus
GATGTGTATAAGAGACAGGCCCCCACAGGGGCGCGCCGACCGCGCCGAAGACGGTCGGCACGATGTAGAGCAGCCCGGCCCAGCGGGCCTCGCGGTCGCCGAGCGAGGGCAGGATCGCGGTGAGGTACGGCGGCAGGCCGAGGGCGGCGAACGAGGCGACGAAGTAGCAGGCGGCCACCGCGTGGATCTGCCGGGTGCGCAGGGCCGGGGCGCGCTCCCGCCGCGGCCGGTCGAGGACGGTGGTCACCATGCCTCCCTCCGGAGGTAGTTGGGGCCGTCGACGTAGTGTTTGTTGATGTCGGCGGCGCCCGAGCGCTCCTTGGTGAGCAGGGTGCCCGCGGTGACCATGGCCTTGACCGGCAGTCGGTCGGCGTCGAGGACCCGGGCACGGAGGATCGCGGCCGGGCCCGGCGGGATCCGGCCGACGGCCTCGGCG
>KL569462.1:8828-16757 GCA_000715685.1 Streptomyces lilacinus
GGCGGGATCCGGCCGACGGCCTCGGCGAGCCGCTCGCGCAGCTGCCGCAGCAGGCCGTCCAGCGGGCCCCGACCCAGCCGGGCCAGCTCGAAGGCGAGGGCGCCCGCGCACAGGTGGACGGTGATGGTCGCGAAGACGTCGGCCACGGGCCCGTCGCCGCCCACCAGGATGCGCCGGTCGTCGAAGCCCAGCAAGTCGGCGGCCTCGCCGCCGAGGCGGGCGGCCAGGCGTACGGAGTGCACGCGCGGCCCGTCGTTGTCCTTCAGCAGGAGCCGCAGCCGGGGCCTGCCGTCGATCTCGTCGAGGACGATCGAGGTGTTCTGCTGGTGGGACTCCAGGGCGATGCCGTACGCGAAGAGGGTGGTGTGCCAGTCCAGGAGCAGCGTCAGGTAGGCGTCGAGGAGGGCGACGAGGGAACCGCCGTAGTAGCGCTCGGCCAGCGCGTCGGCGACGAGGCGGCCGTCGGGGGTACGGGCGAGCAGCCCGGCGACGGGCACGACGTGCGCGTCCTCGAGCCCGGCGGGGTAGCGGCGCACGAGGGCCGCGAGGAGCTCGTGGCCGGCGGCGAGGTGGGTGCGCTCGTCGGCGAGCAGGACGGTGCCGGCGAAGCGGGGTTCCCGGGCGACGATCTCCTCGAGCAGCCGCTGGCCGACCTCGCCGTCGAGGAGGGTGCCGGGCTTGATGGTGCGTCGGTTGCGCAGGCCCAGGGTGGCGGTGGCCAGCGGCAGCTTGAGGTGGACGTCGGGGTCGTCGAGGACGGCGACGGTCCGCGTCGACAGCGTCGGCGTCACCTCCAGCCAGGGCTTCTCGGCGAGGTGGGCGTCGTCCTCCAGGCCGCGGGCGCGCAGCGCGGCGGCGAGCGGGGCGCCGGCCGTGAGGGGGTGGACGGGCAGCGCCAGGTGGTCGGCGTCGAGGCCGGTGAGGCCGAGGGCGCCGGGGGTGGGCCACCAGTACGGCAGCTCCGCGCTCGGGCCGGTGACGGCCTCGCGCGGCAGCACCAGCCAGCGCAGCGGGAAGGTGGGGTGGAATTCGGGCGCGTGGGCGCGCAGTTCGGCCTCGGTGAGACCGGCGCGGGCCCGGCCGGTGGGGTAGACGGGGTGGTCGCGGAAGGCGGCGAGGGTGTCGTAGGCCGCCGCGCCGGGCATCCCGGTCCAGTCGGCGGTGGAGCGCCCGTACGTACGGGCCAGGCGGTCGACGACCTCCTCGCGCACCCGGCCGTGCAGCCGGGTCGTGGCGAGGGCCTCCTCGCACTCGGCGAGGAAGGCGTCGAAGCCGGCCCGGTCCTCCGGGGCGGCGGCCGCGCGCAGCCGGGTCAGGACCGGGCGCAGTCCGCGCACCGTGCCGTCGGCGGTTCGAAGGAGGGGCTCGCGGGCCCGTACCTCGCACTGGAAACCGTCCGGGCCGACCGGCAGCAGCAACGTTTCGTCCTTGACGGGGAGTCGGAGCCAGGCGCCGTCGGGGTGCTGTTCCGTGACCGCCTTGCCGCGCAGTTGGTAGGCGTCCTCGCGCAGGAGGGTGCTGAGGACGCGGCCGAGGAGCTCGTCCTCCACCGCGTCGGGTGCCGCCGGGCCGGGTGCCGCCGGACTGAGTGCCGCCTGGCTGCTGATCACCGGGGGCGTCGCGGGCGTCGTCGTGCTCATGAGGCGATCTCCCAGCGTCGGGAGGCCAGGAAGTCCGCGACGGCGCGGTCGATCCGGTCCGCGTCGGTGCCGGTGGCCCGCAGCACCCCGAGGTAGTCGCGGTTCGTGCGGTAGAGCGGGTGCTTCTCGCCGGCTTCGCGCAGGGGCCGGTAGACCAGCCGTACGCCGTCGTGCTCGGTGTCGCTGGCGGCGGGCGCGACCTCGAGGGTGCCGCCGCGCTCGGCGCACACGTACTCCATGCGCACCCGGCCATCCGTGCGGGCGCCGAGTTCGGTGGGGAGGGGCTCGCCGAGGTGGGTGCGCAGGATGTGTTCGAAGAGGGGGATGCCCAGCAGCTGGGCGAGGACGAGGTCGCACTGGTCGCCGATGGCGCGGTAGTTGACCTCGATGATGCGGGCGCGGTCGCCCTGGGCGACGTACTCGGTGTGGCAGGCGCCGAAGCCGACGCCGAGCGCCCGGAGCTGCTCGAGGACCTGCGCGCTGTGGGGTTCGGGCGGGGCGGGCAGCAGGTCGAGGCGTTCCTCGACGAAGTACGGCGGCGGGGACAGCTCGGTGCGGAAGGCGCCGAGGGTGTGCAGGGTGGTGCCGTCGCCGAGCGTCTCGAGGGTGTACAGCTGCCCGTCGAGGTACTCCTCGATCACGAGGGCGGCGTCGGGGCGGCGGGAGCGGATCTCCCGGCAGCGGTCGACCAGTTCGGCCGGGTCGCCGACGAGGACGACGTCCTCGCTGGCCACGCCCTCGCGCGGCTTGACGACGCAGGGGAAGGGCAGGTCCGCGGCCTCGAGGTCGGCCGGGCCCCGGCCGGGCGGGAGCTCGGCGGAGCGGACGACGTCGAGGCCGGACTCGGCGAGGACGCGGCGCAGTTCGGCCTTGTTCTTGGCGCGCAGGGCCGCCCGCCAGTCCTTGCCGGGCAGGCCGAAGTAGTCGGCGGCGAGCGCGGCCTGGGTCTGCAGGTGGTCGCTGTTGGTGAAGACGGCGTCGGGCCGGCCGAGGTCGGAGATCCGGCCTATGACGTCGAGGACGTCGCGTACGTCGCAGCGGACGACGTCGAGTTCGGGGAGGGGGGCGCCGCCGTCGGCGACGTGGCACGCGTAGGCCCGCCGGTGGGCGTCGGGCTGGTCGGTGAGGAGGGTGACGGCCAGGCCCAGGCGGGCCGCGGCGGGCAGGAAGCCCTCGGTGACGGAGTCGGTGGGATTGAGCGCGAGAAGATGCAGCCGCACGGAGGCACCTTTCGGTGAGCAGGGGTGTATGGGGGAAGCGGGGGGTGCGCTTCCGCCGGGCCGTGCCGCACACGCGGCCCGACGGAAGCAGATGGTGGGGGCGCCGAGCAGGGCCTACTGGGGTGCGGGGACGCCGGCGGCCCTGGCGATGTCGTCGAGGACGTGGTTCGCGGCCTGGATGCCGATGCCGGACATCCAGGTCTCGTCCGGCACCTGGAAGACCTTGTGGTTCTTGACGACGCCCAGGCCCTGCCACAGCGGGTTGCCCTCGACGGCGCCCTGCTGGGTCTTCTTCGGGTCGTCGGCGACGGTGACGAAGACGAGGTCGGCGTCGGCCTTGTCGATCTGCTCCGGGGAGACCTCGAGCATCGGCTTGTCGACGTCCTGCGAGGCGGGGCGGCGCAGGCCGATGTCGGTCAGGACGATGCCGCTGAAGGACTGCTTCTGGTAGAGCCGGGTGGGGCCGGCGACGAAGCGGACGACGGACGCGGTGGGCACGGTGCCGTTGTTCTTCTGCTTGATCGCCTCGCCGAGGGCCTTGGCGCGCTTCTCGTACGCCGTCATGGCCGCGGCGGCCTCGTTCTCCAGGCCCAGCGCCTTGGCGTGGACCTTGAGGTTCTCCTTCCAGGGGGCGCCGGTGGTCTCGGTGAAGACGGTCGGGGCGATGCCCTTGAGCTTGTCGTAGACCTTGGCGTGGCGGACCTTGGAGGAAAGGATCAGGTCGGGCTTGAGCGACATGATCCGCTCGATGTTGGGCTCGGCCATGGGGCCGACGTCCTTGGTGTTCTTGACCTTTGCGGACAGGTAGGAGGGGAAGCCGCCCTCGGTCTTCATGTGGGGCGAGACCGCGCCGACGGGTTCGATGCCGAGCATGGTGACGTCGTCGAGCTCGCCGGTGTCGAGGACGACGACGCGCTGCGGCTTCTTGGGGATCTCGGTGGTGCCCATGGCGTGGGTGACGGAGCGTGGGAAGCCGGTGCCGGCGCCGCTCTTGGTCTCGTCCTTGGCGCCGTCCTCGCTGCCGCCGCAGGCGGTCAGGACGGCCGTGCCGACGATGACAGCAAGCGGCATTGCGGTTACTCTGCGTAGTCGATACAGTGTGGAGCGGAGCAGGGTCACGGTGGGTTCCTGTCGTTGAGCGGTGGTGGGGGTGTGGGGTGTTGAGGCTGTTGAGGGTGGTGAGGGAGTGGGGATCGAGCGGGTCAGGAGGTCGGGGTCGCGGCGGTCGCGGCCGTCGCGGTGCGTCTGCGGGACCGGGCGCGCGGGACGACCAGCGGGGCGCCGGTTTCGGGATCGGGGACGACCCGGCACTCCACGCGGAAGACCTTCTCGACCAGTTCGGCGGTGAGGACGTCCGCCGGGGGCCCGGCCGCGGCCGGGCGGCCGTCGCACATGACGACCAGGTGGTCGGCGTAGCGGGCGGCCTGTCCGAGGTCGTGCAGGACCATGACGACGGTCCGGCCGGCCTCGGCGTTCAACTCCTCGACCAGGTCCAGCACGTCGAGCTGGTGGCGCAGGTCGAGGAAGGTCGTGGGTTCGTCCAGGAGCAGCAGCGGGGTGTCCTGGGCGAGGGCGAGGGCGATCCAGGCGCGCTGGCGCTGGCCGCCGGAGAGCTCGTCGACGGGCCGGTCGCGCAGCGCGGCGGTGCCGGTGCGCTCCAGCGCCTCCTCGACGGCCGCCTGGTCGGCCGCCGACCAGGGGGTGAGCATCCGCTGGTGGGGGTAGCGGCCGAGGCGGACGAGGGCCTCGACGGTGATGCCCTCGGGGGCGGTGGCCTGCTGCGGGAGCAGGCCGAGGCGGCGGGCCAGGGTACGGGCGGGCATGCGGTGGATGTCCTCGCCGTCGAGGGTGACGGTCCCGGCGGCGGGGGCGAGCAGCCGGGCCATGCCGCGCAGCAGGGTGGACTTGCCGCAGGCGTTGGGGCCGACGACGGCGGTGACGGCGCCGCCGGGGAGGGCGAGGTCGACGCCGTCGACGACGACGTCGGCGCCGTAGCCGAGGCGCAGTCCGTGGGTCGCGAGCCGGTGGGCGGGGGTGGTGGTGCTCATCGGGGGGCGCTCCCGGGGGTGGGCTTGATCTGGCGCAGCATCAGCACGAGCAGCCAGGGCGCCCCGAGCGTCGCGGTGAGGACGCCGACGGGCAGCCCGCGCACGGGCAGGACGTGCAGGACGAGGAGGTCGGCGCCCAGCAGCAGGGCGGCGCCGGTGAGGGCGGTCAGGGCGAGGGTGCCGGCGGTGGGCGGCCCGGCGAGCCGGCGCACGATGTGCGGCACCGCGAGGGCGACGAAGCCGACGGGCCCGCTGAGCGCGGCGGCGACGGAGGCCAGCACGACGGCGAGCAGCAGCAGGCGAAGCCTGGCCGCCCGGGGGGCCAGCCCGAGGGCGCCGGCGGGGTCGTCGCCGAGGTCGAGGACGGCGAGCGAGCGGTGGCCGGCGAGGGCGAGGGCCAGTCCGACGAGGACGGCCGTTCCCCCGGTGCCGACCTCGGCCCAGGTCCGTCCGTAGACCGAGCCGGTGGTCCACTGCAGGGCGCTGGAGGCGAGTTCGGCGGGGAAGCGGACGATGAGGAGGTTCACGGCGGCGGCGAGCCCGGACTGCACGGCGAGGCCGACGAGCACGATCCGGTTGACGGTGAACCCGCCCCGCCAGGCCAGCAGCCCCAGCAGCAGCGCGGCGAGCAGTCCGCCGCCGAGCGCGGCGGGCGAGGTCAGCGCGGCCGGGGCACCGGAGGCGATGACGGCCGTCGCGCCGAGGGAGGCCCCGCCGGTCACGCCGACCACGTCCGGGGAGGCGAGCGGGTTGCGGGCGACGCGCTGCAGGAGCGCGCCGGCGACGGCGAGCCCCGCCCCTGCGGCGAGGGCGGCCAGGACGCGGGGGGCACGCAGTTCCTGAATGAGCATCACGTTGCCGGCGTCGCCGAGTCCCACCAGGGCGCGCAGGGCGTCCGGGGGCGGTACGTCCACCTCGCCGGTGCCGAGCCCGATCGCGGTCAGGACGACGAGCAGGGCAACGGTGGCGGTGGCGAGCAGGGCGGTGCGTCGACGCTGCCGGGCGATGGCGCCCGTGCGGGGGGCGGGCCGGGTACGGGGGGCCGGGGCGGTCGTCGCGGGATCCGTCGCGGGGGTCATCGCGCCACCTTCCGGGCGAGGAGGGCGAGCAGCGGCGCGCCCAGCAGGGCGGTCACGATGCCGACTTCGAGTTCGACGGGGCGCAGGACGAGCCGGCCGACGATGTCCGCAGCGAGCAGCAGCAGGGGGCCGACGATCAGACAGCCGGGCAGCAGCAGGCGGTGGTCGGCGCCCGTGACCTTGCGTACGAGGTGGGGTGCGGCGAGGCCGACGAAGGAAAGCGGACCGGCGACCGCGACGGCGGACGCGGCGAGCAGCACCACGGCGGCGCCGCCGACGGCGCGGATCCTGGCGACCGGCACGCCGAGCGCCTGCGCGGTCTCGTCGCCGAGGGCGAGGGCGTTGAGGGCAGGCGCGATGGCCAGGGCCAGGGCCAGGCCGACGACCAGCGGGCCGAGGACGGGCAGCAGGATGTCGGTCTGCCGACCGGCGAGCGAGCCGGCCAGCCAGAAGTCGTCCAGGGTGCGGTGGCTGGTGAGCATCACCGCGGAGGTCCAGGAGATGAGGACGGCGTCCAGCACGGTGCCGCCGAGGGCCAGGCGCACGGGGTCCAGGTCGCCGGCCCGGCGGGCCAGGGCGAGGACGGCCAGGGTGGCGAGCGCGGCGCCGGCGAAGGCGAACGGCAAGTACTGGGCGGGGTGTGCGAGATGCAGGGCGTAGCTCGCGACGACCACGGCGAAGCCGGCGCCGTGGTTGATGCCCAGAGTGGCGGGCGAGGCCAGCGGGTTGCGGGTGACGCCCTGGGCGACAGCGCCGGCGACGCCCAGGGCGGCGCCGACCACGAGACCGATGACCGTGCGGGGCACGCGCAGTCCCGTCACGACGAGGGCGTCACTGCGGAGCGTGTCGCTGCCGTGGCCGCCGTCGACCAGCGCGTGCCACACCGTGGTCAGCGGCACCGCCCGGGAGCCCGCCGCCAGGCTGAGGGCGACGGTGAGCACGAGCAGGACGGTGCCCCCGAGGAACAGGAGCACCGCACGCGACGCCGCCGGCTTCCGGGGTCGGAGCCGGGGGGCATGCCGGGACGGCCGGTCGAGGCCGGCTTCGGTCACGTTCACGGAAGAGACCTTAGGTTAGGCAAACCTAACCTTGTCAATCTCCCATGAATGTATGGCCCCTAATGCCCGGATATCTCTACGACGAGAGGTCCCCCGAGCCGCCGAGGCGCCGGTAACGCGATCGACGTGCCGCATGTCGTTCGCGCTGGTCACACGCCCTGAGGGAGGCCATCTCCGCCCCGATCACCCGACCGAGACCCGAAAGGAAGTCCGCGTCCGTGCCGTCCTCTTCCACGATGCGGTCCACGATCCCGTTCGCCAGGAGGTCGGCGGAGCGCACGCCCTGCCGCTCGGCGATCTCGTACGCCCGGTCCGTCGTCCGGTAGAGGATCGCCGAGGCGCCCTCCGGCGGCAGGGGCGAGAGCCAGGCGTGCCGCGCGGCCACCACCCGGTCCGCCGGCAGCAGCGCGAGCGCGGCGCCGCCGGCGCCCTGACCGAGCAGCAGACACAGCGTCGGGGCGGGGAGGTTGACCAGGTCGGCCAGGCAGCGCGCGATCTCGCCGGCGAGGCCGCCCTCCTCCGCCTCCCGCGACAGCGCGGCCCCGGCCGTGTCCACGACGGACAGCAGCGGAAGGTCCAGCTCCGCCGCGAGCCGCATCCCCCGCCGCGCCGCCCGCAACCCCGCGGGCCCCAGCGCCTGCCCCTTGGCGGAGGGGGTGGTACGGGTCCCCCGGTCGTGGCCGAGCACCACGCACGGGGTGCCGTCGACACGGGCGAGGGCGAGCAGCAACCCGGGGTCGCGCTCACCGGCGCCCGTACCGCTGAGGAGCGTGACGTCGGTGGCGGCCGCCCGCAGGAACTCCCGTACACCGGGGCGCTCGGGATGACGCGAGCGCCGGATGGACTCCTCGGCGGAGGGGGGTGCGGGGGTGGGGGTGGGGTCC